>NZ_JACDDV010000012.1:625-42553 GCF_013816785.1 Sphingomonas sp. | reverse complement strand
TGGGCCCCGGCCTCCGCCGGGGAACAGTTAGCCCAATCGCGCCAGCGCCGCCGCCAACCGCTCGGCCTCGGAGGCGCGGGAGTCGTGGTCCTCGCGCGCCTTGGCGACAGCCTCAGGCTTAGCGCGCTCGGCAAACGCCGAGTTGGCGAGCCGCGCGGCGAGGCCGTCGCGGTCTTTCTCCGCAGCGGCGATGGCCTTGGCGAGGCGGGCCTTCTCGGTGTCGAGGTCGATTGCGCCTTCGAGCGGAAACGCGATGGTGGTGCCGCTGACCCCAATCTGTGCCGATCCGGCGGGGACCGAGGCCGCCGCCACTGGTGCGCCAAGCTTGGCCATGCGTGACAGCGTCGCGGCATTGCTCGTCAGTCGGTCAGTCATCGCCGCGTCGCCGCCAATAACGTGTGGAACCAGAATCGCGGTCCACGGGATATTGAGCTCGGCGCGTACCGCCCGGACCTCGGTGACGATCGCGATCAGGCCGTCGATGGCGGCCGTCGCTGGCAGGTCACGCTGCGCCTCGGGCTCCGGCCACTTAGCGACGATCAGGTCGTAGGGCCGCTCACCCATCGAGTGCCACAGCTCTTCGGTGATGAACGGCATCAGCGGGTGGAGCATGACGAGGATCTGGTCGAACGCCCAGGCGGCGACGGCCTTGGTCTCTTCACTCCCCTCCCGCTCGCGGGAGGGGTTGGGGGTGGGGGAAGTTGCGCCTTCCGACGCCCCCACCCCTTCGCCGCTGCGCGGCTCTTCCCCTCCCGCTTGCGGGAAGGGGGACACAACACCCTTAATGAACTCGACATACCAGTCGCAGAAACTGCCCCAGGTGAAATGGTAGATGGCGTCGGCCATGTCGTCGAAGCGTAGCTCGGCGAAAGCCTTGTCGAGCTTGGCCAAGGTGTCGACCACCTCGCCAATAATCCAGCGGTTGACTGGAAGCGTGGCGTCGGGCGCCTTGATTGACGTTGAAGCGCCCACGCCGTTGCCCTGAAGAAAGCGCGCGGCGTTCCACAGTTTGGTGGCGAAGTTGCGGTAGCCTTCGACGCGTTTCTCATCGAGCTTGATGTCGCGGCCCTGGCTTTCCATCGCCGCCATGGTGAAGCGCAGCGCATCGGCGCCGAAGCGATCGATCAGGCCGAGCGGATCGACCGTGTTGCCCTTCGACTTGGACATTTTCTGGCCCGCCGCGTCGCGGACCAGGCCGTGGAGATAGAGCGTCTTCCACGGCACCTCCTTCATGAACTCGATCCCTTGCATCGCCATCCGCGCATCCCAGAAGAACAGGATGTCGAAGCCCGAGATGAGCACGTCATTGGGGTAGTGGCGCTTGAGGTCTTCGGTCTGCTCGGGCCAGCCGAGGGTGGCGAAGGGCCAGAGGGCAGACGAGAACCAAGTGTCGAGCACGTCGTTGTCGCGCCAGATGGGGCGCTGACGCTCGACGTCGATTTCTTTTGAAAGCACTTTCCAAAGCGCCTCTCCACGGTCAGCGCAAACCACGATTTCCCGTTCACCGACTTGCTCAGAATAATATGATGCGGCCGCCTGTTTGGCATCTTGTTCGGTTTCGGCGACGAAGGTCTCATCAAACGCCGTCGATGCATTGGCCCAACTCTCTCCCGGTGCGGGAATACCGATCCCCCTGTCTTTCGGACCGTACCACGCCGGAATCCGATGCCCCCACCACAGTTGGCGCGAGACGCACCACGGCTGGATGTTCTCGAGCCAGTTGAACCAGGTCTTGGCCCAGGTTTCGGGAACGATCTTGATCGCGCCGGACTTGACCGCCTCGATCGCCGGCTGGGCCAGCGTCTTAGCATCGACATACCATTGGTCGGTCAGCCATGGCTCGATCACCACCCCCGAACGGTCGCCGAACGGCACCATGTGGACATGGTCCTCGACCTTGTCGAGCAGCCCGCGCACGGTGAAATCGGCGACGACCTTTTCACGCGCTTGGTAGCGGTCGAGGCCGCGATACTCCGGTGGGCAATTGTCGCTCATCGTCGCGTCGGCGTTGAGCAGGTTGATGAACGGGATGTTCGCCGCGGGATGGCGCAGCGCGACCTCATAATCGTTCCAGTCGTGCGCCGCGGTAATCTTTACCGCGCCCGACCCGAAATCCATCCTGACATGCGCGTCGGTAATGATCGGGATCAGTCGATCGACGATCGGCAACAGGCAGCGCTTGCCGACGAGGTGCGCATATTTGGGATCGTCGGGATGCACCGCGACCGCTCCGTCGCCGAGGATCGTTTCGGGCCGCGTCGTCGCGATTGCGATGAAGCCGCTGCCGTCTTCCAATGGATAGCGGAAGTGCCAGAACTTGCCGTTGACCTCGCGCTGCTCGACTTCGAGGTCGCTGATCGCGGTCTGGAATTTGGGGTCCCAATTGACGAGCCGTTTGTCGCGATAGAGCAACCCGCGTTTGTGCAGCTCGACGAAGACATGGGTGACGGCTTTCGAAAAGCCCTCGTCCATGGTGAAGCGCTCGTTGGCCCAGTCGCAACTGGCGCCGAGGCGGCGGAGCTGCTGGGTGATTTGGCCGCCGGACTGCGCCTTCCATTCCCAGACATGCTCGAGGAACGCCTCGCGGCCGATCTCGGCGCGCTTGATGCCCTGGCTGTCGAGATTTCGTTCGACGACCATCTGCGTGGCGATTCCGGCATGGTCAGTGCCGACCACCCACAGCGCATCCTTCCCTTGCAGCCGAGCATGGCGGGTCAAAATGTCCTGCAGTGTGACATCGAGCGCATGGCCGATGTGCAAGCTGCCGGTGACGTTGGGCGGCGGCATGACGATGGTGAAGGGGGTGGCGTCGAGTCGCTCGGGCCGGAACTGGCCGCTGGCCTCCCAATGGGCATACCAGCGCGCCTCAATGACGCCGGGTTCGAAAGTTTTGGCCAATTCGGTCATGGAGCGCGGTTAGCGGGGCGCTGAGTCATACTCAACCGCCTGTCGTCATTGCGGGCGAAACGAAGCATTCCAGCTTAGCGCCGACTGGTTCGCTTCGTCGCAACTCTCCTCGCAATGACAAGGAATCTAGCGAGCGGCGCCGTCGCCGATGTAACGATTCAACCAGCCGAACACCTCGCCATACCACTGAATCGAATTCTTCGGCTTGAGGACCCAGTGGTTCTCGTCGGGGAAGACCAGCAGTTTCGAGGGAATGCCGCGGCGCTGCAGGGCGGTGAACGACGCCAGTCCCTGCGTATAGGGGATGCGGAAATCCTTTTCGCTGGTGATGACCAGCATCGGCGTCTTCCACTTGGCGACATGGTTGACCGGGTTCCAGCGCTCGAACGCGGCCGGATCCTCGTAATAGGCCTTGCCGCCATGCTCCCACTCGTCGAACCATAGTTCCTCGGTCTCGTAGGCCATGGCGCGGGCGTCGAACACGCCGTCATGCTGGACCAGGCAGCGGAAGCGGTCGGGCCACTGGCTTTCGATCCAGTTCATCATATAGCCGCCGTAGCTGGCGCCCAATGCGCAGGCGCGGTCGGCGTCGAGCGAGGGGTCGGCGGCGGCGGCGAAAGCCAGGCCGCGCTTCAAATCCTCCAGCGGCTTGCCGCCCCAGTCGCCCCGGATCGCGTCGGTGAATGCCTGGCCGTAGCCGGTCGAGCCGTGGAAATCGACGCTGACCACGGCATAGCCCGGCGAAGAGATAAGGCGCGAGTTCCAGCGGTAGGACCAGGCGTTGCCGAAGCTCCCTTGCGGCCCGCCGTGGACGACGAAGGCGATCGGCATTTTCGGCTGGTTGCGGGCACCGGCGGGCTTCAACTTCATGCCCCACACCTGGTCGCCGCGGGCGCCCTTGAATGCGAATTTTTCGAACGTAACCGGGTCGAGCTGGGAGATGAGGGCGCGATTGACGTCGGTCAGGCGAGTGACGCGGCCGCGGGCGTCGACGCGGAACAGATCGTCGGGCGCAATGATACTGTTCTGGGTAAAGATCGCGCCGCCGTCGGCGGTGGCGACGACATTGCCGGCGTGGCCGTTGCCGGTCACGCGTTTAATGCGGCCGGTGGCGACGTCGACCCGAAAGATCGGCAGCTCCATGACATCCTCGGCAGTGATCAGCAGGCTGCGGCCGTCAGGGCTCCAGGCAAGCGAGCCGGCCGAGCGGTCCCATGCAGCGGTCAAGGCACGGGTCTGGCCCGAGGCTAGATCGCGCAGCATGATCACCTGGCGATCGCTTTCATAACCAGCGCGGGCCATCGAGACATAGGCTAGCGTGCGGCCATCGGGCGAGACGGTCGGCAGCGTGTCGGTGCCATCGTTGGCGTCGGTCAAATTGACCGGCCGAGCCGATCCGTCGGTGGGCGCCGCGAAAATATCGAGGTTGGTCGAGGTCGCCTCGATCCGCCCGGTCTCACGCAGCGCGAAAAAGGCGGTGCGGCCGTCGGGGGAGAGGGCAATCTCCTCAGCCCCGCCGAACGGCTTCGACGGCGTGTCGCCGACCAGCGCGCCGCTGACCGGAACCCCGGCGCCGGTGACCCGCCCATTGGCGATCGGAAAGGCGAACAGGCGACCCTTGACGCCCGGCTCGGCCCAGGTGTCCCAATGGCGCACGAACAATTGGTCGTAGGTGCGGCCCGTTCCGGTCGCGGGCTTGGGCGGAAGCCCGGAGCAGGCGAAATCGGGACAACGCGTATCGCGGTCGGCCCAGATCAGCAGCCGGCTGCCGTCGCGGCTGACCGTGAAGCCCGAAATGTCGCCCTTGAGCGATGAAATCTGGACCGGCTTCCCGCCGATCGCCATGCGAAACAGCTGATCCTGGTCCTTGACCGGGGCGAGGTACCAGATCGCGCCGTCGGCACCGAACACCGCGTCATGGCCGCCCGT
Source organism: Sphingomonas sp. (assembly GCF_013816785.1). Taxonomy (GTDB): domain Bacteria; phylum Pseudomonadota; class Alphaproteobacteria; order Sphingomonadales; family Sphingomonadaceae; genus Sphingomicrobium. Next base: position 37,717 of record NZ_JACDDV010000012.1, on the reverse strand, counting down.
CAGCGCAGCCACCGGCTGCGGTGTGGCGCCGGCTCTCCTCAGATCGAGCAATTGGATGGGATTGTTGCGCTTGTTCTTCGCCATGTCGGTGGTCGACAAAGTGAAGACCGCATAACGGCCGTCGGGTGAAACGCTGGGGGCGCCCACGCGGTGCATCATGTGCATGTCGGTGACGGTCATCGGCCGCGCCAGCACGGGGGCGGCGGCGATCAGGGCGGAGGCGGCAACGGCCGCGGCGAGCAAGGTGCGTGCGATCATGACGCAAGGGCTAGCAGCGCCCTCGCTCCTTCGCCAGCCCTAGACGGGCCGACCGGTGATGCGCGTGATCTCGCGCTTCACATGCTCGTCGACAATGCCCGGCAAATGGTCATCGAGCCATTGTTTGAGGATCGGGCGGAGCATCTCGCGCACCAATTCCTCCAGGGGGTTGACCGTCGGCGGCGGCGGCGCGGCCGCGGCGACGCTGACCAGCTCCTCGATCCGCAAGCGACTGCTGTCGGCGAGCGCGTCCGCGACCAGCGGCGGGCCAAGATCGACCGGCGGCGCCAGCGGTTCGGCTGCCATCGTCTCATCGAGTTCGAGGATGTCGTCGTCTTCAGACACTGGCGAGGGAGGTGGCGCCGCGGCGCGAATCTCCTTTTCCTCGGCGATCACGCGCTTGATCGACGCCAATATGTCTTCCATCGACGGTTCGCGGGCGGCTGCCATGGCCAACCCTATCGCTTATCGCGGAGCCGGTGTCACGCCCTGCGGTTGCTCGGCCGGAGTCACCGTGCTGGTCGCCACCGGATCGTGATGCCGATCACCCGACCAGTCGTTCCAGTCGCCCGCGACGCGGCGGTAATTGCCGAGCGGATCGTAAAGCGGTCCGCCATCAAGCCCGAGGTCGTCGGCCTCGGCCTGGCCCATGGCGTTCAAGAGCTGAAAACCGGCAACATATTGATCGCGGCGCGCGGTAACCAGCGCGACCTGGCTGTTGAGCAACTCCTGCTCGGCGTTCAGCACGTCGAGGATGGTGCGGGTGCCGACGCCATTTTCGGCACGGGCGCCTTCCAGAGCCAGCTCATTCGCGCTGACCGCGACCTGATTCGAGGCAATAGCGTTGGTCGCCGCCTGATAGGTGGCGAAGGCGGCGCGGGTGTTGGCGACGACGGCCCGTTCGGTGGCGACGCGCTGCTCAAGGGTTTGCCCTTCGATCGCCTGCGCCTGCCGGATGCGCGCGGCGGGAAGCCCGCCCTGGTAGAGTGGAACGCGGCCCTGGACGCCGATCGAGGTCGCGGTGCCGGTCAGCGTGCTTGATTCGCCTGTATTGGGGTTGAAACCGGCCGACCCACCGAAGGTCCGGACGTAATCGGCGGAGCCGAGCGCCGACACGGTCGGGAGCCTGCTGGCGCGCGCCGAGCGGACGTCGAACCCGGCGGCCTCGGCTTGGCGGGTGACTGCGATCAGGTCCGGATTGTTGGCGAGCGCGATTTGCGCCGCTTGATCGGGGCTGGTCGGCAACGGAGGGAGCGGCGGTGGCGGAGCGAGCGCGCCGGGTGCCTGCCCGATCACCCGCCGGTAATTCTCCTCGCTTGAGGTCAACCGGCCTTGCGCGGTGGCAAGCGTCGAGCGGCCGAGCGACTGACGGGCTTCGGACTGGGCGACATCGGTTCGCGTCAGGTCGCCGATCTGAAACCGGTCGCGGGTCGCCTCCAAATTGGTCGATAGCACGCGCACTTGGTTCTGGTTCAGTTCGACGATCGCCCAGTCGCGGATCACGTCCATATAGGCGGCGACCGCTTCGGTGAAGATGTCGCCCTCGACCGCGCGGAGCGTGGCTCGGCCGGCCTCGGTCCGGGTCTTTGCCGCCCTTATGCCATTGCGGACGCTGCCGCCCTGAAACAGCGGATAAGAGAGGTCGAGCCCACCGTTGAGAAACGGGCCGTTGCTGGTCCGCCGCAGTGTCCCCGCCTGGGTGATGTCGCGGCTCACTCCGATAGTAGCAGCCACCGTCGGCCGGCCGGCGGCGCGGGCGATGGCGACTCCGGCATCGGTCGACTTGAGCGCCTCGCGCTGGCCGGTCAGCGTCGGGTTGGCGCGATAGGTCGAGGCCAGCGCCTCTCGCAGCGTGTCGGCGGAGGCGGTGCCGGCCGCGAGCGCGGCGATCAGCGTGGCAATGGCGAAGTAACGCGTCACGGGGATATTTCTCCGATGCAATCAGAAGGTGAAGACGCGCGGCCGCTCGAAGCCCGGCAGAAAGGCAACGTCGGCGTCGGCCAGCGTCCTCAGCCCAAGCGCGCCGCGCGCGGCATGGCCGATGACCAGTCGAGTGACGCCGCGATCGGCGATGGCGCCGGCAAGCCTGCCACCGGGCGCAAGCTGCTCAATCAGCGCCGGCGGAATTTGCTCGACCGCGCCATCGAGCAGGATGAGATCGTAGGGCGCCTTGCTGCCGAAGCCCTCGACAAGCGCGCCGATATCCGTCGGCACACCGGCTTCGACCGCCATTGCAGCCAGCGCCGCGTCCCGCTCGAGCGCGACGACATCGAGCCCAAGCGCCTTCAGCAGCGCGGCCGAATAGCCGATGGCCGACCCGACCACCAACGCCTTTTCGCCGGCGATCGGCGCAATTTCGCTGAGCAGTAAGCCAAGCGCCGCCGGCGGCATCATCGCGCGACCGCCGCCGATCCGCAACGGCCGGTCGAAATAGGCCAGCGCGCGCGCCGCCTCAGGCACGAACCGCTCGCGCTCGATCGTGCCCATCGCCGCCAGGACGCGGCGATCGGTCACCCCTTGGGGGCGAAGCTGGCTGTCGACCATCGCCCGGCGGGCAAGGCTGTAGTCGGTCATCGATTCCCTCGTCATCGGCAAGCTGTCATATGACACTAATACAGCTGCGGTTCAAGCGACCCATATCCTGTGGCACCGCGTCCGCCAAGCGAACCCCGTTGCCGTTCGTCGAATGGTTGCGTCCGCGCACCCCGGTTGACAAGCGGCAGGCCGACCCAAAACCCAGCGCACCTTCCAAATGGCCTTGAAATATGTCGGCCAGCGGGTAAGGGCACGAAGCGCTGTCGCCGCCATGGGCTCCCGGGTTCCGGGCGGAACAAAGCAGGAAGGTGGAAACTGACCGGGACGCAAAGTGGAAACTCCACCGCCGCGTCGCGAAAAACCAGCGGAAATCAGCCAAAAGGCCCGATGGCGGAGTGGTGACGCAGAGGACTGCAAATCCTTGCACCCGGGTTCGATTCCCGGTCGGGCCTCCAATTCATTTTGGAAATGGCGGAATTGCGCGAGTTTTTGAACTGGTTAGCCAATTCGTAAAAATAGGTTAGCCAATTCGCCGCGCCCTTGAGCGTGGGCATTGCGCTCCTCAGTCGACACAATTACTGGCTCGGCCATGCGCTACCTCGCCAATCTCCTGCCGTTGCTGATGATAACGGGATGCGGCTCGCCCGCTGCCCCGGAGGTCATGGTGACCGAGGTATGGGCGCGCGCTGTCGCCCCGGGCCAGACGACCGGCGCCGTCTACATGACGATCGCCAATAAGGGAGACGACGGCGATCGCCTGCTCGCGGCAAAAGCCTCGGTAGCGCCTTCCGCGATGCTCCATCGCTCGACCACCACGAACGGCATCGTGTCGATGGAAATGGTCAAGTCGCTCGACATTCCAGCGCATGGAAAAGCGGTGCTGGCGCCTGGCGGGACGCATTTGATGATGACCGGGCTGACCGTGCCGCTCTCGCCGGGCGACCGTTTCTTTGTCGATTTCACGTTCGAAAGGAGCGGACATCAGACCGCATCCGGCAAGGTCGCCGTCGCGGGCGCTCGCTAATGCTGGGCAAGACAAGGGTGGCACTGTGGCTGCTAGTCGCATTCGCTGCGGCGGGGGCCTTGTTCCTGGTCTTGCGGCCCGCCCAACCAATGCGCCAGGCCGAACAGGCCCAGCTTGGCCCAATCGGCGGACCGTTCACCCTGGTCAACAGCGACGGGCAACCGTTCGCCAGCAGCCGGCTGACCGGCAAGCCGGCGGCGATCTTCTTCGGCTTCATCCATTGTCCCGATGTTTGCCCCACCACGCTGGCGCGCTTGATCAAGTTGCGCCGCCAGTTGGGCAACGATGACCTGGCAATCGTCTTCGTCAGCGTCGATCCCGCGCGCGATCGACCGGCCGACCTCGCCCGCTTCGCCGAGCTTTTCGATAACAAAGTCATCGCCCTGACTGGCAGCGAGGCGCAGGTCGAAAAGGTCAAGCAACTATTCGGTGTCTTTTCGCAAAAGGTACCGGAGCCCGGCGGGGAATATGGCGTCAATCATACCGCCGCGGTGTTCGTGATGGACCGCGACGGCAAATTCGTCTCGACCATCGCGCCCGATGAAGACGATGTCGCCGCGCTTGCCAAATTGCGGCGGGTTGCTGGCTAGTCCTGCCGTGCGAGCACCCGGTCCAGCAGCCGCTCGATGGCCGCGATCGATTCGGGCTCGTCCAGACTGGGAGTATGGCCCACGTCGGGGACGGTGACCAGCTCGGCATCGGAAACCTCGCGCGCCATCCGCTCCGCTACGCCCGGATCGAGCAGATCGCTCAGTGCGCCCCGAAGCACGGTCACCGGCCGCCCATCGAGCGACCGGTAATAGGACCACATGTCGACCGGCGGAGCCTCGGCCGCCACGCGAAAATTGTCGGCGATCGCCATGTCATAGTCGAAACCTACCGAGCCATCCGGCCGCTCGCGCGCGACGCGGCGGGTGAAGCGTTCCCAGTCCGCCGCAGCCCAGCGCGGGAACTTCGCGGCGCTGCGGGCCGCCAGTCGGGCCGCGGCTTCGGCCCAGTCGGCATAGATGACTTCCTGTCCGACGTAGGATCCGATCCAGGCAACGCCGGCCGGATCGAGCTCCGGCCCGATGTCATTGAGCAGGGCGCCGGCGATCCGCTCATTATCCGACCGGGCAACGATCATGGTCACGAGTCCCCCCAGCGACGTTCCGAGGAATACCGCATCGGCGATGCCTAGCTGGTCGAGCATCTTCATGACGTCGGCGGCGTAGACGATCGGCATGTAGCGGGTGGGGTCGGGATCATGCTCACTCAATCCGCGCCCGCGAAAGTCGAGCGACAGAATTCGCCATTCGCCGGCAAAGCGATCGGCGACCGGCTCGAAATCGCGGGAATTTCGGGTGAGACCGGGCAGGCAGAGGATCGGCGGACGTTCGTGCGGTCCGTCATAGTCGCGATAATGGAGCCGCAGCCCATCGGCGCTGTTGAAGCTGCGGTCGGTCCATTTCGCCATCGGCGCTTTCCCCCATAGGTCACCTCCCCTATCGCGGGCCGATGGCCGCGCCGCAACCTTATCGTGCCGACCCCGCGATTCTGGGCCTTGGCGATGCGTTTTACGACGTGGTGGCGCCGGCCCGGTTCCCGCAAGCGATCCCGCGATTTCTCAATCGCCGATGGGCCGAGCGGATTGGTCTGACCCACCTGGATTGGGAGGCGCACTTCGCCCGGTTCGAACCGCTGCCCGACAATCTGCCGCAGGCGCTTGCGCTGCGCTATCACGGCCATCAGTTCCGTCACTACAACCCCGATCTCGGCGACGGGCGCGGCTTCCTGTTCGCCCAGCTGCGTGAGGTTTCCGATACGCTGCACGGGCGAAGCGGCCGCCTGCTCGACCTCGGCACCAAGGGCAGCGGGCAGACGCCGTGGAGCCGGCGAGGTGATGGCCGCCTTACCCTCAAAGGCGGGGTGCGAGAGGTTTTAGCGACCGAGATGCTCGAGGCGTTGGGGGTTAACACGTCGAAGAGCTTCGCGCTATTCGAGACCGGCGAGGCACTCCTCCGCGGCGATGAGCCCTCCCCGACCCGTTCGGCGGTGCTGACCCGGCTCAGTCACGGCCATATCCGCATCGGCACGTTTCAACGGCTGGCGTTTTTCAATGATACAGAGGAGTTGAAGCGGCTGACTGCTTACTGCCTTGGTCAATTATATGAGGAGCCGGGCGACGATCCGCTCCGCCTGTTCGACCTGGTCTGCACCGCGACCGCGACCCTCGCCGCGTCGTACATCGCCGCAGGGTTCGTCCATGGCGTGCTCAACAGCGACAATATCGCCATTACCGGCGAGAGCTTCGACTATGGCCCATGGCGGTTTGCGCCCGACTGGGACGAGGGCTTCACCGCCGCTTATTTCGACGAATATGGCCTCTACTCCTTCGGCCGCCAGCCCGAGGCGATCCAGTGGAACATGGCGCAACTGGCCGGCTGCCTGGCGCTGGTGGCGGACGCTCCCGCATTGTCGGACGTGCTGGCGCAATGGCCCGCGCGGTTTGAGGCGGCGCTGGGCGAGCGGTTCGCGCGGCGGCTCGGCGTCGAGGCCGAGCCGGGTTTGCTCCCGGCCGTTCTCAAGGCGCTGCGATCGCGCAAGGTCGGGCTCGACCGCTTGTTCTTCGACTGGCGCGGCGGGCGCCTGCCACGGGCCGAGCAATATTCAGACCCGTCCTTCGAGGATCTTTTCATTCTGTTCGCCGAGCGGGGGCGGCCACCGCCCCCCCCCTATTGGTCCGACCCGGCGCCCTGTTCGATGCTGATCGACGAGGTAGAGGCGATCTGGACGGCGATTGCCGACCATGACGACTGGGCGCCATTCGAAGCCAAGATCGCCGCGATCCGACGAATGGCCGACGCCATGACATCCGATGCTTGACCCGTGCGCAGCGCCGTGGGAACGCCCGCCGGGCGGGGAGTGTAGATGAACGAGTTGATCGTTTCGACCGAGCCGGCAACCGGCGTGGAACTCTGGTCAGGCCCGGTCGGCGATGCGGCGTCCGAAGTTGCTGCGGCGCGCGCCGCCTGGCCCGAGTGGGCGGCCCATTCGGTCACCTACCGGATGGAAGCGCTGCGCCGCTTCGCCAACGTCGTGCGGGCGAGGGAGCCCGAGTTCGCCGACCTGATCGCGCGCGAAACCGGCAAACCCTATTGGGAAGCGAAGACCGAAGTCGCCTCGGCCATCGCCAAGGTCGACATTTCGATCAACGCCTATTCCGAGCGAACGCCGACGCGCAAGCTGGAGGCGGCGATGGGCAACAAGGTCGCGGTCCGGCACAAACCGCACGGCGTGCTGGCGGTGCTCGGCCCCTATAATTTCCCGGCCCACCTTCCCAACGGCCACATCGTCCCGGCGCTGGTCGCCGGCAATGCGGTGGTGTTCAAACCGTCCGAAAAGACTCCCGCGACCGGCGCTTTCCTGGTCGATTGCTTCCACGAAGCGGGCGTGCCCAAGGGCGTGATCCGCCTGCTCATCGGCGGCATCACCGAGGGCAAAGCGCTCGCCGCCGAACCCGGGATCGACGGGCTTCTGTTCACTGGGTCGGTAGGTGCCGGTGCCTCACTCGCCCGGCAGTTCGCCGAGACGCCGCAGAAAATCCTCGCGCTCGAGCTTGGCGGCAACAGCCCGATCGTCGCGTGGGATGTCGCCGACCTGCCCGCCGCGGCGGCGATCATCGTCCAGTCGGCTTACCTGTCGGCGGGGCAGCGCTGCACCGCGGCGCGCCGCCTGATCGTCGAGGATGGCGCGCACCAGCCCCTGATCGACGAAATCGTCAAGCTGATCGACCGGATCATCGTCGACCATCCCCATGCCGATCCCCAACCGTTCATGGGCCCGGTCATCGACCTTATCACCGCCGACATCCTCCAAGACCGCTTCCTCGGCCTGATGATGAAAGGTGGAAAGCCTATCCGCCGACTGGACCGCCCGCATGAAGAGCGGCCCTACCTGACCCCGGCGCTGATCGACATGACCGACGCCAAGAACCGCCTCGACGAGGAATTGTTCGGGCCGGTGCTGCAACTGATCCGGGTCAAGGATTTCGACGCGGCGATCGACGAGGCCAACAACACGCGTTTCGGCTTGGCGGCCAGCCTATTGTCCAAGGATCCGGCGCTCTACGACCGCTTCTGGGCCAACATTCGTTCGGGCGTGATCAACTGGAACCGGCCCACTAACGGCGCCCCCTCGGCCGCCCCGTTCGGCGGAGTCGGCATGAGCGGCAACCACCGCCCCAGCGCCTACTACGCCGCCGATTACTGTGCCTACCCGGTGACCAGCGTTGAGGCGGAGGTGACGCGCGGCGGGATCACCGAGGGGTTGCGGGAGGCTTATGTGCCGGGGAAGGATTGAGGGGCCGCTAAGGATGAAAAAGTGGACGTTCTCACGCTCTTCATTCCCGCGAAAGCGGGAACCTAAGCTAGCGCGATATGATCGAAGCGGGAATGCGCGGGCCGTCACGGAGTAAATCCGTGACGTCGATCGACACGGCCTTGCCGGTCGTCGGCCGGCCTTCGCCGTCTCTTCGAGTAACGCTCGCTCGCTTCGCTGCGCGTTCGTTACGCTCGGCGGCTTTGGCTTACCCCCGCATCTCCGGGATATACCCCTCGTCCACCGGGTCGCTGAACTTAGTCACGCGGCTGTCGAAGCGCATCTTGACCTTGCCGGTGGCGCCGTGGCGCTGCTTGGCGACGATCAGTTCGGCCATGCCATAGACGCTGTCCATTTCTCGTCGCCAATCTTCGTAGTCTTGACGAACTTTGGCGTCGGAGTCCTCTTTAGGAAACTTGGGCTCCTTCGCGGCGACATAATAATCCTCACGATAGACGAACAGCACGATGTCGGCGTCCTGCTCAATCGAGCCCGATTCGCGCAGGTCCGACAGCATCGGTTTCTTGTCTTCGCGCTGCTCGACTGCACGGCTCAATTGCGACAGCGCCAGCACTGGCACGTCGAGTTCCTTGGCGAGTTGCTTCAAACCGCGGCTGATCTCGGAAATTTCCTGAACGCGGTTGTCGTTGCTGCTTTTGCCGGTTCCCTGGAGCAGCTGGAGATAATCGACCACCACCATGCCGATCCCCTTCTGCCGCTTGAGCCGCCGCGCGCGGGCGCGGAGCGAGGCGATGGTCAAGCCGGGGGTATCGTCGATGTACAAGGGCAGCGTCGACAGCTCGCCGGCGGCGCGGGCGAGGCTGCGAAATTCCTGCTGGCTGATCTTGCCCATGCGGAGGTTTTCCGAGCTGATGCCCGATTGCTCGGCGAGGATACGCGTCGCCAGCTGATCGGCCGACATTTCGAGGCTGAAAAAGGCGACCGCGGCGCCCGCGCCCTTGGCCGGGTCGACCCCCTCCTCCTGCTCGCGAATGAACCGCTGGGCGCAGGCGAACGCCATGTTGGTCGCAAGCGCGGTCTTACCCATGCCCGGGCGCCCGGCGAGGATGGTGAGGTCGCTCTTGTGGAGGCCGCCGATCTTGGCATTGATCCCGTCGAGCCCGGTGGTGACGCCCGACAAATGCCCGCCGCTGTTGAGCGCCTTCTCGGCCTGTTTGATTGCCAGTTGGCTGGCTTCGCCGAAGCTCTTGACCTTGCTTTCGCTGCCCCCTTCTTCGGCCACACGGTAAAGTTCGCTCTCGGCACGCTCGATCTGGGCGAGCGGGGCGACCTCCTCTGACGTGTCCAATGCGCTTTCGACCAGGTCGCGGCCGACCCCGATCAGGGCACGGAGCAAGGCCAGGTCGTAAATCTGCGCGGCGAAGTCGCGCGCGCCGATGATCGCCGCGCCCGAACCGGTCAGCTGGGCGAGATAGGACGGTCCGCCGACCTCCTTCATCGCCTCGTCGGCGTCGAAAATCGGCCGCAGCGTGACAGGATTGGCGACCATATTCTTGTCGGTCATCCGAAGGATGCCTTCGTAGATCCGCCCATGCAACGGCTCGAAGAAATGGTGCGGCTTGAGGCGCAGCTGAACGTCCTCGACCAGCCGGTTGTCGATCATCAACGCGCCGAGCAGCGCCGCCTCCGCTTCGATATTCTGGGGCAGCGCTGCGCTCGCGGGCGGCTCGGCGGATTCGGTGATGCGGATAATCTCGGCCATGCGCGCATCCTACGCCCATCGCGCGAAACGATGAAGCGGGCACGCTACGATTTTCGTGGACCGACCTGTGGAAAAAGCCGGTGGACAAGCGCGAGTTTGGTATCTGGTTTGGCACAGCCGACAGCTGGTAAACCGATTCGAAGACTGATAGGTCAGAATCGATGGACGCGATCATGCGGATACCCCTTTCGCGCCGCTTGTTCCTGGTGGGAGCGGGCGCGTTCGCCGTGTCTTGCGCGACCGGTCGAAGCCACGCCGCGCCGGCGCGCCTTCTGTTTGTCTGTCAATTTGGTTCGGTGAAGAGCGCGGTTGCGCGTGAATGGCTTCGCCGCCGCGCGGCAGAGCGCCATATGCCCCTGACCGTCGAATCGCGCGGCCTGACGCCCGAAGCGCATGTTTCCCCAGCCCTGGCCGCGGCACTGAAGGCGGACGGAATCAATTCCGCCGCCGATCCGCTTCGCCAGTTCGCGATTAGGGACGCGGCTGCGGTGGACATCGTCATTCTGTTTGACAAGGCGCCTGCGGTTGCTGCGTTGGGCAAGAGTCGCGATTGGTCGGATCTTGGATCGATGAACGCCGATTATCCCGCGGCGCGAGCGGACCTCCTCCAACGGATCGACCGGCTTCTCGATGAAATCGGCAAACGTTGAGCTTGGGACCTGGCCTCAATCCAATAATGTGCCGTCCCACCCCATCGCGCCGATTGCTCACCCCGTCCTTCCCCCGCTAGCAACACCCCATGAGCATTTTATCCGATCGCTGGATTCGCGAACAGGCCACCAACCGCCAGATGATCGAGCCGTTCGTCGAGGCGCAGCGGCGCGACGGGTGCATCAGCTATGGCCTGTCGTCCTATGGCTACGACGCCCGCGTCGCCGACGATTTTAAGATTTTCACCAACGTCGATTCGGCGGTGGTCGACCCGAAAAACTTCGCCGCCAACAGCTTCGTCGACAGGAAGACCGACGTCTGCATCATCCCGCCCAACAGCTTCGCGCTGGCCCGGACGGTCGAATATTTCCGGGTGCCCGAGGATGTGCTTGTGATCTGCCTGGGCAAATCGACCTATGCGCGATGCGGGATTATCGTCAACGTGACACCCTTGGAGCCCGGCTGGGAGGGGCACGTCACCCTCGAATTTTCCAACACCACGCCGTTACCGGCCAAAATCTACGCCAACGAAGGCGCCTGCCAGTTCCTGTTCCTCAAGGGCAACGAGCGCTGCGAGACGAGCTACAAGGACCGCGCCGGCAAATATATGGGCCAGCGCGGCGTGACTTTGCCGAAGTTGTGACCCTCGACGAAGCCCGCGCGCTCGACGCCGCCGATCCGCTGAGGGAAACGCGCCAGCGATTCCGATTACCCGAGGGTAAAATCTATCTCGACGGCAATTCACTTGGCGCGCTGCCGCTCTCGACAGCCGGACGCATTGCTGGCGTCGTCGAGCGCGAGTGGGGCGACGACCTCATCGTCAGCTGGAACAAGCATCACTGGATCGACGCGCCGAGCCGGATCGCGGCCAAGCTGGCGCCAATCGTCGGAGCCGGCGCGGACGAGATGCTCATCGCGGATTCGACCTCGGTCAATTTGTTCAAGCTGCTCGCGGCGGCGCTCGCGGCGCGGCCGGGGCGAACGGTGATCCTGTCCGACCAAGGCAACTTCCCGGCCGACCTCTATATCGCACAGGGCCTGGCACGAATGCTGCCTGGCGTAACACTGCGCACCGTACCGGCCGACACCATCGACCAGGCACTCGACGACCAAGTGGCGGTGCTGACGCTCACCCAGGTCGATTATCGCAGCGGCCGTCGCCACGACTTGGCTGCGCGCACCGCGGCCGCGCATCGGGCGGGGGCGCTGACGTTATGGGACCTGTCGCACAGCGCCGGGGCGATCGAGATCGACCTGGCCGGATCGGCCGCCGACATGGCGGTCGGGTGCGGATATAAATATCTGAACGGCGGACCCGGTGCGCCGGCCTGGCTGTTCATCGCCCGCGCGCTGCAGGATCAGCTCGACAACCCGCTGTCGGGCTGGATGGGCCATGCCGACCCGTTCGCGTTCGACCGGGCCTATGCGCCGCGCCCCGGCATTGCCCGCTTCCAGACCGGAACCCCCTCGATCCTGGCTATGACCGCGCTCGACGCCGGGCTCGACAGCTTTGCCGGCGTGAAGATGGCGGCGATCGAGGCCAAGGCACGCGCGCTGACCGACTATTTCATTGGTTGTGTCGAGGGGCGCTGCCCCGCCCTTGCGCTTGCCAGCCCGCGCGATGCGGCGAAGCGCGGCAGTCATGTCGTGTTCGCCCACGCCGACGCCTATGCCGTAATGCAAGCGTTGATCGAGCGCGGCGTGATCGGCGACTTTCGCGCACCCGACCTGATCCGCTTCGGCTTCGCGCCGCTTTACAACGGCTTCGACGACGCGTGGCGCGCCGCCGACGCGCTGAGCGAGGTGCTCGATCGAAAGCTGTGGGACGTCCCGCGGTTCAAGGCCCGCGCGCGAGTAACTTAGCTCGCCTGTGCCTGCTGGGTCGGATCGGGAGCAATTTTGGCGCGACCGTGGCCGATCAGATCGACCCAGTCGGCGAAGGCGTTCGCGAAGGCCTTGACCAGCTTGGCCACCGTCTCGTCATGAACCGTCCCATCGAGGCCGATTTTGTCGTCGTTGATGAGGCCCCAATAGGCCTCCGGCTGCTGCATCACCGGCATGTCGAGGAACACACAGCTCTGGCGCAGCGCATGGTTGGAGCCGAACCCGCCAGTCATGCCGCTCGAAGCGGAGAAAACGGCCGCGGGCTTCTTGGCGAACACGCTCCGGCCATAGGGCCGAGAGCCGACATCAAGCGCGTTCTTAAGCGCACCGGTCATCGAGCGGTTATATTCGGGGCTGCCGAAAAGCACGCCGTCCGTCGGTCGGACCGCATCGCGAAAGCGGGCCCAGGCTTCGAGCGCTTGCTTGCCGTCGAGATCCTGGTTGTAAAGCGGCAGGTCGCCAAGCTCGACCGGAACGCATTCGATCCGGTCGGTCGCGGCGAAGATCGCCTGACCGAGGCGGCGGTGAAAACTGTCCTTGCGGAGCGAGCCGCAGAGGAAGGCGATGCGGGGCTTGGTCATGGCGTTTGAAGGTGTGGGGCGCGGGGAAGTTCCCTTAACGCTTGCGGCCCTGATGCCGAATATTCGCGGGACGGCCGCGGCGGGGGCCGCGCGAGACGGTGCGGTCGCGGCGATCGCGCGGCGGCGCGGCGAACTTGCCCTCGGGCAGTTCGAACCGAAGCGCACCCGATGCCGGATTGGCCTCGACCAGTTTCAATTCGATCTTCTGACCCTGCTTGAACGTCTCGCCGCTTTGCTCGCCGACCAGCGCTTTTGCCGCCTCGTCATAGCGGAAATATTCGTTGCCGAGGATCGCCGCCGGGACGAGGCCGTCTCCGCCCAGCCCTTCGACTGTGGCGAAGAAGCCGAACGGCTGCACGCCGCTGATCCGGCATTTGAGAATCTGCCCAACGCGGTCGGCGAGGAAGGCGGCGACGTAACGGTCGATGGTCTCGCGCTCGGCCTCCATCGCGCGGCGTTCGAGCATCGAAATCTGCTCGCCTACCGCCGCGAAATTATCGGCATCCTCCTTGGGCAAGCCGCCCTCGCCCAAGCCATGGGACCCAACCAGCGCGCGATGGACCAGCAAGTCGGCGTAGCGCCGGATCGGCGAGGTGAAATGAGCATAGCTCGCCAGCGCCAGCCCGAAATGGCCGAGCGGTTCGGGCCCGTAGCGCGCCTGCATCTGCGTCCGCAGCACCTGTTCCATGATCTCGGGCCGTGCGTCATGCTCGCCGACGCGATCCAGAATATGGTTGAAGGTCGCCGGCTTGATCACTTGGCCGAGCGCGAATTCGACCCCGAAGGTCGCGAGATAGTCCTTCAGCGCGACCAGTTTCTCGCGGCCCGGCGCCTCGTGGATGCGATACATCACCGGCGCCTTTTTCTTTTCGAGCGCCCTGGCCGTGGCGACGTTGGCGGCGATCATAAAATCCTCCACCAGCCGGTGCGCGTCGAGCCGCTCGCGCGGCGCGACCGACATGATCCGCCCCTTCTCGTCGAGCACCACTCGTCGCTCGGGCAGGTCGAGTTCGAGCGGATCGCGCTTGTTGCGCGCGGCGAGCAACGCCTTCCAGCAAGCCCAAAGGGGTTTGAGCGCCTTGTCGACGAGGTCGCGCGAGACCGGTCCGTCCACTGCCGGCATCGAGCAGGGCGATGAGGCCACTTCGAAGCTTTCCTCATCCAAATTGTCGATCGCCGCCTGCGCATCCTCATATGCAATGTTTGCGGTCACACAAATCTTGGCACGTGAGAATCGCCAGCTTTTAAGCGCACCGTCCTTGCCGACATGCAAGTGGCAGGCAATCGCGGCGCGGACCTCGCCCTGCTTCAGCGAACAGATGTCCGACGACAGTTCGTGGGGGAGCATCGGCACCACGCGGTCGGGAAAATAGACGCTGTTGCCGCGCGCGCGCGCTTCCTTGTCAAGCGCCGAGCCGGGGCGGACGTAGAAGCTGACGTCGGCGATCGCGACGATCGCGTCCCAGCCACCGCCATCCTCGCGCGCCGCCGCCCCGATAGCGTCGTCATGATCCCGCGCGTCCTCGGGGTCGATGGCGACAATCGGGAGGTGCGTCAGGTCTTCGCGGTCGCCGAGTGGCAGCTTCGCCACCCTCCCAGCCTCCTCGATTGCCTCGTCGCGAAATTCGTCGCTGAGGCCGTGCTTATGGATCGCGATCATCGAGAAGCTGCGCGGCGCGAACGGATCGCCGAGGATGGCGTCGACCCGGGCCGTGGTGCGCGGCGGTCGGCCCGACGGCTCCGCCAGCACGAGGTCGCCGGGCTGTGCATCCTTCAAGTCCGAAATCGTCAGCTCGCGCCGCTCGCGCTTGTCGACCGGGGTCAGGAAGTGGCGGTCGCCCTCCTTGCGCACCACGCCCAGCACCAACTCGGCCGAGCGCGCGAGCGTCTTCATGACATGGGCGACATGTCCCTTCCCAGCCTCCTCGGTCCGCGCGAGGATGCGGTCGTTGAGCGCTAGCGCCGAGCGCCGCCCTTTCTCAATCACGCGCAGCCGCGGCGCGGGCGTGTCGGCGTGCCAGCTTTCGGGCGTCGCCCACACTTGGCCATCGTCGACCGAGATGACGCGCAACACCGTCACGCGCGGTACCCCGCCCGCCTTGTGGAACGCGCGGCCGGGGGCGCTATCGATCAGCCCCTCGTCGGCCATGTCCTTGAGCAGCGATTTGAGCAAAATCTTCTCATGCCCCGACAGCCCGAACGCGCGCGCAATCTCGCGCTTGCCGGCCGGCTGGCCCGACTGCGCGATGAAATCGAGGATCTGTTTGGGAGTGGGCAGGCTGGGAGGAGGTTTGCGGGGCATGCTAAAGCCCTCCCCCTTGATGGGGGAGGGTTGGGTGGGGGTGACGCCCGTGCAGCGCAGCATCGATCACTGTCCAGACTCCGTCCGTGTTGCCAAGCACATCGTGATTCCAGAACCTGATCACGCAATATCCTTTTTGCTCGATAACCGCCGTCCGCGCCACATCGACTTCGTCATTATGCTCCCCGCCATCAACCTCGATCACCAACTTCGCGCGATGGCTGGCAAGTCTGCGATAAAATGACGGATCGACACTTGGTGGCGGAAATGCTCCTTGGGAAAAGCTTCGCGGAGCAAGCGCCAGAGGGCGCGTTCCGAATCGGTCATGTCGCGGCGCAAGTGTCTGGCGCGTGTGACGGCGCCGGGTGATGGATGATGCTTCAAGCGTATTGCTTTACGTCCAGCATCACCCCACCCCAACCCCTCCCCATCAAGGGGAGGGGCTTTTGGCCGGCTCGACCCAGGGCTTGAACGCCCCGCCCGGCACCGCCGAGGCGACCGGGCTTTCGAAGCCGTCCTTGCTGACCGAAGAGACTCCAAACACCCAGTCGTCGACGCGGATGTGGGGCAGGACGACGTGGCATTCGCCCGCCGGGTACTGGGTAGATTTGAAACAGCTATTGGGCGGACCCTGATCACGGCCATCGTAAAACTGTACTTTCAGCTGTGCCTGCCATTGATTTGTATCCGTTCGACGCCAGCGCACGTAGAAATCGCGCTCTATGCCCGGAAGCCAGCTAACTTCCGTGTCGGTGCTCACCGCCCCCTCGACCGTCGGTTCGGGCGGCGGCGGGGCGCTGGCGAGGGCGGCGAGCGCGGCGACGTTGAGTTTGGTAACCTTGGCCAGATAGGGAAAATCCATGGCCGCGACGGTGTCACCGTAGCGCTTGCCCTTTTCGACGCGGACATCCTGATGTTGCTGGTCGTAATTCTCGACCGCGACCGACAGGCGGACCGCGGGATAGCCGGCGTTGAGCAACTCGGTATGGTCGCCGCCACGGCCGAAGCGGTCGTTGCGCCAAATTTGCCGGACATCGAGGCCGATCGCCGGGATGCGCTCGGCGAGGCTATCGAGGAAGCGCGAGATGTTGCGCGACGGGCTGTCATTCTCCCCACCGAGGCTGCGGATTTGCGCGGCCAGTTCCTCACGCCCCTGCCAGCGCGGGCCTTCGGAGAAAACGCGCACGGTCTTGGCATCGCACTCCCCGTCAGAGCCGCAGCTGTTGCCGATGATGTCGTTGTTGAGATTGGCGACGACGTTCCAGCCCTGCGCCTTGGCATAGTCGGCGAGCACCTTGCCGCCCAAGAGCCCCTGCTCCTCCCCCATCAGCGCGGCGTAGACGATGGTGCCGGGAAACTTGTGCTTCGACAGCACCCGCGCCGCCTCCAGCACCGCCGCCGTCCCCGACCCGTCGTCGTTGGCGCCGGGCGCGTCGGCGGCTGAGTTCATCACGTCGGTCACCCGGCTGTCGATATGGCCGGAGATGATGACCACGTCGTTGGGCCGCTCGGTCCCGCGCTGGATGGCGAGGATGTCGGTGATTTTGGTGGGGTTGGGCACGCGCTTGCCGGTGACGACGTCGCTCGGCCGAACGGTTGGCAGTCCGAGGTTCCTGAACTCAGCATCGGCCCAGTTGAGCGCCGCGCCGATCCCGCGCTTCGAATCGGTTTGCGACGACAGGGTGTGGCGAGTGCCGAAGCCGACCAGATTCTCGACGGTCGCCTTCATCCGCTGCGAATCGACGCCTTTGGCGATCGCCGCCAACCTCGCATCGGGCCCGCCCGGTCGAGGCGCGGCAACGGCGGCCCCGGTGGTGATGAGCAGGGCGGCAAGCAACATCGAACGCGTCATATATTCTCCTCGTCGGCGCACGCTGGCATTCGGAAGCGCGCTTGGCTAGGGCGTGGCCAAATCAAAATCACGAGGTATCCCATGCGCAGCATCGAGCATTTCATCAACGGCAGCGCACTATCCGACGCTACGCGCAGCGGCGACGTGTGGAACCCGAGCCAGGGCGAAGTGCAGGCGACCGTCGGCCTTGGCACCGCCACGACGCTCGACCTCGCGATCGACGCCGCCAAGGCCGCGCAGCCCGCTTGGGCCGCGACCAATCCGCAGCGGCGGGCGCGCGTCATGTTCAACTTCAAGGCACTGATCGAAGCGCACATGGACGAGCTCGCCGAGCTGCTCGCCAGCGAGCACGGTAAGGTTATCGCCGACGCCAAGGGCGACATCCAGCGCGGGCTCGAGGTGATCGAATTCTGCTGCGGCATCCCGCACGCGCTGAAGGGCGAATATACCCAGGGAGCGGGTCCCGGCATCGACGTTTACTCGATGCGTCAGCCGCTCGGCATCTGCGCGGGCATCACCCCATTCAACTTCCCGGCGATGATCCCGATGTGGATGTTCGGCGTCGCCATCGCCTGCGGCAACGCGTTCATCCTGAAGCCCAGCGAGCGCGACCCCTCGGTTCCCGTGCGGCTGGCCGAGCTGATAAGCGAGGCCGGGCTGCCCGACGGCATTTTGAGCGTAGTGCATGGCGACAAAGAAATGGTCGACGCGATCCTCGACCATGACGACATCAAGGCGGTCAGCTTCGTCGGATCGTCCGACATTGCGCAATATATCTACTCGCGCGGGACGGCCAACGGGAAACGGGTTCAGGCGTTCGGCGGGGCCAAGAACCACGGCATCGTCATGCCCGATGCCGACCTCGACCAGGTGGTGGTCGACCTTGCCGGCGCGGCGTTCGGATCAGCCGGCGAACGCTGCATGGCGCTGCCGGTAGTGGTGCCGGTGGGCGACGATACCGCCGCCGCCTTGCGCGAGAAGCTGGTCCCGGCCATCGAGAAGTTGCGGGTCGGAATCTCGACCGACCCCGAGGCGCATTACGGCCCGGTGGTCAACGCTGCGCACAAGCAGAAGGTCGAAAATTACATTCAGCTGTGCGCCGACGAGGGCGGCGAGCTGGTCGTCGACGGGCGCGGCTTTACGCTGCAGGGGCATGAGAAGGGCTTCTTCGTCGGCCCGACCCTGTTCGACCATGTCAAGCCGCACTTCCGCAGCTACCAGGAGGAAATCTTTGGTCCGGTGCTGCAAATGGTCCGCGCCGACAGCTTCGAGGAGGCCGTGCGCCTGCCGTCGGAGCATCCCTACGGAAACGGCGTCGCCATCTTCACTCGCAACGGCCACGCCGCCCGCGAATTCGCGGCGCGCGTCAATGTCGGGATGGTCGGGATCAACGTGCCTATCCCTGTGCCGGTCGCCTATCACACCTTCGGCGGATGGAAGCGCTCAGGCTTCGGCGACACCAACCAGCACGGCATGGAAGGGGTCAAGTTCTGGACCAAGGTCAAGACGATCACCCAGCGCTGGCCCGTCGGCACGGCAGCCGGCGATCACAAGGAAGCGTTTCATATTCCGACGATGGGGTGACACTTGAAGCTCGCGCTGACCGCATTGCTCGTTCGAGACTATGACGAGGCAATCGACTGGTACACGCGAGCGCTCGGGTTTCGCCATGCCCGTGACGATGACCAGGGCGCCGGCAAGCGCTGGGTGGTGATCGAGGATGACGGCGGGCGCGGCCTGCTGCTGGCCAAGGCAAGGAAGCCCGAGGAGCTGGCAGCAGTAGGAAATCAGCATGGCGGGCGGGTCGGCTTCTTCCTCGAGGTCAGGAAGTTCGACGCGGCGCTCGAGCGCCTGACGTTGGCAGGCATCCACTTCGAGGAGGAACCGCGCAACGAGCCTTACGGCAAAGTGGCGGTGTTTCGCGATCTGTACGGCAATCGCTGGGACCTGGTCGGGCCGCCAAAGGAGTGATGCAGAAGGCGATTCCACTCATCCGCGCGGCCGTTTATTCTACCGGCAAGCAACTGGGTCCATGCACGGAGGTCCGCGGCGCCGCGACCCCGGTCGGCAGCGCATCGAATTGGCGGCGCGGGCGTTAGAGGAGGATGAAGCCCGTTAGTTCCCTCCTCCCCGCGGCCCTTACCGCCTTTGCGCTCGTGGCCTGCAGCCAGGCCGATCCCAACAACATCGCGATCGACGACACCAATCGCACGATGAACAGTATCGAGACCCTGCCACCCGATGAGACGCCCGCGAATGACGCAATGGACAACGCGACCGAAAACAGCGCCACAACCGAGCCGGCCGCGATAGCGATCCCCGCCGCTTTCCAAGGTCGTTGGGGATTGGTAGCGGTGGACTGCACGACCACCAAGGGTGACGCCAAAGGGCTGATCAGCGTCAGCAACGACAAGATCCGCTTCTACGAATCGACCGCGACGCTCGGCAAGGTGACTTTAAATGCGCCCGAGAATTTCACCGCCAACTTCGCCTTTGCGGGCGAGGGCCAGACTTGGGCCAAGAGCGAGAGCCTCAAGCTAACCAATAGCAATAAGACGCTCGTCCGTGCCGACGATGAAGGCAGCTACCGCTACACGCGCTGCGCGTGACGCCACTGGAAAGCGGCCCCTCGCCAATGCTAGGGGCCGCGTCCATGAGCCAGTTCGACCTCACCGACGACCAGCGCCAGATCCAGGAGATGGCGCAGAAATTCACCGCCGACGCGATCACTCCGTTCGCCGGACAGTTGTCATCGATCAGCCTAAAGACCGCATTCGCCATGAGCGCTCGCTAAGATCATGAAACGAGTGATGATAACGGGTGCGATGGGCCGAATTGGTCGAGTGTTGTCCAATGCCTTTCGCGAAAAATTCCGGCTCGTACTGATCGATCGCGCGGAATGCGACATTGATTTGGGAAGCCAAGACGAATTCATTTCGATCGACATTGTGCGACAAGAATTGCCGAACGCCGCTTTTTTGGACGTTGATGCCATTATTCACCTCGCGGCCATTCCCCATGCCTCGGCCTCTTTCGATGAATTGCTGCCGGCGAACATCTTGGCGACGCAAAGAATATACGAGCAAGCGTCTAAATTTAATATCCGGCGCCTCGTGTTCGCATCCAGCGCGCAAGTTATAGAGGGCTATCCGCTTGACCTTCAATTAAGGTCAGACGTGCTGCCAAAGCCGGCGAACCTTTATGGCGCGACCAAAGCGTTCGGCGAGGCGTTAGGCGCTTATTACGCGTCTTTGGGGACGATGTCTGTCGTGGCGCTTCGAATCGGGGCGTTCGAGCCTTATGAGTCGCCGAACCTCCTGACCCTTCGGGACCTGACGGCTTGGCTAAGCCCGCGCGACGCGATTCAGCTCTTTCAGCGGGCGTTGGAGGCTCCCGTGGAGGGTTTCTTGGTCGCCAACGGAATCTCCAATAACCGCTTGAAGCGCCTTGCCTTAGACGACACCAGGCGCCGGTTGGGCTACGAGCCTCAGGACGATGCCTTCAGCGCGTTTCCTGAACTTTTATCCAAGGTAATATGATGGCGACCCAGTTCGACCTCACCGACGACCAGCGCCAGATCCAGGAGATGGCGCAGAAATTCACCGCCGACGCGATCACCCCGCTCGCGGCCGAGTGGGACGAGAAGCATATCTTCCCGCGCGATACGATCCGCGCCGCGGCCGAGCTGGGCTTCGGGTCGATCTATGTGTCGGAGGAGAGCGGCGGGATCGGGCTCGGGCGATTGGAAGCAGCGCTGATCATGGAGGCTATGGCCTACGGCTGCCCGTCGACCAGCGCTTTCATCTCGATCCACAATATGGCGAGCTGGATGATCGACCGCTTCGGATCGGTCGAGGTCAAGGCGAAGTACTTGCCCTCCATGATCAGCATGGAGCGGATCGGCAGCTATTGCCTGACCGAACCGTCGTCCGGCTCCGACGCGGCGGCGCTCAAGACCAAGGCGGTTAAGGACGGCGACGACTATGTCGTCTCGGGCTCGAAGGCGTTCATTTCAGGCGCCGGCGAGAATGAGGTATACGTCACCATGGTCCGCACCGGTGAGGACGGGCCCAAGGGCATCAGCGCGCTGGTGATCGAAAAAGATATGCCAGGCGTCAGCTTCGGCGCGCAGGAGAAGAAGCTCGGTTGGCATTCGCAGCCGACGGCGCAGGTCAATTTCGATGAGGTCCGGGTGCCGGTCGCCAACCGCGTCGGCGGCGAAGGCGAGGGTTTTCGCATTGCCATGATGGGCCTTGACGGCGGGCGGCTCAACATCGGCGCCTGCTCATTGGGCGGGGCGCAGCGCTGCCTCGACGAGGCCGTCAACTATACCAAGGAGCGCAAGCAGTTCGGCAAGGCGATCGCCGATTTCCAGAACACCCAGTTCATGCTCGCGGACATGGAGACCGAGCTTCAGGCAGCGCGAATGCTGCTCTACGTCGCGGCGGCCAAGGTCACCGCCAACGACCCCGACAAGACCAAATTTGCGGCGATGGCCAAGCGGCTGGCGACTGACACTGGAAGCTCGGTGGTCGACCGGGCGCTACAGCTGCACGGCGGCTACGGCTATTTGCAGGATTATCCGATCGAGCGATTCTGGCGCGACCTCCGCGTCCATTCGATCCTCGAGGGCACCAACCAGGTGATGAGAATGATCGTCGGGCGGGAGCTGACGCGGCAGTGATTGGCGACTTGACCCGCCGCCTGACCGAGGCGGCAGAGAAGATGATGAAAGGCGAGGTCAAGGCGACCATGCCGTTCGATCCGTTCGCTATCGCCCGGGCAACCAACGAGTTCGCGATGGGGCTGGCGATGCGGCCGGCCGACCTGATGCGGGTGCAGGTCGAGGCGGCTAAGCAATGGGGCGATTTCTGGATCGGCGCGCTCGCCAACCAGGCCGGCGAAAAGCCGCGCGACCGGCGTTTCTCAGCGCCCGAGTGGCAGGACGATGCTTATTATCGATCGCTACGCGATGCCTATCTCCTCGCTTCGCAGCAATTGCGCGAGGTCGTCTCGCTCGGCGGCGACGAGGGCAATGGCCAAGCGATGGTGCGCTTCCTGCTCGACCAATATCTCAATGCCGTCAGCCCAAGCAACCATGCCGCGACCAATCCCGACGTGGTCAAGCGGATCAAGGAGACGGGCGGTGCCAATCTGGTCCAGGGATTCGCCCATTTCCTCGAGGATGTGTCGAGCGGCAAGGGCATCGTCCAGCGGCGGACCGATCCCGACGCGTTCGAAAAGGGCAAGACCATCGCCGCGACGCCGGGCGAGGTGGTATTCGAAAACGAACTCTTCCAGCTGATCCAATATACGCCGGCCACCGAGAAGGTCGCGACCGAGCCCTTGCTCTACGTCCCACCGCTGGTGAACCGCTACTATATGATCGACCTGGTGCCGCGCCAAAGCCTGGTCAAATGGCTGGTCGACGAAGGCCGCACCGTGTTCGTCGTCAGCTGGGTCAACCCTGGGCCCGAACTCAAGGCCAAGGGCGTCGAGGATTATGTGCTCGACGGGGTGGTTCGCGCGATCGAGGTGGCTCGGGAGCGGACCGGCGTCGCGCCCGACCTGTTCGCCTTCTGCCTTGGCGGGACATTGGTCGCGATCGCGCTCGCGTGGCTGGCGGCGAAGGGGCGTGGAAAGGAAGCGCATTCGGCGACGCTGATCGGGAGTCTGGTCGATTTCGCCGACATGCGCGACTGGTCGGCGTTCGTCCACGAAGGGCATCTGGCCGCACTCGAGGATCATCTCGAGGGGCAGGGTTATATCGACAGCGTCGAGCTGCAGCGGCTCTTCGCGGCGATGCGCGCCAACGATTTGATCTGGTCGTCGGTGGTCCAGCATTACCTGCTCGACAAACCGGCGCCCCACTCCGACCTGCTTTATTGGTTCGAGGATGGCGCGCGGATCCCAACGGCGTTCCTCAAAAGCTACAACCGCGACCTGCTGCTCAACAATCGCTTGCGCGATCCGGCGGGGTTCGAGGTGCGCGGGACCGCGATCGATCTCGCCGACATAACGGCCCCGATGCTGGTCATCGCCTTGAAGGACGATCATGTATCGGCGTGGGAAGCGGTCTATCGCGGCGCTCGCGACATCGGCGCCGACTTCATCTTGGGCGGGTCGGGGCACAACGCCGGGGTGATCAACCCGCCGGCCGCCAACAAGCACGGCTATTGGACCAACGCCGACCAGCCCGGGGCGGCGGTCGACTGGCTATCAAGCGCGACCCGATACGAGGGCAGCTGGTGGCCGCACTGGACGCAATGGCTCACTGCCAAGGGCGGCGGCAAGCAGGTCGCGGCGCGAACCATCGCCGACGGGATTGAGCCCGCCCCCGGCCGCTACGCGACGATGGCGTGATGGACATGGCGACCATTTCTTCCGACGTGCTGGCGATCAAGCAGGGCTCGGCCGGGCGGCTGCGGCTCAATCGGCCCAAGGCGCTGCACAGCCTCAACCGGCAAATGGTGCGCGACATGGCGTCGGCGCTGATCGAATGGCGTGATGATCCCGAAGTGCGGATCATCCTGATCGATCATGCCGCCAAGCCGGACGGCGATCCCAAATTAAATCGCGGATTCTGCGCTGGGGGCGATGTGGTTGACATTGCCAACAGCGTCGAGGGTCATGAAGCCGCCGCGCGCGCCTTCTTCTTCGACGAATATCGCCTCAATCACCTCGAATATACCTACCCCAAGCCCGGCGTCGCCTTCATGGACGGGGTGACGATGGGCGGCGGGGTCGGCATCGCTTGCCCGTGCCGCTACCGCGTCGCGACCGAGCGCACGGTGCTGGCGATGCCCGAGACGACGATCGGCATTTTCCCAGATGTCGGCGGTGGCCGCTACCTGTCGCGGCTGCGCGGGCGCCTGGCGCAATTCCTGGCACTGACCGGGGCGCGGCTCGATGGCGCAGAATGTCTTAAGCTCAGGCTGGCGACGCATTATCTCGCGTCCGACCGGCTGGAGGAAGCCAAGGAACGGATCATCGCCCAGCCGTTCCGGGTCGAGGCGATCCTCGACGAGCTTTCGGAAGAGCAGGTCCCTGAGGCGCGGATCACCGGCAATTTGAACAAGATCGACCGCTACTTCGCCAGCGACAGGCTCGAGGAAATTCTCGAGGCGCTCAATGTCGGCGTGGCGGAGGGGGACGAATGGTGCGCCAAGGAAGCGGCGTCGATCGCCAAAAAATCGCCGATGGCGTGCAAGGTCAGCCTCAAGATGCTGGTCGAAAGCCCCTATCAACTCCATTTCGTCGACGAGATGCGGATGGAATATGGAATCATGGTCCGCATGATCCGCCATCCCGATTTTCGCGAAGGCGTACGCGCATTGCTGATCGATAAGGACGGTGCGCCCAACTGGCACCCGACCCGGCCCGAGGCGATCGGCGAGCGCGACGTCGACGCCTTCTTTGAGCCGCTGCCAGTCGAGGAGCAGTGGCGGCCGCTCGATTTTTAGGGAGTGACAATGACCTACGAAACCCTGTTGGTCGAGCAGCGCGGCGCGGTGACCCTCGTCACGCTCAATCGCCCGCAGGCGCTGAACGCGCTGAATTCGACCGTGCTCAAGGAATTGATCGCGGCGTTCGCGGCCTATGACGCTGAAGCTGGCCAGCGCTGCCTTGTCCTGACCGGGTCCGAAAAGGCGTTCGCCGCAGGAGCCGACATCAAGGAGATGCAGGCGCAAAACTTCGCGGACATGTACGGATCGAACTTCTTCGCCGGTTGGGAACAGGTCACGCGCACCCGCAAGCCATGGATCGCGGCGGTCGCGGGCTTCGCCTTGGGCGGCGGCTGCGAAGTGGCGATGATGGCCGACTTCATCATTGCCGCCGACACGGCGAAGTTTGGCCAGCCCGAGATCAAGCTGGGTGTGACCCCGGGCATGGGCGGCTCGCAGCGGCTGACCTGGGCAGTCGGCAAGGCCAAGGCGATGGAGATGTGCCTGACCGGCCGGATGATGGGCGCCGAGGAGGCCGAGCGCGCCGGGCTGGTGGCGAAGGTCGTTCCCGCCGCCGAACTGCTCGACGAAGCGCTGAAGACCGCCGAGGCAATCGCGGGTATGGCCCCGCTGGCGGCAATCGCGACCAAGGAAATGGTCAACGCCGCATTCGAGCTCCCGCTCGCCCAAGGGATCAATTTCGAGCGGCGGCTGTTCCACGGCCTGTTCGGCACCGCCGACCAGAAGGAAGGCATGGCTGCGTTCGTCGAGAAACGACCAGGTAATTGGAGCGGACGGTAAATGCAGCCGCACCCTCAAGCGTTCGACTTGGTGCTCGCCTATCCCCAATGGCAGGGGTCCGCGCGCTACGAGAACCTGCTTCGCGGGGCCCGAGCGGTCGAACAGGTCTGTGCGCGGTTCGGACCTGTCGCATCGGTTCAGTTGAGCGACGACGACAGCGATGCCTACGGGGTTAAGCGTTGGGGCGCGATCTTCGACCAGTTTTGCAGCGCTCAGGAAATCATGGGCACCCACCGTCCTAAACGCGTGCTAACGGCGGGCGGCGATTGCGCCGTGGATATTGCCGTGATCGACTATCTCAACGGTCTTTACCCAAGCCTCAATGTGATCTGGATCGACACCCATCTCGACACGAACACGCCTGAAACTTCGCCAAGCGGGAGCTTTCACGGAATGCCGGTGAGTGCGATCATGGGCCAGGCGCCAGGGCCCATTCGCAGCCGGCTACGTTCGCCCGTCAGTCCAACACAATTCCGTTACTTCGGCATCCGGATCGGCGATGAAGGCGAATGGCAGTTCCAGCGTGCGCACGATCTCAAAACCCTCGACCCGGACATGCGCGTTGAGGGCCCGGTGCACATCCATTTCGATCTCGACGTACTCGATCCCGCCGAATTTCCGTATCTCGCATACGGCGTGCCCGGCGGATTACCGGTCGAAGACGCCATCTCGCTGGTGCATAGAATCGCGCGCGAAAGCGACGTAGTTGGCTTCACCGTGACGGAGTTCGCCCCTGCGAACGATCAAGATGCGCAGGAAGGAAGCAAAGTCATCGAGCGGCTCTGTGACGCGGTCGTGGGGCGATAAGGAAGATACTATGAGGATCGCATTCATCGGATTAGGCAACATGGGTGGCGGGATGGCCGCGAACCTCGCCAAGGCGGGGCATAAGGTGGTCGCCTTCGACTTGAGCCAGGATGCGCTCGACCGGGCCAAGGCCAATGGCTGCACCGTCGCTAAAAGCGCCGAAGCCGCGATAAAGGATGCCGAAGCGGTCGTGACGATGCTCCCCGCGGGCAAGCATGTCGCCGAGGTTTTCCGCACCAACGTGCTGCTCAACGCGCCCAAATCCGCCATCCTGATGGACTGCTCGACGATCGACGTCGCCACCGCCAAGGCGGTCGAGGGCGAAGCGCAGGCGGCGGGCTACACCATGGTCGACGCGCCTGTGTCGGGCGGCATCGCCGCGGCCGACGGCGGCACGTTGACCTTCATGATTGGCGGGTCGGACGACGGCTTTGAACGAGCCCGGCCGTTCCTGGAAAAGATGGGCAAGGCGGTGATTCACGCCGGCGGTCCGGGCGCGGGCCAGGCGGCAAAAATCTGCAACAATATGCTGCTCGGCGCGACCATGGCGGCAACCTGCGAGGCGTTCGTGCTGGCCGGAAAGCTTGGCCTGGACCTCCAGACGTTCTACGACATATCGTCCAAGGCGAGCGGGCAGAGTTGGTCGATGACGAGCTACTGCCCGGTGCCCGGCGTCGGTCCGCAAACCCCCGCCGACCGCGATTACCAGGGTGGGTTCGCCGCCGCGCTGATGCTCAAGGACCTCAAATTGGCGATGGAAGCCGCGCAGGCGGCCGGCGCCTACACGCCGATGGGCGGCGAGGCGGAAGAGCTTTACCAGCGCTTCGTCGACCGCGGCGGCGGTGCCCGGGATTTCTCGGCGCTGATCAAGATGATCGACGACAGCTGGATCGCGCCTGCCGAGAAGTCTTGATTGCGAAGCGGTTGAGGGCCACATCGCGACCATGCTGATCGAGATCGAAAAGACGCCAAACCCGGCGACCCGCAAATTCCTGCCCGGCCGCACCGTGATGGAGGCCGGCGGGCGCGACTTTCCCAATGCCGACGCCGCCGAGGCCAGCCCGCTCGCCGAAGCCTTGTTCGCCACCGGCCAGGTCGATGGCGTCTATTTCGGGCGCGATTTCGTCTCGGTATCGGCCGCGCCGACGGTCGAATGGGAATTGCTTGAGCCCGACGTCATCTCGGTCCTGCTCGACCATTTTTCCCTGGGTGCGCCGCTGTTTCGGCAAGGCAGCGCGGCGGGGATCGAGATCGCCTCCGATGGAGCGACCGACTTTGAGGAAGACCCCGCCGACGCCGATATCATCGACCAGATCAAGGATCTGCTGGAAACCCGTGTCCGCCCGGCGGTCGCGCAGGACGGCGGCGATATCGTCTATCATGGCTACCGCGATGGTAAACTCTACCTGACGATGCAGGGCGCCTGCGCGGGTTGCCCGTCGTCGGCGGTGACGCTGAAACGCGGGATCGAGGGGCTGATCAAGCATTACGTCCCCGAGGTGGAGACCATCGAAACGGTCTAGAGCATTTAATTAGAGCCTGGTTCACGTCATCGGCGGAAGCGCGAAGCGCTTCCTCCTCAAACGATCAGGCCCTGACATTTTCGCTTTTTCCTTGCCGGGGAACGGCGCCTGTGCCTCGATAGACCAAGGCATGTCCGGAGAACGTTGCTGATCCTCGCGCTCGACACATCGACCGCCGCCTGCACCGCCGCGCTGCTGGAGCCGGATGGGACGATCGTCGCGGCGCGCGACGAAGTGATCGGCCGCGGCCATGCCGAGCGGCTCGTTCCGATGATTGCCGAAATGCTGGATGGCCATATCCCGACCCGCGTGCTGGCCGGGGTCGGCCCCGGCAGCTTCACCGGGCTTCGCGTCGGGATCTCCGCCGCGCATGGCCTGGCAATCGGCTGGAGCGTACCGCTGGCGGGTATGAGTTCGCTGGCGCTGATCGCCGCGGGCGCGCCGCCGGGCGATCGCCCGATCGCAGTGGCGGTGGCGGGCGGCCACGGCGAGCTGTTCGTCCAGTCGTTTGAACGCCATTCGTTGATTCCGTTCGGTCCGGTGCGCAACCTACCGCCCGAGGCGGCCGCGGCGTCGACCACCGCCCAACTGGTGGTCGGGAGCGGTGCCAACGCGTTGGTGGATGCGCGCGGGTCGGGTGAGGCGTTGAACCTATTGCCTACCGCCAGCCACGCGCTGCGGCTTCCCGAATTGCTGAGAATGCTCGATTGCAAGCCGATCTATGCCCGCGCGCCCGACGCACGACCGATGGCGGCCGCATGATCGGAGCGCGGCCCGAATTCGCGGCCGGCGCCGTCAGGCTCCGCCCCGGCACCGGCCATGACCTCGATCAGGTCATGCGGATCATGAACGCCGCTTTTCCGCCCACATTCGGCGAGGCGTGGACCCGCTCGCAGTGCGCCGGCATCCTGCCGATGGCCGGCGTCGAATTGATCCTGGCCGAAAAAGGTAGAGCCTGCGTCGGCTTTTCTTTGGCGCGGTCGATCACCGAGGAAGCAGAGCTGCTGCTGATCGCGGTCGACCCGGCCGCTCAACGCCAAGGAGTCGGCGCTGCGCTGCTGACCCAGTTCATCGCGGCCACGCGCGCGGCCGGCTGCCACCGGCTTCATCTCGAGGTGCGCGACGGCAACCCCGCGGTGGCCCTCTATCGATCGGCTGGTTTCGTCCTGGGCGGACGTCGCCGCGACTATTATTGTGGGTTGAATGGGGACCGTCACGATGCGCTGACTCTAGTCCTCGCCGATTGATGAGGATTTGATAGGGGCAAAGATTTACTCTTTACGGGAGAATAACGTACGATTAATGTGATTAGGACGGTAGTCGATTGACTGTCCTTTACTAATTCATGCTCGGGAAGAAAGATTATGGACAATCCAGGGAACGACGACACCTTGATCACGCTGACGGCGGACATCGTCGCGGCTCATGTCAGCAACAACAGCGTCGCGGTGAACGATTTGCCGCAACTTATCTCCAACGTACACGGCGCCCTTGCGGGTCTGTCGGGTGCGGGCGCGGCCGCCGAAGCCAAGCCAGAACCCAAGGTTCCGATCCGTTCGTCGATCAAGCCGGACTATATTGTCTGCCTAGAAGACGGCAAACGACTGAAGATGCTCAAGCGCCATCTGATGACCCATTATCAGATGACTCCGGATCAATATCGCCAGAAGTGGGGCCTCAATGCCGACTATCCGATGGTCGCCCCCAACTATGCCGAACAGCGCCGGATGCTGGCCAAGTCGATCGGGCTGGGCACCAAGCGCCGAAAAACCGCGAAGAAGTGATGCGTTGACGCTTCATCCCGGGCTTGGCCCGGGATGACGGCGTTTCTCC
Source organism: Sphingomonas sp. (assembly GCF_013816785.1). Lineage (GTDB taxonomy): Bacteria > Pseudomonadota > Alphaproteobacteria > Sphingomonadales > Sphingomonadaceae > Sphingomicrobium. Next base: position 8,139 of record NZ_JACDDV010000012.1, on the reverse strand, counting down.
CTTTGACGATTGGCGAGCCGCGCCCTACCTCCATCTCCATGCATCGCCAGATCGACATCGAGCAGCTCTGCGCGGACAAGGGCCTGCGCATCACCGAGCAGCGCAAGACGATCGCGCGCGTGCTCGGCGAAAGCGAAGACCATCCCGATGTCGAAACGCTTCACGCCCGCGCGGCGACGATCGATCCGAACATCTCGATCGCCACTGTCTATCGCACCGTCCGCCTGTTCGAAGAGGCCGGCATTCTCGAGCGGCACGAATTCGGCGACGGCCGCTCGCGCTATGAGGCCGCGTCGGAAACCCACCACGACCATTTGATCGATGTGGAGACCGGCCAGGTCATCGAGTTCGCCGACGACGAGCTGGAAGCGCTGCAGCGCCGGATTGCCGAGCGACTCGGTTACCGGCTGGTCGATCATCGAATGGAACTCTACGGCGTCGCGCTTGGTCGGGACCACTAGCACCACATTATCGACCTGGCGCGCTTATGTCCGCATCGCCGGGCTGGCGGCGCTGTTCGTCACCTGCCTGCCGCCTCACCTGCTGTCGAAATGGCTGCTCGGCCGGTCGCGCTGGCCGCGCCGCTTCCTCGCCGCTGCCGCCCGGATCGCTGGGGCGCGCGTGAGAGTCGAAGGCAAGCCGCTCGGCGCGCACACGCTGGCCGTCGTCAATCACACCAGCTGGCTCGACATTCTCATCCTCGGCGGCGCGACCGGCACCGCATTCGTGTCGAAGGCCGAGGTTCAGCGCACGCCGCTGATCGGCTGGCTGTCCGACCAGAACCACACATTATATATCGAGCGGGCCGAACGCGGCGATGCCCATGGGCAGGTGCGGCGCATTTCCGATCGACTGTCGCAGGCCCAGCCGCTGACCGTCTTTCCAGAAGGCACGACCGGAGACGGCAAGGCGCTGCTGAAATTTCGGTCGACCCTGCTCGACGCGGTCGCGCCGCCGTTCGAGGGGGCCAGCGTCAGGCCGGTGGCGATCGACTATGGCGCCAATCGCGCCGCGATCGGCTGGAGCGGTGGTGAGGCCGGGAAGGACAATGTCCTCAAAATCCTTGGCCGGAGCGGATCGTTCGAAGTCATCGTCCGGCTATTGAAGCCGCTTGAACGAAACGAGAATCGCAAGGCGCTGGCGGGAGCGGCCCAGGTGGCGATCGAGGCCGCGCTAGCGGCTTCAACTTCGGCCGGCTTGGGCCTATAGCGCCGCCGAAATGACCAATCTTCCCAAGACTTACCGCGTCAAGAGCTTCGGCTGCCAGATGAACGTCTATGACGGCGATCGGATGGCCGAACTCCTATCCGCGCAAGGCATGGCGCCCGCCTTGGGCGAGGATGCCGACCTCGTGGTGCTCAACACCTGTCACATTCGCGAGAAGGCCGCCGATCGCGCCTATTCCGACATCGGGCGCCTGCGCCGCGAAGACGGCAGCCGGCCGATGGTCGCGCTAGCCGGCTGCGTCGCCCAGGCCGAAGGCGCGGAAGCCAAGACGCGCTCGAAAATGATCGATCTGGTGGTCGGTCCGCAAGCTTATCACCGCCTGCCAGAGATGCTCGCCGCCGCCGCGCGAGGCGAACGCCCAGTCGACACCGACATGCCGGCGATCAGCAAGTTCGACGCACTTCCCGCGCGCCGCCGCAGCGGCCCGAGCGCTTTTCTCACCGTTCAGGAAGGCTGCGACAAATTCTGCACCTACTGCGTCGTGCCCTACACCCGCGGCGCGGAGATCAGCCGGCCGTTCGCCGACATCGTCGGCGAGGCGCAGGCGCTGGCCAACGGCGGAGCGCGCGAGATCACGCTGCTTGGCCAGAACGTCAACGCCTATGAGGGCGGGCTCGACAAGCTGATCCGGGCCGTCGCCCGCATCGATGGGATCGAACGCATCCGCTACACCACCAGCCACCCGGCTGACATGAGCGACGCGCTGATCGCCGCGCACGGCGAGATCGGCAAGCTGATGCCCTATCTCCACCTCCCGGTGCAGTCAGGGTCGGATCGAATCTTGAAAGCGATGAACCGCAGCCACAGCGCGGACACCTATCTGAAAACGTTGGAGAAGGTCCGCGCGGCAAGACCCGATATCGCAATCTCCGGCGACTTCATCGTCGGCTTCCCGGGCGAAAGCGATGAAGATTTCACCGCGACCCTCGCCATCGTCGACGCGGTCGGTTACGCTTCGGCTTATTCGTTCAAATATAGCGCTCGTCCGGGTACTCCGGCGGCGACGATGGAAGGAGCGGTGGCACCAGAGGTGATGGACGATCGATTGCAGCGACTGCAAGCCCGCCTCGCCGAGCACAGCCTCGCCTTCAACCGCGCCACCGTCGGCAAGGACATAACAATCCTGATCGACCGCAAGGGCCGCCTGCCCGGCCAGATGATCGGTAAGTCGCCCTGGTTCCAGTCGGTGTTCGTCGAAACGAGAGCCGGAATCGGCGACATGATAGACGTGACGGTCGCCAAGGCGCTGCCCAACAGCCTTGGCGCGACCGCGAAGGTCAAGGTACCGGCGTGAACTCGCCTTCGATCACATCTTCATCGTTCGCCGGCCCGGCGACCGTGTCTCTAAGCGCAGCCGTTTTTGCTGCGGCCTCGTTCCCAAGGCGAAAAAAATCCTCAACGCTCAGTTTCTGTTCGTTTGCCACGACTCATCTCCACAAAAGGTGCATTATTCATATACTACACCTACTCCGCGATCAAGCGACTTTCCCGCTGACCCCGCTCCCGGGCTTCGGCGGCTGGGCAGTCGAATAATGGCCAAGCGCGACGTCGCGGTCGCCGACCGCGCCCGATTGGAGCTCGAATTCGAGCAGCCCTATCTGCTTGGCCCGCTGTTCGGCGATTACGACCGCCATTTGGTGATGATCGAGGATCGGCTCGGGGTGCACATCGCCGCGCGCGGCAACCGGGTCATGGTCGAGGGCGAGCCCGATGCGGCGGCGCGCGCGCGAGACGTGCTGATGGGGCTCTATAATCGGCTCGACCAGGGCCAGGACGTCGATGCCGCCGCGGTCGAAGCGGTGTTGGGCATGGCATCGCAGCCGTCGCTCGACGGGATCATCGCCGAGGATGTCGCTTCGCCGTCGCGGGTCATGATCCGCACGCGCAAGAAGACGATCGTCCCGCGATCGACTGTGCAGACCGCTTATATGGAATCGCTGGCCCGCGACGACATGATCTTCGCGCTGGGTCCGGCGGGCACCGGCAAGACCTATCTGGCCGTCGCGCAGGCGGTGGCGATGCTGATCTCGGGCCAGGTCGACCGGTTGATCCTGTCGCGGCCGGCGGTCGAGGCCGGCGAGCGATTGGGGTTCCTGCCCGGCGACATGAAGGAGAAGGTCGATCCCTATCTCCGCCCACTCTACGACGCGCTTTACGACATGCTGCCGACCGAGCAGGTCGAGCGGCGCATCGCTAGCGGTGAGATCGAAATCGCGCCGATCGCCTTCATGCGCGGGCGCACGCTCAACGACGCCTTCATCATCCTCGACGAAGCGCAGAACACCACGCCGCCGCAGATGAAGATGTTCCTGACCCGATTTGGCATGCGCGCGCGGATGGTGATCTGCGGCGACCCCAACCAGACCGATTTGCCGCGCGGCGTCGAATCCGGCCTTAACGACGCGGTCGGCAAGTTGGAGGGGATCGCCAAAATCTCGATGATCCGCTTCTCCGCCGCCGACGTCGTTCGCCATCCGTTGGTCGGCAAGATCGTCGAAGCCTATGAGGGTCCGGGGCAGTGATGATCGACATCCTGATCGACGCCGATCCGGAATGGGACAGTAGCGCCGGTTGGCCCGACCTGTCCCGGTCTGCCGCCAACGCCGCCATAGCCGAAAGCGCTTTTCCGCAACTTGGGGCCGGGCCGCGCGCCGTTGAAATCGGCCTACGGTTGGGCGGCGATGAGGAAGTGCGGCTGCTCAACGCCCAGTGGCGCGGCAAGGACCGGCCAACCAACGTCCTGTCATTTCCAATGGCCGAAGCGGACGACCTGACGTCATCGGCCGGCGATGGGCCGGAACTGATGCTGGGCGACATCATCCTGGCCCATGGCGTGTGCGCGGCCGAAGCGGCCGACAAGGCAATTCCGCTGACGCAGCATGCGGCGCATCTGATGATTCACGGCACGCTCCATCTGCTCGGTTACGACCATGGGGATGAGGCCAGCGCAATCGATATGGAAGCGCGCGAGGTGCGCGCGCTCGCCCGGCTGGGCATTGCCGATCCCTATGGGGGTGCTTTGGAAAGGCATGGGGGCTGATGGCGACGCGGCACGACGACGAAGGCGGTTCGCGGCTGTGGCGCGGAATGCGCGCGCTGATCTTCGGCGAGGATGACGCGACGCTGCGAGACCAAATCGAGGACGCCATCGACGAGGCCGACGCCGCCGCCCCCAAGCGCGGCGACCTGAGCCCGCTCGAGCGGCAGATGCTGCGCAACCTGCTGCACTTCGGCGACCGCACCGTCGGCGAGGTGGCGGTGACCCGCGGCGACATCGTCTCGGTGCCCAAGACGATTTCGTTCGAAGGGCTGATCGAGGCCTTCGCCGACGCCGAGCACAGCCGTCTGCCGGTCACCGGAGACGGGCTCGACGAAGTGATCGGCATGATTCACATCAAGGACGTGTTCAAGGCGCAGTTCGATGCGAGCCGCCCTCGCTCGATCGAGGGCCTGCTCCGCATCCCGCTCTACGTCCCTGAATCGATGGGCGTGCTCGACCTGCTTGCGCGGATGCGGCAGGGCCGCGTCCACCTGGCAATCGTCGTCGATGAATTCGGCGGGACCGAAGGGCTGGTGACGATCGAGGATGTCGTCGAGGAAATCGTCGGCGAGATTGAGGACGAGCATGACGAGGAGGCACTGGGCACGCTCCAGTTGCTCGAAGATGGTCTGTGGGAGGCCGACGCCCGTGCCGAGCTAGACGACATCGCGCGCGATGTTGATGCCAGGCTGATCGCCGAGGACGACGAAGTCGACACGCTCGGCGGACTGACGTTCCTCCTCGCTGGTCGCATCCTCCAGCCGGGGGAGAGCGTCGAGCATCCGTCGGGCTGGCGGATCATTTCAGTCGAGGCCGACGCGAGGCGGATGATCAAGCTGCGGCTGCAAGCGCCGGAGGCTGCGTCGCGCCACCCCGCCGAAGGCTGAACGCATCCTTTGCCGTGCGCCGCCGTTGTCACGGCTTGATGCCCGTTGACCGAAGGACCGTCCGATGCGCTCGACCGCCCTCACCCTGATCCTCCTCCTCGGCGCCTGCTCGCAGGCTTCGACCCGTTCGCCCGACCTCGCCTATGGTCCCAACCCGCCGCTGGTCGCGCCGCAGAAAAGCCTGTTCCCGACGGTCAATGTCGCCGACGCCAAGGGCTGGCCGGCGGGCATGATGCCGACCGCGGCTACGGGGCTGAAGGTCAATGAGTTTGCGGGCGGCCTGGTCCATCCGCGATCGTTCCTGGTGCTGCCCAACGGCGATGTGCTGGTGACCGAAACCGACGGCCCGGGCACCGACAAGACCGGCGGCGCAATCAAGGGAAAGATCCAGGGCCTGTTGATGAAGAAGGCCGGGTCGGGCGTGGGTAGCGCCAACCGGATCAGCCTGCTGCGCGACGGCGATGGCGATGGCATCGCGGAGACCAAAATGCCGCTGCTGACCGGGCTTTATTCGCCGTTCGGCATGGCGCTGTCCAATGGCGAGCTCTACCTCGCCAATGCCGACGGGGTCATCGCCTACCCGTTTCAGCCGGGCCAAACGAAGATTGACGTTCGCCCCCGCAACGTCACCGCGCTGCCGTCCGGCTACAACCATCATTGGACCAAATCGATGGTCGCCTCACCCGATGGCAAATATTTGTTCGTCGGGGTCGGGTCGAACAGCAATATCGGCGAAAACGGGCTAGCGATGGAAAAGGGCCGCGCCGCGGTCTGGATGATCGACGCCAGAACCGGCGACTATCGCATCTTCGCCGGCGGTCTGCGCAATCCCGTCGGGATCGACTGGAACCCATGGAGCGGGCAATTGTGGACGGCGGTCAATGAGCGCGACGAGATCGGCAACGACCTCGTCCCCGATTATATGACCTCGGTGAAGGACGGCGGCTTCTACGGTTGGCCGTTCAGTTATTACGGCCAGCATGTCGACAGCCGGCCACCGCCCAACCCGGCGCTGGTCGCCAAGGCGATCAAGCCCGACTATGCGCTCGGGCCACATACTGCCTCGCTTGGCCTGACATTCAGCGATGGCGCGCGGCTCGGCCCGCAATATGCGCAGGGCGCGTTTGTCGGCCAGCACGGCTCATGGAACCGCAAGCCCGCCAGCGGCTACCGAGTGATCTTCGTCCCCTTCGCGGGCGCGCAGCCATCGGGCAAGCCGGTTAATATCCTGACCGGCTTTCGCGTCGGCGATGTCGCCTACGGCCGCCCGGTCAGCGTGGCCATTGCCAAGGACGGGAGTTTGCTGGTGGCGGACGATGTCGGCGGCAAGGTGTGGCGGGTGACCAACGCATCGCCGCAACCGCTTCCCCAGAAGGTCGCCAGCCGCTAGCGGTCGCCGCATGCATTTTCTGATCGCGCTGCTGGTCGGCGCAGCCTCCGCCTTCGCATTCGAGCCGACGGGCTTGTGGCCATTAATGCCGATTGCCCTGGCCATTCTTTGCGAGGAGATTTCGCGCGCACCGAGTCTTCGTCGTGCACTGCTCATCGGCTGGGGATTCGGGGTCGGGCAGTTTTGCGTCGGATTGAACTGGATCGCGACCGCCTTCACCTTTCAGGCGGCGATGCCGGCGTGGCTCGGCTGGGTCGCGGTGCTGCTGCTGTCGCTTTATCTGGCCGTCTATCCGATGCTTGCCGCCGGCCTCGCGTGGCGATTTGGCAAAGAGCGGAGACTGGCGCTGGTGCTGGCGCTGGCCGGAAGCTGGGCGATTACCGAATGGCTGCGCGCGACGATGTTCACCGGCTTCGCCTGGAACCCGGTCGGGGTGAGCCTGGCCGATACGCCGTGGCTCTCGGCGAGTCAGTGGACTGGGACCTACTCGCTTTCCGCACTGGTCGTGCTGGCCGGCGGGCTCATGTGGCTGGCATTCCGGCGGGAAGCACGGCCCGCGATGGGTATCGGCGCCGCACTGCTTGCTTTCGCGCTCGTCCCGTTCGCACCGCTGCCTCCAGCGACCAACCCAAGGGCGATCCGAATCATCCAGCCGAACATCGGACAGGGGGACAAGTGGCGGCCGGGATTCGCCGAAGAGGCCGAACGCCGCTTGATGGCGCTGTCGATCAAGCCCGGCGGCGAGCGGCCGCGCCTGCTATTCTGGCCCGAGGCGGCGGTGACCGAGCCGCTCGACGATGCGCGCGGCGGGGGTGGCGATGCGCTCGCCACCACGGAGCGGGTGAAGGCTTCAGCACCGGTCGGGGAGTTTGAGTATCTTTTCACCGGCGGCCTCGGCCTGGAATCTCGCGACCAGCGAACGGTCAGCGGGGCGACCAACAGCGTGTTCGTGATCGGCTCCGGCGGCAGC
>NZ_JACDDV010000012.1:0-615 GCF_013816785.1 Sphingomonas sp. | reverse complement strand
GTGCCCTATGGCGAATATCTGCCGATGCGGCCGATCCTGTCGGCGATCGGCCTGTCGCGCCTGGCGCCCGGCGACCTCGACTTCGACCCTGGCCCGGGCCCGCGCACGATCGCCATCCCGCACTGGGGCAAGGTCGGTTTCCAGCTATGCTATGAAATCATTTTTTCGGGCGAGGCGGTCGATCGGCACAACCGGCCCGACGTGATCTTCAATCCGTCGAACGACGCTTGGTTCGGCGCTTGGGGCCCGCCGCAGCACCTCGCCCAGGCCCGCCTGCGCGCGGCCGAGGAAGGCATTCCGGTGATCCGGTCGACCCCGACCGGGATCAGCGCGCTGGTTGATGCGCGCGGGCGGATTCTCCAGTCGATACCGCTTGGCACAGCTGGTGTGATCGACGACGCCCTGCCGCTGCCGGCAACCCGCCTGACCCTGTTTGCACGCCTCGGTAATGTTATCCCGCTGGCGCTCGGCTTCCTCCTGCTCATCGCTGCGATTGCGCTTGGGCGGAGGCCTCGCTACAGCGAGACATAAGGATATCTTTATATCCTGACTTTTTCCTAGATTTCAGCCAAGGATCGACGACCAAGCCATGCGCAACAGCTTCCTCTTCACGTC
>NZ_JACDDV010000078.1 GCF_013816785.1 Sphingomonas sp. | reverse complement strand
GCATGATGTCGCCCATGCCCGATGTCCAGCAGCAACAGGCGCGCCTTGAAGAGGCGTTCGAGCGGATCGAGGAAACGATCCTGCCGTGCATCGCGATGATGCTCGACACGCTGCTCGATGCTTCGGCCAACCTCGCCAAAATAGATCCCAAGGCGTTGGCCGCCGAGCTGCAGACGCTCGCGGCCGAACTCGAGGCGTTGACCCGCGCGGTCGAGCGGAGTTCGCCGGCTCACGTCGATCCGGGCGAATATCGCGTCGCCCAGGGCTAGACCGCGTGACGTACCGCTAGGCCTCCCCACCGGGCCGCGACTTGCTAACCTGCCTGTTCTTGATCCTCGCGACGTTGCTGGCGCAATTGTTTCACGCAGCGCTCGCCTGACCGCTTCGTGGGGCCGCTGCTGGTTGCTGCCACCGTCTTAGCACTTCAAAATCGCATCGTGCAGCGCTGGTTCGATGTTCCCGCCTGACACCAGCGCCACCGTTCCCTCGGCGGCGATGATCCTTCCCGACAGCAAAGCGGCGATCGCCACCGCGCCGCCGGGCTCGACGATCAGCTCATGCTCGCGCCACGCCCACCGGACCGCCGCGGCGACTTCCGACTCGCTTACGGCGAAGGCTGTGGCCTTGCGAGCCTGAAGAATGCCGAAGGTGATCGGCGAGACCACCGCTGTCTGCAACGCGTCGCACAGGGTCGGCGGCGCGTCGGCGTCGACTGGCACGATGCGGCCGAGCTCAAGCGACCGGCGCATGTCGTGCCACCCCTCGGGCTCGACGATGTTGATTTCGGCATCGGGGCAGGCGAGCGCGATGCCTGAGGCCAAGCCGCCCCCTCCGCAGGGGACAACAACTCGCCGCGGGGGCGCTTCACCTGCTACCGCCAGCTGGTCCAATATTTCCAGCCCCGCGGTCCCCTGCCCGGCGACGATCGCGACATCGTCGAAGCTCGGCACGACCACCGCCCCGCGCTCCGCTGCGATGCGGGCGGCGATGGCGATCCGATCCTCGGTGCGGCGGTCGTACAGGATGATTTCGGCGCCCTCCGCCCGAGTTGAGTCGATCTTTACCTGCGGCGCGTCGGACGGCATCACGATCAGCGCGGGGATACTAAGCCGGCGCGCGGCGATGGCGACGCCGCGGGCGTGATTGCCCGACGAAAAGGCGACCACGCCGGCCTTGCGTTCCTCCGCGCTCAACTGGAGCAGCCGGTTGCTCGCCCCTCGCAATTTGAACGCGCCGCCGGTCTGCAGACATTCGCATTTGAACCACAGCTTTTGCCCCAAAATCCGCGTCTCGATCAGCGGGGTTTGTATGACTAAGCCGGCGATCCGTTCGGCGGCGGCGAGGACATCATCGCGGGTGACCAGCAAAGCGTCAGACAAGCCGTTGTTCTCCTTTGTTTTCCGACGAACCGAGCCCTGGTGAAGCCCAATCGGCCTGGCGGCGGTCCGTCCTTGGTTCAAAAAAACTTTACATGGAGGGCCGGCAACCATATGTAGCGCCTCCGCTGCCCCATGGGACTTCCAACCGCAAGGCAGCTTTTCTCGAACAGACAGTTGGAGGTCCCTTGAGTTGCACAAGCCAAATCGCGCGCTGGGGCTAGCGAAAGCCCCTGACGGCAGCTCCGCTGCCGCGATCGCCATGAGCCGCCCGATCCAGCCGGTCACGCTGCTTCGTCCGCACGCCGCTGCGCGCGCCGCCTGCTTCTTCGTCGAGAAGTTTCCGGGCAAGTCGCTTTATGCGGTCAAGGCCAATCCCTCGCCGGATTTGCTTCGCATCCTGTGGGGCGCGGGCGTGACGCATTATGACGTCGCTTCGCTCGGTGAAGTGCGCCTGGTGGCCGAGACGCTCCCGCAGGCGACCTTATGCTTCATGCACCCGGTCAAGGCCGAGGAAGCGATCGAGGAAGCTTATTTCACCCACGGCGTAAAGACGTTCAGCCTCGACACGCTCGAGGAGCTCGACAAGATCATGCGCGCCACCCGCGGCGCGACCGATCTCAGCTTGTTAGTACGAATCCGCGTGTCGTCCGATCACAGCAAGCTCAGCCTGGCGTCGAAGTTTGGCGCCGAGCCGGGAGAGTTGACGCGGCTGCTGTTCGCCGCGCGTCAGGCGGCCGACGCGATGGGCATCTGCTTCCATGTCGGCAGCCAGGCGATGAGCCCCGCCGCTTATACCGAGGCGCTTAGCCGGGTTCGCGACGCGATCGTCGGGGCGGCTGTGACGGTCGATATCGTCGACGTCGGCGGCGGTTTTCCCAGCTGGTATCCGGGGATGGAGCCGCCCGCGCTGGAAAACTACTTCGACGTCATTTCCAACGCTTATGAAGCGCTGCCGATCAGCTATTCGGCCGAACTATGGTGCGAGCCGGGCCGCGCGCTGTGCGCCGAATATGCCAGCGTGCTGGTTCGTGTCGAAAAGCGCCGCGGCGCGGAATTGTACATCAACGACGGCGCTTATGGCGCGCTGTTCGACGCCGCCCACATCGGCTGGCGCTACCCGGTCCGCCTGGCCCGCGATCGGCCGTCGGACGCGCGCGACATAGAGTTCAGCTTCTACGGTCCGACCTGCGATGACCTCGACTATATGGCGGGGCCGTTCGATCTTCCTGCCGACGTTCAGCCGGGCGATTACATCGAGGTTGGGATGCTGGGCGCCTATGGCTGCGCGATGCGCACCGGCTTCAACGGCTTCGGGGTCGGAAATCCGGTAATTGTCGACGACGAGCCGATGGCCACCCTCTATGGAGCGGCCGAGCCGGCTCGGCGTTCCAAGGTCGTGACGCTCTAATCCCTCCCCTCCCGCTCGCGGGAAGGGATCGAGGGGAGGGAGTGCCCTTTCTTTTCGCGTGTCGATAAAACAGTCCCTCCCCTAACCTCACCCGCGAACGGGAGGGGAACTATCGGAGTATGAACATGACCACCGAGATGCTCATCAAAACCGCCGACGACAGCGCGATCAACGATCGCCGCAAGGCCGAGCTTCTGAGCCACGAAGTCGAGCATATCGACATCACCAGCTTCGACGCCCGCCCGATCGTCGAAGCGATGGGCAAGATGAGCTTCACCAGTCGCGACCTGGCGCGCGCGACCGATCTCTACAACCAGATGCTGGCCGACCCGAATTGCGCCGTGATCCTGGTCATCGCCGGGTCTACCTCGGCCGGCGGTTGCATGGATTTATACGCCGAGCTGGTGCGCTCGAACATGGTCGACGCGATTGTCGCCACGGGGGCGGCGATCGTCGACATGGATTTCTTCGAAGCACTTGGCCACAAACATTATCAAGCGCTTGAAATTCCTGACGATGACACGTTGCGCTCTCTCTACATCGACCGCATTTACGACACCTATATCGACGAGATTTCGCTCCAGGATTGCGACTTCACTGTCGGCAAGATCGCCGACAGCCTGGAGCCGCGTCCCTATTCGTCACGCGCCTTCATCCGCGAAATGGGCAAGTGGCTGGTCGAGAATGGCAAGAAGGATAACAGCCTGGTCAAGCTCGCCTGCGAGCATGACGTGCCGATTTTCTGCCCGGCATTCACCGATAGCTCGGCCGGCTTTGGCTTGGTCAAGCATCAGGTCGACGCGATGAAGCGCGGCGGTCACTATATGACCCTCGACTCGATCGCCGACTTCCGCGAGCTGACCGACATCAAGATCAAGGCGGGCACCACCGGCCTCCTCATGATCGGCGGCGGGGTGCCCAAGAATTTCGCGCAGGACACCGTCGTCTGCGCCGAGATCCTCGGTCACGAGGATGTCGAGGTCCACAAATATGCCGTCCAAATCACCGTCGCCGATGTCCGCGACGGCGCCTGCTCCTCGTCGACGCTTCAGGAAGCGGCCAGCTGGGGCAAGGTGTCGACCGCGCTTGAGCAGATGGTGTACGCCGAGGCGACCTCGGTCCTGCCTTTGCTCGCCAGCGACGCTTGGCACCGCGGCGCATGGAAGACCCGCACCAAACGGCGTTTCGCCAAATTGTTCGACTGACTCGATTGCCAAGCGAAATGAACTGACGCACCTTCCCGTTGAAACAGGGGAGGTCATTCATGGAATACAGCCCAATTCTCGTACCGGTCGTTGCGCTGGTCGCGTGGACGATGGTCATCATGGTGTGGATGGCAGTCGTGCGGCGCCGCGCCTTTGCCCAGATGGGCCTCACTTGGGGGACCATCCCGCGCGGCTCCCGCGGGGCAAACCTCGACGGCAAAGCCCCCGACGAGGCGCAGTGGCCGTCCCACAATTACAACCATTTGATGGAACAACCGACCATCTTCTATGCGATCGCGTTAACGCTCGCCCTGATGGATATGGGCGGGGGCATCAATTATTGGCTCGCCTGGGGCTATGTCGGTTTCCGGGTGCTGCACAGCATCGTGCAATGCACCGTCAACATCGTCGCCATTCGCTTTCCCCTGTTCGCGCTCGCGTCGCTGTGCCTGCTTGGCCTGACGGTGCACGCGGCGGCGCGGATCGCGCATGACTGCGGGTTGATCTAGCGGCTGAATGCAGCGGCCAGTTCGACATGGGTCGACCAGCGGAACTGCCCGACCGGACGCGCCCAGAGCAGGCGATAGCCGCCGCCCGCGAGCATCTCGGCGTCGCGCGCGAAGGTCGCGGGGTTGCAGCTGACGTAAGCGATTCTTGGCACCGGCGAAGTTGCAAGCTGGCGGATCTGTTCGGCGGCGCCGGAGCGCGGCGGATCGAGTACCACGGCGTCGAACGCGGCCAGCTCGCCGGAGTCGAACGGGCGCCGGTAAAGATCGCGGTGCACCGCCTCGACCTTGCCCGTCGAATTCAGCGCCAGGACCGCATCGCGCGTGGCCTCGGCGGCCGAAACCGTGCCGTCCAGCCATAGCGCGAAGGTACCGAGGCCCGAAAAAAGGTCGGCGATCCGCCCTGCCCCATCTACCGCCTCGCGCACCGCCGCCACTAGCGCGGCTTCGCCATCTGCCGTCGCCTGCAGGAAGGCACCCGGCGGGAAGGCGACCGGAGTCCCGGCAAGCGTGACGGTCACCGACTGGGGCTCATAGCGCGCCTCGGGGCCATAGCCTTCGTCGATCGTCATCCGCGCCAGGCGCTGCGCCTCGCAAAAACCGGTCAGCGCCTCGACCGCGTCAAGGCCGGTCACCTCGACGCCTTTGATCCCAACATCAATACCCTGATCGGCGCGTGTCACCTGAATTTCGGCAACCCGCTTGGCCGGCAGAATCGGCGCGAGCAGCCCCCTCAGCGGCGCCAGCAGTGCAAACAGCTCCGGCTGCAATATGTGGCATTCTGCGAGATCGACGATGCGCTTGGTGCCTGCCTCGTTGAAGCCGAGCAGCACACGCCCCCCGGCTTTCATCGCGCGCAACGAAGCGCGCCGCCGAGTGCGCGGCGGCGACAGATGCGGCGCTCGCACTTCCGTTTCCAAGCGATGCTGGGCGAGCGCCCCGGTCACTCGCGACGCGCAATAATCCGCATAAGCAGAATCGGTCAGATGCTGCAGCTGACACCCGCCGCAAATGGGAAAATGGCGGCATGGCGGCAACTGATGACCCGGCCCCTCGCGCAGCGTGCCGTCCTCCCGCAAAATATCGCCCGGCACGGCGAGGGCGACATGGCGGCCCGATGCGCTGACTCCATCCCCTCGCGCCGCGATCCTGACGATCGGATCGCTCACGGCAGGGCGAGCGGGATGGCGTCCACCAGATCGTCGGCGATCATCCCCGGCCCCGCCGCCTCCGCGGCACGACCGTGGACCCAGACGCCCGCGCAAGCCGCATCAAATGACTCCATCCCGCGTGCGCGCATCGCGGCGATCATCCCGGCGAGCACGTCACCGGTGCCCGCGCTGGCAAGCCAAGCCGGCGCGGGTGGCGCGAAGCCGATCCGGCCGTCGGGCGCCGCGACCAGCGTATCAGCGCCCTTGTATACGATCACCGCGCCGCTGCGTTTCGCGGCAACCAGGGCGCGCTCGGCCTTGCTGCCCTCAATCTGACCAAACAGCCTCGCGAATTCGCCCTCGTGCGGCGTGAGAATCACGTCGTGCCCTCTCAGCCGTTCGGGTTCGCCGACCAGGCCAATCGCGTCGGCGTCGATGACGATCGGCCGCGGCGTGGTCAGCGCCAGCGTCAGCACAGGCGGAATATCGCCCAGCCCCGGCCCGACCAGAATGCAGCCTATGCGCGGATCGTTGATCTGGGCAGTGTCGGTCTGGACGATGGCCGCTGGCAATCCGTCGAGCGCGCGTGAAGTGCTGACCCGGACATAGCCCGCTCCCGCTCGCGCAGCGGCCTCGGCGGCAAGTGCGATCGCGCCAGGCATCTGGCCGGCCAGGCAATGGACCAAGCCGCGATCATATTTATGGCCGTCAGCCTTCAACGGCGGGAGTTGTGGTGCGCCGATTTCAAACCAGTCGCCGGCGACTTCAATGCCAATGTCGGCCAGCACGACGCGGCCGATTGTCGACATTGAGGGCATCAGCCGATGAGCCGGCTTCAAGGCGCCAAAAGTGACGGTCATGTCGAACGCCGGTACTGGCGAGAGGAGTTCGCCGTCATCGGTTGCAATCCCACTGGGCAGGTCGCAGGCGATGGTCACACTGGCTTGTTCAGCGAGCCTTGAAAACTTCTCCGAAACAGCTGTTTCCAGGCCTCTGCCCAGACCCGCCCCAAACAAGCAGTCAATTAACACTGGGGCCGGTTCAACGTTCATGAAACTATGCGTCTCCCCCTCCCATCCCGCCCTTGCCCATTGGGCAGCACCCGCCGTTGGGTCGGCTAACGCCGCAACGGTAACCGGCCAGCCCGAGGCGGCCAAGTGGCGCGCCGCGACATAGCCGTCGCCGCCATTATTGCCAGGACCGCACAGGATGAGCGTCGGCGCCGGCCCTGTGAAGCGGCGCACCGCTTCGGCCAGGGCCGCCC
>NZ_JACDDV010000011.1 GCF_013816785.1 Sphingomonas sp. | reverse complement strand
GACCAACGCTCTGGTCCGCCGCGCGCTGATCGAAATGCGTCAGCGCCTCGCGGCCGAGCGACTGATCGCGCTCGGCGGATCGGACCCTCATGCAAAGGCGGCGCCACGGCGCCGTCCGCCGCAATTCATAAATCCAGGTTGATGCGCGGGCCGCCAATCGTCGCTGACACGTCTATCTGGATCGACCACATCAACAACGGCAATGCTGAACTCGCGGCCCAGCTGCGCCGCCGACGCATCTTGCTGCACCCCATGATCGTCGGCGAGATTGCCCTCGGCTCGATCCCCAACCGACAGATCGTGTTGGAAGAATTAAAGGCGTTGCCCGCCGCGCCAAACGTTTCGCATACCGAAGTAATCGCAATGGTCGAATGGCTGGAGCTTTACAATCGAGGCATCGGCTTGGTCGATTGCCATTTACTGGCGTCGGTGAAGCAAGTGCCGGACGCGAAGCTGTGGACACGCGACAAGCGTCTTGATGCGCAGGCCGAACGGCTGGGCATCGCCTACGCGCCGTGATGGCTTTCATTGCTGTCTGACGGGTTAAGCTGGTTTCGATCGCCTGCCTTCCTGTTAGAAAGGCCCATGAAACCCGTCCCCCATATCGCTTACACCGCGCTCCCCGCGCTGTCCGATGAACAGCGCATCGCCGCCGCGCGCGCCTTTCGTGAGGACATTGCCCAGCGCCGCACCTGCCGCATGTTCGCCAATACCCCCGTGCCGCGCGAAGTGATCGAGGAGGCGATCCTGGCCGCTGGGACCGCGCCGTCGGGCGCCAATCATCAGCCGTGGCACTTCGCGGTCGTCTCCTCACCCGAGCTGCGCCATCAGATCCGCCTCGCCGCCGAGAAGGAGGAAGCCGAATTCTACGCTGGCAAGGCGGGACAGGAATGGCTCGAAGCACTCGCTCCGCTCGGCACCGACGAAGACAAGGGATATCTCGACGTCGCGCCATGGCACATCGTCGTATTCGGGCAGCGCCGCGGCGGGATCGAACCAGGCGACGACAAGCAGAACTACTATGTGATGGAGAGTGTCGGGATTGCCTGCGGCCTGATGCTGGCGGCGCTGCACAAGGCCGGGCTGGCGACGCTGACTCACACGCCCTCGCCGATGGGCTTCCTGCGCACCCTCTGCGGGCGCCCGGCCAACGAGAAGCCGGTGATGATCATCGTCGCCGGGCTCCCCGCCGACGATGCGACTGTCCCAGTCCATGCCACCCGTAAGAAGACGCTCGACCAAATCACCAGCTGGCTTTGAGCCGATTGACAGCGCCGCCGATTTCGCATTCGTTCCGTCGATCCAATCAGAGGGGGAATAATCGATGGGCCGCACGATCGCACTCGCCACGCTGGCAGCGGGCACGCTCGACATTCTTGCCGCGACCTTACTCACCTTATTTTATCATAAAGCCCCCGCCGACATGCTGCGCGGCGTCGCTTCCGGTCCCTTCCCCGATGCGACCCAGTGGGGCACGGGCGGCGCCTGTCTTGGGCTTGTGACCCACTTCGCACTGATGGCAATCATGGCCGCGGTGTTCGTGCTCGCCGCGCGCAACTGGCCCGCGCTGACCGCCGCGCCGATCAAATTGGGCGTGATCTACGGCCTTGTCACCTATGTCGTGATGAACCTGATCGTCGTGCCGCTGCGCTTCGGCGGCTGGCCGCCCAAGCCGCTGTCGATCGCGACCCAGCTGTTCTGCCATATCGTACTGGTCGGCATCCCCATCGCGCTGATCGCGGCGCGAGGCCTGGGCGCCAAACCCGCGGCATGACCGCCGCCGGGGGGCAGCGCCTCGCCACCCTCGACATCATCCGCGGGGTGGCGGTGGTGGGCATCCTGGCGATGAACATCGTCGCGTTCGCCATGCCCGACGCGGCCTATCTCAACCCGCGGGCCTACGGCACTAACGGCCCGGCCGATCTGATCAGCTGGCTGGTCAGCTATGTCCTGTTCGACGGCAAGATGCGCGGCTTGTTTTCGTTCCTGTTCGGGGCAAGCATGTTGCTGGTCATTGATCGGGCTCGCGCCGGCGGAGAATCGGCGGCGCGAATCCATTTCAGCCGCATGCTGTGGCTGTTGCTGTTCGGCTACCTCCACTTCTACTTTATTTGGTACGGCGATATCCTTACTGGCTACGCCTCGCTCGGCATGATCGCCTGGTTCTTCCGCGATCAGCCCGCGCCGACTCTGATCAAATGGGGCGCGATCCTGACTGCCGTCCAATTCGCGCTGTTCGCCTTCTTCGCCATGGCCTTCGCCCAGGCCAGCGCCGCCGCCGGTACGAGTGTCGAGGCAGCGAGGCAGTGGGCGCAAATGAGCGAGGGCATCGGCGTGCCGACACCCGACCAGCTAACCCACTGCCTGGCGCTCTATCGCAGCAATTGGTGGTCGATCTCGTTCGACAAATTGACCCATCGCACCACCGAGCCGCTGCTAACGCTCAGCCGCTTTGGCTGGGAAGTGATCGCCAACCTGCTGTTCGGCATGGCGTTGCTCAAAAATGGGTTTTTTACCGGCGAGTGGGCCGACGCCGATTATCGCCGGATAATGCGGATAGGGTTTGCCATCACCATCCCCGTCTTTCTGGTGCTGGCGGCGATCCAGTGGGGAAGCGATTTCGCGGTGCCCGCGATCATGCTGTCGATGGCGGTCAGCGCGCTATTTCGACCGCTTATGGTGGTGGCGATCGCCGCGCTGGTGATCCTGACCACGCGACCCGGCGGCTGGCTGGTCGATCGCATCGCCGCGACCGGGCGCGCTGCCTTCACCAATTATCTCGGCACCAGCATCGCCATGACCAGCCTGTTCTACGGCTATGGTCTTGGCTGGTTCGGGGCGCTCGGCCGCGCCCAGTTGTGGTTGATAGTCGCGCCGATGTGGCTGCTGATGCTGGGTTGGTCCGAACCGTGGTTGAAGCGCTTCTACTACGGTCCATTCGAATGGCTGTGGCGAAGTCTGGCGCGGTGGCAACCGCAACCGATGCGCCGTTAGATTCGCCCGAACCCCTGGTTGCTGACCTTGCGGCCGAAGCCCCCGGAGGCGGCTGCCGAGCGGGTCTGCAGCGGGTTGGTTTCCTTCTCAAACAGCTCGATCGTCTCACGCCACAATCGGCGCAGCTCAACCACGTCGGGGATTAGATGATCGGGAAAGGCATGGGTTTCGATGCAGAAGCGCGCGACCTGCTCGATATTTTCGGCGACCAGGGCGAGCGGCTCGGCGCCGAACTGGCGCGCCTCGCCCTTCAGCGTGTGGGCGGGAATGACCAGCGCGATGGTGTTCTGCTCATGCATCGCCTGCTCGATCTCGAGCACGCTCTTGGCGCCGTCTTCGCGAAAATAGCTGAGGATTTTGATGAAGCTAGGGCCAAGCTCCGCCCGGTTCTTCTCGAAATGCACCCAATCGACAATGTCCAGCCCGTCTTCCAACCCGTCGCTCCCGCGCGCGCCCGATCGGGGCGCAGTCCCACGAGCCTTTCCTACACGCCAAAGGGTAAATGATCCCTTATTGACCTTTGTCGTCGAACGGGTTCTTCGGTGAGCGCAGAGTCAGGCGCAGGGGCACCGGACCCAACTTAAGATCGCGCCGCATAGAATTGAGCAAATAGCGCTGGTAGCTCATCGGCAGTTGATCGACCCGCGTCCCGAAGATGACGAAGCTCGGCGGCCGCGCTTTCACCTGCGTGATATAGCGCAATTTGATCCGCTTGCCCCCCGGCGCGGGCGGCGGGTTGGTCTCGACCGCGCGTTCGAACCAGCGGTTGAGCTCGCCGGTGGTCACCCGCCGCGACCAATTCTCGCGCACCTCGAACGCTGCGCCCAACAGTTGGTCGATGCCCTTGCCGGTCTTGCCCGACACGGTCATCAGCGGCACGCCGCGCAGCTGGCTGAGCCCTTCCTCGAGCGCCGCCTTGACTCCGTTAAACAGTGCCGACGCGCCTTCGGCGACATCCCATTTGTTCAGGGCGATGACCAGCGCGCGGCCTTCCTCGAGCACTTGGTCGGCGATTCGCAAATCCTGCGATTCGAGCCCCCGTGTCGCGTCGAGCAGCAGAACGACAACCTCGGCGTGGTCGATCGCCCGCTTGGTGTCCCACGCCGACAATTTCTCCAGCTTGTCCTCGACCCGCGCGCGCTTCCTGAGGCCCGCCGTGTCGACCAGACGCACCGGCTTGTCGTTCCAATTCCAGTCGATGGTGATCGAATCGCGCGTAATCCCCGCCTCGGGACCGGTGATCATCCGCTCCTCGCCCAGCATCATGTTGACTAGCGTCGATTTGCCCGCATTTGGCCGGCCGACGATGGCCAGCTTGAGCGGCCCGCCTTCCTCGTCGTCGGGTTCCTCGTCCTCGCCCTCCTCGCGCTCGATATGCGGGCGCAGCGCCTCGAACAGGTCGACCAGCCCTTCGCCATGCTCGGCCGACAGCGAAAACGGCTCGCCAAATCCGAGCGCGAACGCCTCGAGCCGGCCGTTCTCCCCTGCGTTTCCTTCGGACTTGTTGGCCGCGACCAGCACCGGCGTATTCTCGCTGCGCAGCCAGCGCGCGATCTCCTCGTCGAGCGGAGTCAGCCCCTCGCGCCCGTCGATCAGGAACAGTGCGACATCCGCCTCGCGCACCGCCGCCTCGGTCTGCGCGCGCATCCGCCCCGGCAGGGTCTGCGGATCTTCATCCTCGAACCCGGCGGTGTCCATCACCCGAAATTCCAGGCCGAGCAGTTCGCCCGTCCCCTCGCGCCGGTCGCGAGTCACGCCCGGCCGGTCGTCGACCAACGCCGATCGCTTGCCGACAAGGCGATTGAACAGCGTCGATTTGCCGACGTTGGGGCGGCCGACGATGGCGACGGTAGGTTGGGGCATGGAGCCGACCCCCTGCCCGTCCCCCAGCTAGGCGTCAACCTTAGCGGTACGCGATCAGATTGCCGCCATCGGTCAGAAGGTAGAGCGTATTGTTGGCGACCACCGGCTGGAAGCTTATCCCCTGCTTCAAATCGACCTGGCTCTGGAAGCTGCCATCGGCGGGATTGACGTTGATCAGCGCGCCGTTCGATCCGGCGAGGATCAGCCGGTCGCCGGCCAGCACCGGCCCGACATAGGTAATCGACCCGGTCTTCTTTTTCATTTTCTCGTAACGCGGCAGCTGGTTGATCCACTTGATCTTGCCGGTCGCGCGAGAGACCGCGATCAGCTGACCCCGGTCGTTGACCGCGAACAGCCAGTCGCCCGCGACCCACGGCGTAGCGATGCCACCGAAGTTCAATTCCCAGATGCGCTGGCCCGAATTGAGGTCGAGTGCGACCATCCGCCCGCCCTGGCCGACCGCATAGACCGCGCCATTGTCGATCACAGGGTCGGCGTCGATGTCGCTTAGCGATGAAACGCTGGTGGTAATCGACGTCCGCGACAGCGCGTCCTGCCACACCATACGGCCATTTTCGTAGCGATAGGCGTTGAGTTCGCCGCTCGAGAAGCCGGCGACCACCGTGCCCAGCGCGATCGCCGGCGCCGCGGCGCCCGACACGCCGGCGATTTCCAGCGCGGCGGCGTTCGACCAGTTGGTCGTCCCGTCGGTAGCCTTGAGCGAGTAGATTTGATTGTCCTGGCTCATCACATAGACGTTGCCGCCCTCGACCGACGGCTCGCCCCGCATCGGTCCGCCCGGCCGCACCGTCCACACCGCCGCGCCGCTGCCGGCATCGAGCGCAGCGACATAGCCAAGACCGTTGGTGGCATAGACTCGGCCACCGTCGAAGGCGACACCGCCGCCGTAGAGTGAGCTCGCGTTCTGGCCGGCGTCGCCGAACCGCGTTTGCCACAAGACCGTGCCCCGCGCCGCATCGAAGGCTCGCACGACGCCGTTGGTGTCCATCGTGAAGACCTTGCCGTCGGCGACCACCGGGCCGCCGCCGAGCCGGCCCTTCTTGCCGCTGCCTTCGCCGATCGAGGCGGTCCAGGCGACGCCGAGCGCGGCCCCGAGCGCGACATGGCCGACCGATTTGCGCGCGTTGCCGCCCGACTGCGCCCAGCTGTCGTTGACGACTGCCGCGGGCAGCGAGACGGGAAGAGCGGCGGTCGCCGGGTCGATTTCAATATCGGCCTCGTTGACCAGCACCGCGACGCGCTCGCCGAGCAGCTTCGCCGGCGGCTTCTTCTTGAACGGGCCGCCTGCGCAGCCGGCAATCATGCTGGCCGACAGGATGAGGAGGGTCAGGCGGGAAAAGTGACGCATGAGTCGTCGTTCCTAACGGGCAGGAGTGGCGGCGGGATCGCCGGGCAGGAAGGCCGACGCATCGACCCCCAGCGAGCCGGCGATCTGAACCGCGCGGCTACGAATGGTTTCGGGCACTTGCTTGTCGGCGGCAATCTTGGCGAACAGCGCTCCGGCGCCGGCCTTGTCGCCCTTGGCCAGCATGGCCATCGCGGTCATCTCTCCGGCGGTACCGAAAAAGGCATTGCCCGACTGGGCGAGCGGGGCGAGCCGGGCGATCGCCGCGTCGGGCTTCATGGTATCGAAATCGACCGCCGTGCCGCGCACCGTGGCAAGGTCGCGGAACGGCTGCGGCAGCCCCTCGTCCGCCGCGACCTGCTGGTAGAGATCGCTGGCGGTCTTACGGTCGTTCTGCCGGGTCGCGAGCGCCGCGCGGGCGAGCAAGGCCGAGGCGCGCGTGACATCGTTGGTCGACCCGCCAAGCGGCACGAGCTCGGCCGCCGCTTCCTTGACATTGCCCGAGGTCACCTTGTCGAGTGCGGCCGAGACCGCTTCGCTATCGTCGCTGGCGCGCTCCGACTGGCGATACTGCCAATAGAGGTATCCGCCGACTGCGGCGAGGAACAGAACGACCGCGACGAGGATCCACTTGCCGTAGCGCCGGGCGGCATCGCGCACCTGGTCGCGGCGCAGATTCTCGTCGACTTCGCGAACGAAGGTTTCGGCCTGATCGGGGGGAAGCGCCAACGTGGATCCTCTTAGTGCACTGGTGGGATGCGCCGCATCGCTTCCTTCCCCACCCTGGATGAACGGAAGCTGGCGGCGCCTCGTCTAGCGCCAAGCGGCGCAAAGGCAAAGGGGCAAGCGCTTGAACCGCGCAACCGAACGCCGGCTCAATTCAAAGCATAAACATCGCATTAATCCTGGTTAATTTTCTGTTAGGCGCGACTCGGAGTTCACTGATAAAACCCCTTGCAGGTCGACTAGCTTACGTGCCGACCTTTCAAACTGGCAGGAGGGCACCATGTTGAATTCCAAACAATTTAAGCTTTGCACCGCGTTACTCGGACTTACCGTGGCCATCCCGATGGCATCGGCGGCGCTCGCAACATCCCCGTCCGGCATCACGCCAACTACGTTTGTTGCAGCCGACTATGATGGCCAAGGGCATATCAACAGCGACCGGATCAAGTTCCAAACCAAGGGCCCGACAGATGTTTCTATGCAGAAGCTTGTTTTTGCGGCCGGAGCGCGCAGTGGATGGCATCACCATCCCGGCATGGTAATCGTGGCTGTTCAGTCGGGTCGTCTCACTCTCACCGACGCAAATTGCGGCTCCAAAGACTATGGCCCTGGCTTGTCCAATGGGGCGGTATTTGTCGAAGGCGGGGACATGGCGGTCGAGGCCTCGAGCGCCGCAGGCGCCATTGTTTATGTAACTTCAATCGCGCCAAGCACCGATCCGCGTGATTTTCGTGACGAGGATTCCCCCCCCACCTGCCACTAAACTGATCCTCGATATGACCGCGAGCGACAGGGCGGAGAGTCAACCTCCGCCCCAAGCTATTCCGCGGGCATCGACTTCGGCGCTACAAGCAAAAGCTCAGCGCTATGCTCCCTTTGGTTGGTAAGTTTGCTCCACCGTGGGGAAGTTCCGGCCGCGTACTTCGCTTGCATAGGCTGCCGCCGCCTCGCCGATTTCGGTCGCCAGGTCGGCGTAGCGTTTGACGAAACGGGGCGTGCGCTCGAACAGGCCGAGCATGTCCTCCGTCACCAGCACCTGGCCGTCGCATTTGGCCGACGCGCCGATACCGATCACCGGAATGTCGAGCGAGGCGGTCGCCGCGTCGGCCAACGGCTCGAGCACCCCTTCGACTACGCAAGCAAACGCACCCGCCTGGGCCACCGCCTTGGCATCGTCGAGAATCTTGGCATGTTCGGCTTGGCTCTTGCCCCGCGCGCCATAACCACCGAGCGCGTTGACCGCCTGCGGTGTGAGCCCGACATGGCCCATCACCGGAATCCCGCGCGCGCCCAGAAACGCGATCGAGCCGGCCATCGCCACGCCGCCCTCAAGCTTGACCGCCGAGCAGCCGGTTTCGGCCATTACCCGGCTCGCGCTGGCGAACGCCTGTTCGGGCGAGGATTCATAGCTGCCGAACGGCATGTCGACGACGACCAGGCTGTGAAAGCTGCCGCGCACCACCGCCGCGCCATGCGCGCACATCATATCGAGCGTCACCGGCAGAGTCGAAGGCAGTCCGTAGATGACCTGGCCCAGGCTATCCCCAACCAGCAGAATGTCGCAGTGCGGGTCGAGCAGCTGCGCCATCCGCATCGTGTAGGCGGTGAGCATGACCAGCGGCTCGGTGGTAGAGCCGCCATTCTTGCGCGCCCGAATCGCGGGGACGGTCACCCGCTTGCCGGGCACAGGAGAGGGCGTCGCGCGGCTGGTGCCGCTGTCGATGGTGAAGGTGGACATGGTTGCGTTCTAACCGTTGCCCCGCCGCGCAGCCAGTCCTCTTGGCCTCGGCCTCAGCGCAGCCAGCCGCGCTTGCTCGACAGCTTGGCGAACTGCCAGATGATATAGCCGGCGATGATGATGAAAATCGGCACCGCCAGCATATCCGACGAGGTAGTCTCGCGCAGCTGCGGCACCAGCGCCAGCGCACTGAATTGTACCACCACCGCGATCAGCGACACTAGCAACACAGGCGCCGCCAGCCGCCTGCGCATCAGCAGCAGCACCGCGCCGATCAGTCCCACCCACACCGCGACCGCATAGGCCCCAATCATCCACGCCGGCGTCGCGGCCCACATCGCCCGCTGGTCGAGCGGCAGCGTTGCCGGATCGGTCGTCACCTGGCTGACGTACATGAAGCAGCCCACTGCCTCCCACAGCAGCACGGCCACCGCCGCGACCCAGAACCAGCCGGGCACGGCGTTCGCTTCAGCGGTCGACGCGCCCGGTTCGATATCAATGCCCGTTTCGTCTGTCATGGCAGCCCCCCTTGAGGAGCGCCAGACTGCGCTTCCCGTGCCCGTCACGCAAGGGTCGTACCCTTGGACAGAGGTGAGCGAGTCGCCACCCTTGGCGAGACAACAACGGGAGGCACGCGGTGAAGGCATGCCAAGCGATCGTCCGGAGGTTGCTCAGTATCCGGCTTCCTGATGATCAGGTTTGGGCGATGGTGCCTCGCCGAGGCGTCAAACGGAAGGGAACATCGCCTGGAACCGACCGAGCGCTTTCGCGTCGCCTGCGACCTCCACCCGCTCGTCCGCGATTGCTCGCCGCGCCGTGACCTGGCCCAGGAAAATGTCGTTGAGCGTCTGCGTATCCATCGTGAACACCGCGGCCGGCCGGACTGCGCTTCCCTCGCCAGTTGTGGAGGTGCCATCATTCACCGTGACCTCGAAAACCCGCCCGTCGACCCTGAACTCATAAGCTTCATGCAAGTTCGCGGACCGCTCGGGCCGAAACCGCTCTCGAAGGGCGACGAAATAAGCTCCGGTCGACAGCTTTTCACCCTCCCGCCGCGGGCCCATGAAGCGTCGCCCCCAGCGGCCCAGCGCCCGGACCACGGTCTCAAGCTCGACGCCAGCATCGGTCAGCCGGTAGACGTTTGATCCCGCAGGCGGGGGAAGCGTTACTCGCTCAAGGAGACCCTGCGCCTCCATTTCGCGCAGGCGATCGGCAAGCAGGTTGGTGCCGATACCGGGGCTCGCCGCCAGCAGGTCACCATATCGCTTGGGGCCCAGCAAAAGCTCTCGCACCAGGAGCAGCGTCCAGCGGTCCCCAACGACATCGAGCCCGCGCGCGACGGCGCAATACTGGTTGTAGCTCCGCTTCGCCATCGACCGGCCAATAGCACGAGCTTGCTTTCCAAGTCTATTTGCTACATAATTTTAAAGCTATTACTTCAAAGGAACATTGCATGCCCATCGCCTATCTCGACGTCCCCCTCGGAGCAGCCCTGGATCAGAAGAAGCATCTCATGCAATCGCTCTACAGCGCACTGCACGAGGCTTACCCGTTCCCCGACGACCATCGGATATTTCTGCGCGAATGGCCGCTCGACAGCGCTAGCCAAAATGGCGGGCTCGGCTCCGAACCTACCAAGCCTGTGATGCTGATCCACGGACCGCAAGGAGGTGACCTCGATGCAAAGCGGAAGATGTTGAAGGACATCAACGCCGCCGTCGCCGAGGTATATCGCCTGCCTGACTTCATGATATTCATTCACGAATACCCACTCGACCTCGTCGCCCACGAGGGAGGATTGCTGGCCGACAACGTCCAACGCGTCGAAGAGCAAGCAAGGGCGTACAGCTAGTTCAAGGCATTCGGGCTTGCCCCCCACGGGGGGCAGCTCGAAACTTTACTCCCATGAGCGAGGCGACGAAGCGACCTTGACGTCCTAATTAGACGAGGGTTTTAGAACCGCCCGGTCGTCGCTTCAGAGCATTTTTCCGTTACCCTCCGCCTGGGCGACCGGCGCAAGCACCAGTTCTGCTTCCGCGGCGACATAGCGGGCATACCGGTAGTCGCGGATGAAAATGATTTTTCCGTCGCGCCACTCGAGCCACATAAAATAGCTGGGCCGCGGGTCGGCGCGATCTTCGAAAACCGCGATCACTTCCCGGCCTTCGAGCCAAGCCGGTGCAAGCCAGATTCGGTCATAAGTCGCGTAGATCGTAAAGAATAAACTTGCTTCCGCGCCGGTGCGAAGCGCGCGCGTCGACTGTTGTAGCTTAACGTCCGTCGACAGAAGCGCCCGAAGGCCGTCCCAGTCCCGCTGATTGAAGAGCGTAACATAGCGATCGACTGCGGCAGACGCCGCCCGGGCGGGCGGAAGTGAGCCGGCCTTGGCGTTGATTGCCCGAAGGCGCGAGCGACCCCGCGCCAGATGACCCTTCACCGCGTCGACCGTGAGGTCGAGAAGTGCGGCGATCTCCTTCAAAGGCTCGTCGAGTACGTCCTTTAGGATGACGACGCTGCGCTGAATGAGGGGAAGCTCGGCGAAGCGCGCCACCGCCGTTTTAACCGCTTCCTGTCGCATCAACATCTCGATTGGATCGATATTCGCCAAGTCCGCGACGTCCCAGGCAACGTCGATCGGCTCGGCTTTTCGTATCGCCCGGCTGCGGAGCAGGTCGAGGGCCCGGTTATGCGCGATCCGGAACAGCCAAGGTCGAAGCGGCGGCACATCGTCCAGGTCCTGCAACGCCGTGAAAGCCCGAACGAGCGTATCTTGAACGACGTCCTCGCCGTCGATGACCGAGCCGAGGAGCCGGGCGCAATAGCGATGCAGCTCCGGGCGCAGTTCGCCGGCCCGCACGAAGAGATTTGCCTGGAGTTCCTGGCTCAATGCGGGCCGTCCTGAATTCAAGCCTGCTCTCTTTCGAGCACCGTCACGCCCGTTTCGCCGTTGATACCAAAAGCAAGCCCATCGGAATAAGCTGGATTCTCCAAAACCGAAATGACGTAATCTCCATAAGCCCGTGGCGGCATCGGCGCGCCGAATCCGTCAAGAAACGCTTGCTGAGTGATACCCTTGGCGCGCGCATAAGCTTTAGAACCCGCGTCGCCGGTTCCGGTGCCGCCGACCATCTGCCGTGGCACGATAGTCTGGAATCGAATCCCGAGTTTCATCTGCTCAGAAACGCTATTGGCGTAATTGGCCATCATCCAGAGCATGCGCTTGGCGCCACCATAGCCGCCCGAGAGCGGAGATCCGGTTAGGGCGGCACCGCTTGACCCAACCAACACCCGGCTTCCCGGCTGCAACGGCACGTTGAGCGCCGCTTGGATCCAGTAGAGCCCAGCCTTGACGTCGGTCTCCCAGGTCGCTGAGAAATCTGTCCAGTCCATCTGATCCAGCCGATACATCGGCGGCGGGGTTCCGGCGTTCAGCACCAAGATGTCCGGGCGGACGCCTGAAAGAATGCGGTCGGCAGCTGCCTTATCGGTGACGTCAGCCGCGATGGCATCAACGCCCAGCCTGTCGCGAACCGCGTCAAGCGCATCTGCGCCGCGAGCAACGACCGTGACCTTGGCGTCACCAGCGACCAAGGCCTCGACCAGTCCGAGACCAAGGCCGCGGCTTCCACCGGTGACGACCACACTCTTATTTTTAAGGCTCATCGCTCAGTCTCCTCTGTCTAGATAGCTAGGACGATTGAGGCCCTGCAAAGGAGTCAAACATGGTTGCGGCGATGGCGCCGTCTTTTAGGCGGGATGGAATTCGCGCCAAGCTTATCTACTGAAAAGCGAATTCGGCAGCCTCATTCCCACTCGATCGTCCCCGGTGGCTTGGATGTATAGTCATAGACCACCCGGTTGATGCCCTTTACCTCATTGATGATCCGCGTCGCGCAGCGGCTCAAGAAGGCGGCGTCGAGCGGGTAGATGTCGGCGGTCATGCCGTCGACGCTGGTCACTGCGCGCAATCCGCACACGCTGTCGTAAGTGCGATGATCGCCCATCACTCCGACGGTCTTGACCGGCAGCAGCACCGCAAACGCCTGCCAGATCGCGTCGTATAATCCGGCGTTGCGGATTTCCTCGAGGTAGATGGCGTCGGCCTTGCGCAAAATGTCGCAGCGCTCCTTGGTCACTTCGCCCGGGATGCGGATGGCGAGGCCCGGGCCGGGGAATGGGTGCCGCGCGACGAACGCCTCAGGCAGGCCGAGCTCGCGCCCGAGCACCCTGACCTCGTCCTTGAACAGCTCGCGCAGCGGCTCGACCAGCTTCATGTTCATCCGCTCGGGCAGACCGCCGACATTGTGGTGGCTCTTGATCGTTACCGACGGCCCGCCGGTGAAGCTGACGCTTTCGATCACGTCGGGATAGAGCGTGCCCTGCGCGAGGAAATTTGCGCCGCCGATCTTGCCCGCTTCCTCGTCGAACACGTCGATGAAAGTCTTGCCGATGAACTTGCGCTTTTTCTCGGGATCGGTGACCCCGGCGAGGCCGGACAGGAACAATTCCTCGGCATCCACATGCACCAGTGGGATATTGTAGCTGTTACGGAACAGGCTGACGACTTGCTCGGCTTCGCCTTGCCGCATCAGTCCATGGTCGACGAACACGCAGGTCAGCTGCTCGCCAATCGCTTCGTGGATGAGGACCGCCGCGACCGCGCTGTCGACCCCGCCCGACAGGCCGCAAATCACTCGCCCCTTGCCGACCTGCTTGCGGATCTCGGCGATCTTGGCGTCACGGAAGGCACCCATCGTCCAGTCGCCGGCGGAGCCGCAAATGTGCCGCGCAAAATTGGCGAGCAGCTTACCGCCGTCCGGCGTGTGGACCACCTCAGGATGGAACATCATCGAATAGAAACGCCGCGCCTCGTCGGTGGCGATGGCGTAGGGCGCGCCCTCGGATTTGGCGACGATCGAAAAGCCCTCCGGCAATTGTTCGACCCGATCGCCGTGGCTCATCCATACCTGGTGCTGCTCGCCGACGCTCCACAGCCCATCGAACAGCGCGCTGTCGCCGACCACCTCGATGAAGGCGCGACCGAATTCGCGATTGTCCGAAGCGGCGACGCGCCCGCCCAACTGCTCGGCCATCGTCTGCTGGCCGTAGCAGATCGCCAGGATCGGCAGCTTCTGGTCGAAGAAATGTTGCGGTGCGCGGGGGGAGTCCTCCCACATCACGGACGACGGCCCGCCGGAAAAGATGATGCCCTTGGGCCGCAGCCGCTCGAACGCCTCGGCGGACGCGTTGAACGGCGCGATCTCGCAATAAACCCCCGCCTCGCGCACCCGCCGCGCGATCAACTGGGTCACCTGGCTGCCGAAGTCGACGATGAGGATGGTGTCGCCAAAGACTTCAGCAGGATCCTGGACTGTCATGGCGGGCCGATACGGAGGCCGCGCCGCGAAGTAAAGTTAAGCAGCTCCTTGACTGTCAAATGCGCTCTCGTTCGCGGACGGCTGGATCGCCGAGCGGCGCGGAATTGGAAGCGCACGCCGACCGCCTCGATATACTCGACGCTACAGGAAAATGGAGAAGGATGATGATCGCCCGCGGCCTTGCGGCGCTGGCCTGAACGGACAGAGCGCGCGCCCCTTGCCGGGACGCGCGCTCCTTGTTCGCCTCAGGCGCTCACGCTTAGTAGCCGC
The DNA here is from genome assembly GCF_013816785.1 of Sphingomonas sp. Lineage (GTDB taxonomy): Bacteria > Pseudomonadota > Alphaproteobacteria > Sphingomonadales > Sphingomonadaceae > Sphingomicrobium. The sequence goes on along the minus strand of NZ_JACDDV010000011.1, from coordinate 28,786 downwards.
GCCAGTTGGCGCTGCGACGGTTGACGTGGATGTCACGGATGCCGCCGCGGTAGTCGACCTTGCACGTGAAGCTCAAATCCGCACCGTTGCTGTAGCCGTACGAGCCATAACCGCCCCGGTTGTAACCATCGTAGCGGTTGTAGCCCGAGCTGGCGACGCCGACGACCTTGAGGCCGTACGACTTACGCTCGACCCGGGTGACGCCGAGCACGCGGCCGCCGTTGCCGCTGTCATAGCCGTTATAGCCATAGTTTCGGTAGCCATAGTTACCGTAGCTGCGGCCGCTGATCCGCGCTTCGACCGCGCGGGCGCACTGATCGATCGCCGTGCTCTGGCCGCCATAGCCCTGGTTGTAGCCATAATTGCCGTACGGATACTGGCCGTAGCGACCGCCGTTGACGACGCTGTTGATGATCGCGCCGACAACGCCGCCGCCTTGGTTGCCGTAAGGGCTGGGTTGAGGATAATATTGCGCGGCTGCCGGGGTCGTTACACCTGCCAGGGCCGCAAGACCGGTGGCTCCGGCCAGGATTTTCGTCTTCGCCGACATCGGCTTTCTCCTTGTCATTCGCTCAAAATCCGAGGATTCCCGGATCATGTAACGAACGATAGGTGATATGCTATGCATCTCCCCTGAATATGGCTGTTTGCCGCCATTCAGCTTGGTTAACGACCGCAATCGATCGCCCGCGTTTCACAAGAAAAAGGCGCGGGCCAGACTAACCCGCGCCTTCCTTCATTAGCTTGTCGGCCGGTCTCGGCTTAGTAACCGCGCCCGTACGCCGTCTGGCGGTTGAAATTGAGGCTGGTCACCCGGCCGCTGTAATCGACCTTGCAGGTGAAGCTCAGGTCGGCCTGGCCGGCGGCGCCGTAGCCGCCCTGATAACCCTGGTTGCCATAGCCCTGGTTGCCATAGCCCTGGTTGCCGTAACCTTGGTTGCCGTAGCCGCCATATGCCTGGCCCGAACTCGCCAAGCCGGTCACGCGCAGCTTGCCGTTGCTACGGCGCTCGACGTTGGTGATGCCGACGACGCGGGCTTGGCCGTAGCCGCTTTGGTAGCCGTTATTGCCATAGCCTTGGTTGCCATAGCTCGACTGGCCATAGCCGCCGTTGAGGCGCTGCTCGGCGGCGGCGGCGCACTGGCTGACCGCGGTCCGCTCGTTGACCTGGCCATAGCCGTAATTGCCTTGCGGATAGCGGCCGTAGCCGCCGCCCGTCACCGAATTGATGATTGCGCCGACGATGCCGCTGCCGGTGCTTTGGCCCTGATTGCCATAGCCGTAGGGATAGCCCTGGGCCATCGCCGGCGACGCCACGCCGACCACCGCCGCAAGGCCGGCCGCGCCGACCAGAAGCTTGGAAATATTCGACATTTGAAATTCCTATAAAAGGCCCAAAGAGTTACGCTCTTGGGAATGAAACGAAACTAGGCCCATTTGGGTGCATCGCGGCTGAACCTGAACAGCGGCGATTGTTCATCTTGAGGGCCCCTTTTCGGCAGTCCGATTGTTCTTTCGCGCTCCGGCCAGGTACAAAAAAAGACCCGCGAACCGAAGCGCGGGCCATTTTTTTCTCGTGGGCGAGAGCGCGCCTAGTCGGCGTCGACTTCCTCGTCAGTCATCACCGGGCCCGAATCCTGACCCTTTGCGGCGACGTCGCGATCGACGAATTCGATGATCGAGATGGCGGCGGCGTCGCTCATGCGGATGCCGGCCTTGACGATCCGGCAATAGCCGCCGTCGCGACCCGCATAGCGCGTCGCCAGCACGTCGAATAATTTGACCAGCTGCGCATCGTCCATCAGCCGCGCATGCGCCAGCCGGCGGTTCGACAGCCCGCCCTTCTTGGCGAGCGTAATCAGCTTCTCGACGTAGGGGCGCAGCTCCTTCGCCTTGGCGGTGGTGGTGGTGATCTGCTCATGCTTGATCAGCGCCGCCGCCATGTTGCGGAACAGGGCTGTCCGGTGGCTCGAGGTGCGCTGCAGTTTGCGATGGCCAACACGATGTCGCATTTTCTTGTCCTTCGTTCGTCAGGGGTCCGTGTCAGGTAACCCCGGCCAGGCCGTCAAAAGGGGACGGCCCAAACCCAAAAGCGAAAGCGGAGCGCGCGGCCCCGCTTCATCAGCGGCTCCTCAACCCGATCGGCCCGCGAAAGTCAAGCCGAGACCGGGCCGGACGGGCGCAAGTTGACGCCGGGACGACACGCCGCCGAAGGATTTTTCCGGAGGCGAAGTTGATGAAGTTGATGGTGGGTCGAACATTCGAATGGTCCCAATGGTCGCACTGACGCGCGCGTGCGGGCGGGAGGGGTTGCGCGTTCGAACGGGAGGGTGCTCGGGCGTCCCGCCTGCGCCGCAATGTTCCGGTGACAACCCATCCCAACTCTTCCACTGTGAGCCGAGATTTGCGTAACCTATTTGGTTTCAGATTGCAAGGATCTTATAACTTGCGCGCTTAAATCTCGTCGAAGAACTCGGGAATGAGCGTGACCTGCTCGACCATTTCAACTGAGACGCCCAGTCGATTGTCCTTAAGCAGTTCGCACAGCGCCGCGCCGTCAATCAGATCGATCGCCGGCGCCCCATCGCGCGTCGCTTCTTTACGCGCATCAGGAGTAAAGGTGCCGGTGGTGATGATCAGCCCCTTGTCGGCTCGACCCTGCATCGCCCCGCGGAAGTCACGCACTGTGCCTGCACCCACTGAGCCTTGATAGCGCTTGCACTGGAACAGCACGTGAAACGAGACCAGATTGACCCGCACCACGCCCTTTCCATCAATCCCGCCGTCACCCGATTTCTTTGTTACCTCGACCTGGACGAAGCCGTTCTTGCGCAGCAGCCGCTGCGACAGCCGTTCGAAAGCATATGGGTCCATCGATTGTAGCTTGGCGAGCAACTGGTCGGCCCATTCGCCGACTTCGTCGAGCTCGATATTGGCTGCCGCATCCACCAATTCGCTCGGCTCTTGCGGCGCGCTCTTCTTCTTGGTGGCTTTGGCGGCATTGTAATTTTTGTTGTAGATTCGCATCGCCTCGGTGACGGCGTCTCGCACCGCTTGCTCGCCAAGCGTTAGCTTCTCGCGACCCTTTTCAGTTAGAACCCACAGTCCCCGCCCCTCATTGATGATCAGCCCGCCTTCCTTCAGATAGGAGCGCGCCCAGCTAATCTTGTCGGGAACGATGAGGCTTCCGCTTTTCTCATATGTTGCCTCGAGGTCGCTGGCGGTCATGCCGGTCATTTCAATGACCTTGGAATCAATTTCCTCAATCTGTCCTGAGCCGCCAAGCGCGTCGAGCGTCTTGAGAACCGGGATATAAAAATCGTCCTTGCGGAGGTTGAGGATGTTCAATTGCCTTCTCCGGTGTCGCGTTTGAGATCCCGCATCGCGTCGGTAATTTTCACCGTCTCCATGCTCACCGTCACCACCTTGGCGAGAAGCTTGATCATCTCCTCCTTGTAATCGGCGAAACGGTAGGTGTTGAACTTGGCGCGGATGGTCGGGTCGCGCGGGGTCTTTTCCTTGTGCTGGTCGAGCACCCAGTCGATGGCCGAGCGATTGCCGAGGCGGTAGGCCCAGGCCTCCGGCGGGATGCCTGAAAGCTGAGTGTCCTCGTCTACGACGATCGTACCGGTATCGGTGATGCTTTTCAGCTTGGGCTTGGGGTGGGTGTCGGCAGCGCGTTTTGGTGCGGGGGTGTCGTTGCGGGTCAGCTTGAACGGTTTCTGCTTCTCATAATCGATGTGCAGCTTGAGCAGCGCCTCGCCCCACGCCACCCATTGCGCGAAGTCGGGATAGAAAGGGATGCGAGGGAATTCGCGCTTGAGATTGAGCGCATATTTCTCGCGGTAGAACGGGTCGTGGAGGACGGCGTAGACGTAAGCGAAGATGGCGTCTTTCTCGCCTGGGAACGCCTCGCCATAGTGCGCGCGGAACTGCGCCACCGACCAGTCAGTGATATTGTCCACCCGCTCGCCGGACTTGGTGTAGCGGTGGCGAGGGAGGACCTGCGACGCGCTGGGCATGAACATGTCTTTGTTGGGCAAATCCTCGAAGGCGAGAGTGCCAAACTGTGCGCGTTCTTCGGATACGAGTGCAATCGAGCTGTTCGTCGTCGTGGCGTCGGGCCAGACCGACGGTGTCTGATATTGGAACTCATTCAATAGCGTATTGAACAAAACCCATTTGCTAACAAACGGCCGATAGGCTGACTTGCGGACTTGTGATGCCACGTCGCCAAGTAGCCGCCGCCGCCGAGCAGAGGCTTTCAGCAACCGGGTCCATTTTATGTCGGGAGAAAAGCGCTTTTCGGCGTCGTCGCTTTTTTCGAAAGGACGAGGATCAGCGATTGCGGAGTCATAAATCTTAGCCTGCTTAAGCGCGCGACGGCGAACTTCTTTAGCCGAAAAGTCATAGACCCATTCGTCACGATTCGTGACAATGCCGAGTGTATAGAGTTGAAAAATTGCGTCATGTTTGCGTCGGTCTATAGCTCGCTTTGAAGCGTTGCTGGCAATGGGCAACATTGCATCCCACTCCGCACTCTCATTTTGACCAAGCCAGGTCCCATCGGCTTTGGGTAAGATGGTTGTAAATAGACTGTGATCGAGCCGCGTTTGATCAACAAATTGACGCTTGTCGTCCTCGCGGGCGAAGTCTTGAACTGCAAGATAATGAATACGGAAGGGCGTTGATGTCTTCCGCCGAACAAAAAAGGCGATCGCTATTCCGACCTTAATTTTGTCTTCGAAAACATTGCCACCTTCGCGCTTGCGCCTCTCGCCGCTGTTGCGGGCGTTGCCCTTTAGGTTGATTACCCAAGCTTCGCTAAAATCTTCTGCTACCTTCTTGCGGAATCCATCAAATGTGCGGGCTTCCAGAAAGCTATTGTTTGTGACGAACGCAACAATACCTTCTTTGCCAAGCCTATCCGTCGCCCACCGATAAAAGCGCGCATACATATCGTAAAGCTTGGTTTTTTGCGCAGTGCTGGCCTTGATGTAGGTCTGCTTGATGCGGCTATCGATGCGCGCATAGGTGCGGTTCTGGTTGTTGTCGTTCTCGTTCTGCTGGTTGGCGTTGTAGGGTGGGTTGCCGATGATGACGCTGATCTTGCGTTCGTTCTGGCGCTTGATGCGGCCGAGGTTTTCGTCGCTGACCGAGCCGAACATGTCTCCCTGGTGGCCCGCATAAATTCCGAGCGCGGCGACGTTGTCGAGCGTGTCGACGAAGCACAGGTTGGGATATTCGGCGAACTGGCCGGTAATCGCCGCGTAGGTCGCCTCGATGTTCAAATTGGCGACGTAGTAGGGGAGGATCGCGACCTCATTGGCGTGAAGCTCCTCCTTATATTTGTGCGCCAATTTTTCCCGGTTGCCGCGGAAATGTTCGAGCAGTTCGACGATGAACGTGCCGGTGCCGGTGGCAGGGTCGAGGATCTCGACGCCCTTATCCTCAAGGTGCTTGCCGAAATGTTCGTGGCACAGCCAGTCGGCGCTGCGGATCATGAAACGCACGATTTCGCCGGGGGTGTAGACGACGCCGAGACGGTCGGCGGCCAGCGGATTATAGACTTTGTAGAAATTCTCGTAGAGTCCCTTGAGGAAGCCCTGCTTTTCGGAATGGCTTTCGATCACGGCGGCGGTCGAGGCGATGCCCGAGTAATAGGGGCCGAGCGCCTTCAGCAGCCTTTGCTTTTCGCCATAGCCGAAAAGCTTTTCCTCGAGCGCATAAAGCGCCGCTGCGACGTTGTTCTGGCGATGGAAGTCGGGGTTTTCGAACACCTTGGCGAAGATGTCCTCGGTGAGAATGTGCTGGATCAACATTTCCTGCACGTCATCCTCGTTGACCGCCGGGTTGATGGCATCGCGGGCGTGGGCGAGGAAGTCGGTTTCGGCCTTGGCGAAGGCGCTGCTTGCGGCGCGCTTTTCGGCGATGATGTCGCGCAGGGCGGCGAGCACGGCAGGAAGGTCGGTCGCGAATTGCTTCACCGCCTTGCGGAAATCGGCGACCTCCTGCCGCTCGTGAGCGAAGAAATGGGTGAGTAGGACAAACAGTGCTTCGGTATCGTCCATGGGCGCGCTGCCGGCTTCGTGGCCGTCCTGATAAAGGATCGAGGTCGCGTCGTCGGTGAAGATGGTGTTGTCTTTGGGATAGCCGCTGCGGAATTTGGCCTCGATCTCCTTGGCGAGATCGTCGTCCTCATCCTTGGCTTCCCAATAGCCGAACGGAACACGGAGGCTGTGGAGCAAGGCGCCGTCGAGCGCGATGCGGTTGCCCTTGGGCGTGATCAGATCATATTCGGCGATGAACTGAAGGTCGTTAGATTTGCCCCAGCGCTTGAGCAGATCCTTGAACGCCTCACGCAGAACGCTTTCGCGACGGCTGCCCGAAATCGACTTGAGGCGGTCCAGCTCGCCGCGATATTCGTTGATCAACTGCCGGCTCACACGCACCCCTCACCCGAGCGCCTGCACATTGGCGAGCATAACGCCAAATGAAAAGGGCCGCCTCTTCTAAGGCGGCCCCTTGCGCTTCCCGAACCGTGTCAGCCGAGCAGAGAGGTTTTTCGAGCCTGTCCCCCGGACAGGCCCGACCGGCTGGTCAGCCTAAAAGCTCTTGCTCCAGTTTCTTGGCCATCTCTTCGATATTTTCCGGTGGCCAGCCGGGGATGTCCATGCCGAGGCGGAGGCCCATCGAGGCAAGGACTTCCTTGATCTCGTTGAGGCTCTTGCGGCCGAAGTTCGGCGTGCGGAGCATCTCGGCTTCGGTCTTCTGGACCAGGTCGCCGATGTAGATGATGTTGTCGTTCTTGAGACAGTTGGCGCTGCGCACGCTGAGCTCCAGCTCGTCGACCTTCTTGAGCAGGTAGCGGTTGAGCTGGTTGGTGTCGGTCGCGGTGTCGGTCGCGCCGCCGCCCATGCCGCCGACGCCGCCAACCATGCCCGCCGCCGGCGCGGCGCGAACCTGGCTGTCGTCGAAGTGGACGAACAATTGCAGCTGGTCCTGCAGGATGCGCGCGGCATAGCCGAGCGAATCTTCGGGGGTGACGGTGCCGTCGGTCTCGATCGTCAGGGTCAACTTGTCATAGTCGAGCTCCTGCCCGACGCGGGTGTTCTCGACCTTGTAGGCGACCTGGCGCACCGGGCTGTACAGCGCGTCGACCGGGATCAGGCCGATCGGCGCGTCGGCCGGGCGGTTGGCCGCGCTCGGCACATAGCCTTTCCCGATGTCGGCTGTCAGCTCCATGTTGAGCGTCGCGCCGTCGTCGAGGTGGCACAGCACCAGCTCGGGGTTGGTGACTTCGATATCGCCGGTCGCGGCGATCTGCCCGGCGGTGACTTCGCCCGGGCCGGTCGCGCTCAGCTGCAGCCGCTTGGGGCCTTCGCCTTCCATCTTGAGCGCGATCTGCTTGACGTTGAGGATGATGTCGGTGACGTCCTCGCGGACCCCGGCGAGCGACGAGAATTCGTGGAGAACGCCCTCGATCTTGATCGAGGTCACCGCCGCGCCCTGGAGCGAGGAGAGCAATACGCGACGCAGGCTGTTGCCGAGCGTCATGCCGAAGCCGCGCTCAAGCGGTTCGGCGACGAAGATCGCCTTGCGGCGCACATCGGTGCCAGTCTTGCGCTCGAGCGCGTTGGGCTTCTTGAGTTCCTGCCAGTTCTTAGTGTTGACGGCCATGTTTCTTCCTGCCCTTGGCGGAACGTCTCCCGCCTTCATATGAAACTCGCGAGACCACCGTGGTGGTTCGCCAAGCGGTCGTCGCCTAGACGCGGCGCCGCTTCGAAGGCCGCACGCCGTTGTGCGGGATCGGCGTCACGTCGCGGATCGAAGTAATCTGGAAACCGACCGCCTGCAGCGCACGGAGCGCCGACTCGCGGCCCGATCCCGGACCCTTGACCTCGACTTCGAGGGTGCGGACGCCATGTTCGGCGGCCTTGCGGCCGGCGTCTTCGGCTGCGACTTGCGCCGCGTAAGGGGTCGACTTGCGGCTGCCCTTGAAGCCCATCGTCCCTGCCGACGACCAGGCAATCGCATTGCCCTGCGCGTCGGTGATGGTGATCATAGTGTTGTTGAAGCTGGCGTTTACGTGCGCCACTCCCGAAGTAATGTTCTTGCGCTCGCGGCGGCGAATGCGCTGGGGTTCACGTGCCATGGGTGGAAATCCCTAAAAATCGAAAGCTGTGTGAGCGGCGAAAGAAGCAGAGCGGACTACTTCTTTTTACCAGCGATCGGCTTCGCCTTGCCCTTGCGGGTGCGCGCATTGGTGTGGGTGCGCTGGCCGCGGACCGGCAGGCCTTTGCGATGCCTGAGGCCGCGATAGCAGGCCAGGTCCATCAATCGCTTGATGTTCATCGCCGTCTCGCGGCGGAGGTCGCCCTCGACCTTGTAGCCGGCATCGATCGCCTCGCGGATGTGCAGCACTTCCTGATCGTTGAGATCCTGGACGCGGCGCTCGGGCGCAATCGACAGCTTTTCGGTGATTTCCCTGGCCTTGGTGTTGCCAATGCCGTGGATATAGGTGAGCGCGATGACAACGCGCTTGTTGGTGGGCAAATTGACGCCCGCGATACGTGCCATGAAAAACTTTCTCCTAGCTCCACAGGGCGGCGTGGCACGCGCGCCCCATCTCAAAGCGACGGTCCCATTACGACAGCAAAACGGCGCGCGCACGAATGCGCCGCCGGTGACCGGTGAAACGGGATAGCGGCCAGATAGGATCAACAAACAGGTGAGTCAATAACCCGCGGTTGATTCTGCGGCGCTAAACTATATGCGCCAGCACAATGCAGCGCCTGACCTTCGACAAGCCGATCCCCGAGCTACTTCGCGGCGCGATCGTGGCGCTTGGCAATTTCGATGGGTTCCACCTTGGCCACCAGGCGGTGGTCGGGCGGGCGGTGCAGCGGGGCGCGCACGAGCGGCGGCCGGTGATCGTCGCCACCTTCGACCCGCACCCGGTGCGGCATTTCAGGCCCGACGCGCCTCCCTTTCGCCTAACCAGTCTTGACCAGCGCGAGCGATTGTTCGGCCAAGCCGGGGCCGACGCGATGCTGGTGTTCCGGTTCGATGCTGCGCTGGCTTCCACCACGGCGGAGGAGTTCGTCGCCGACTTGCTGGCGAAGCGGATCGGCGCGGCAGGCGTCGTCACCGGTGAGGATTTCACCTTCGGCTACAAGCGTGGCGGCAATGCCGAGGTGTTGCGCGAGCTCGGCGCGGCCCACGGCATTAAAGCGGAGGTGGTTGCCCCGGTCGTGCTCGATGGCGAGCCGGTGTCGTCGAGCCGCATCCGCGACGCGCTCACCGCCGCCGACCCCAGGACCGCGACCCATTTGCTCACCCGCCCGTTCGCGATCGAGGGTGCGGTCATCCACGGCAACAAGCGCGGCCGAACGCTCGGCTGGCCGACCGCCAATGTCGAGCTCGGCCCCTACCAGCGGCCGGCCTATGGAGTTTACGCGGTCCGCGTCCGGCTCGACGACGGCAGCGAGCATGACGGAGTCGCCAACCTTGGCACCCGCCCGATGTTCAACCCGCCGCGCGAATTGCTTGAGGCGGTGCTGTTCGATTTCGATGGCGACCTTTACGGCCGGACAATCGAGATCGCGCTCCACCATTACCTCCGGCCCGAAGCCAAGTTCGACGGACTGGACGCGTTGAAGGCCCAAATGGATGCCGATGCGGCGGAAGCACGGCAACTCTTGAGCCCCTCCCCTTGATGGGAAGGGGTTGGGGTGGGGTGATGCCTCCTGAGATGGCCTACCCTTCGTCCACCCTCACCCCCACCCCACCCTCCCCCATCAAGGGGGAGGGCTAAAGCTTTGCATCTCGCGAAAGCCCCGCTAGAGCCCGCGCCAATGTCCGACGCGCCTGCCAAACCCGATGCCTCCAAGCCTGATTGGCGCTCCACGGTCTTTCTGCCCAAAACCGACTTTCCGATGAAGGCCGGCCTGCCGCAGAAGGAGCCGCTGATCCTCGCCAAATGGCAGGCGGCAGATCTCTACGCACAGGTCCGCGCCGCGCGGGCAGGACGCGAGAAATTCATCCTCCACGACGGCCCGCCCTACGCCAATGGCGACATCCACATCGGCCACGCGCTCGACCGAACGCTCAAGGATATGGTCGTGCGCACCCAGACCCTGCTGGGCAAGGATGCGCCGTTCGTTCCGGGATGGGATTGCCACGGCCTGCCGATCGAATGGAAGATCGAAGAGCAGTACCGCAAGAAGAAGCTCAACAAGGACGAGGTGCCGGTCAAGGAATTCCGCGCCGAATGCCGCGCTTACGCACAGCATTGGGTCGATGTGCAGCGCGACCAATTAAAGCGCCTCGGCGCCCTCGCAGACTGGGATCACCCCTATTTGACGATGGCCTATGACAGCGAAGCGACCATCGTCGGCGAGCTGATGAAATTCGCCGAAAGCGGCCAGGTCTACCGCGGTGCCAAGCCGGTGATGTGGTCCCCGGTCGAAAAAACCGCGCTGGCCGAGGCCGAGATCGAATATGAGGACATCGTCTCGACCCAGATCGATGTCGCGTTCGAGATCGTCGAAAGCCCGATCCCAGAATTGGTCGGCGCGCACGCGATGGTGTGGACGACGACGCCCTGGACGATCCCCGTCAACCAGGCGATCGCCTATGGGCCGGAGGTTGTTTACCAATTTGAATGCTTCGAATTCGCAAGCGGAGAGACTCAAACTCTGTTGTATGCTGGAGTTCTGCGGGCCGCATTACTTGTACGAGCAGGTGCAGTTCCGGGCCTCAAGATTAAGAGCAGCAAGATACTAGGACATATAAAGGGCGCCGATCTCGCCGGCACCATTGCTCGCCATCCGATGCACCACCTCGGCGGCTTTTTCGCCAAGCCGCGCCCGTTCCTCCCCGGCGAGTTCGTCACCACCGACACCGGCACCGGCCTTGTCCACATGTCGCCCGACCATGGCGAGGATGATTTCGCGCTGTGCAAGGCGCACGGCATCGATCCGGTGTTCGCGGTCGAAGCGGATGGGAAGTACCGCGAGGACTGGGAGTGGCTCGGCGGCCAGGGCTCGGTCATCAACAACAAGTTCAATGCGCCCGACGGACCGATCTGTTCGGACCTGCGCGAAGCAGGCGGGCTGCTCGCGGCGAGCGCCGACTATAAGCACAGCTACCCGCACTCGTGGCGGTCGAAGGCCAAGGTCATCTACCGCTGCACGCCGCAATGGTTCATCGCGATGGACGCACCGCTCCAGACTGCCGGGGGCAGTCTGGAAACAGGTCCACCGCTTTCCCCTCTCCCCTTGAGGGAGAGGGAGGGGCCCGATGCAAAGCAGCGGGAGGGTGAGGGGGTAGCAAAGAGTCCTTTAGCCGCAGACGCGGCCGGCCCCTCATCCCAACCTTCTCCCTCAAGGGGAGAAGGAGGCGGCGAACGCGCCCTCGCTCGCTGGGAAAACGAAGGCGGCCACCTCCCACCTCAATCTACCCTGCGCCAGACCGCGCTTCATGCCATCGCCAACACCCGCTGGGTGCCTGAAAAGGGCGAAAACCGCATCCGCTCGATGGTCGAAGGCCGCCCCGACTGGGTGATCAGCCGCCAGCGGGCGTGGGGCGTGCCGATCGCGCTGTTCGTCGAGAAAGGCGGCAACCGGCCACTGGTCGACGATGTGGTCAACGCCCGCATCGTCGCCGCGATTAAAGCCGAGGGAGTCGACGCCTGGTCTGACGAGCGAACGCAGGAGTATCTCGGCGACGCTTATGATGCCGCCGATTACGAACGCGTCACCGACATTCTCGACGTGTGGTTCGACAGCGGCTGCACCCACGTCTTCACGCTGGAAAGCGGCCATTGGCCCGAGCAACGCTGGCCCGCCGACCTCTATCTCGAAGGAAGCGACCAGCATCGCGGCTGGTTCCAGTCGAGCCTGCTCGAAAGCTGCGGGACGCGCGGGCGGGCGCCCTACGATGCCGTGCTGACCCACGGCTTCACGATGGACGCCAAGGGCCTGAAAATGTCGAAGAGCGTCGGCAACACGATCACCCCGCTCGACCTGATGCGCGATTATGGCGCGGACATCTTGCGGCTGTGGGCGCTCAGCGTCGATTTCACCGAGGACCATCGCATCGGCAAGGAAATCCTTGCCGGTGTCGCCGACCAGTACCGCAAGCTCAGGAATACCTTTCGATATCTGCTTGGCGCGCTCGACGGGTTCGACGAGGCCGAGAAGGTCGCGGTCGAGGAGATGCCCGAGCTCGAGCGCTATATGTTGTCGCTCCTCGAGGGCCTCGACGAGCGGCTGCGGCGGGCGGTCGAGAATTATGATTTCAACGACTACACCCGCGCGTTGGCCGATTTCTGCAACGAGGATCTGAGCGCCTTCTACTTCGATATCCGCAAGGACAGCCTTTATTGCGAGGTCAATCCGGCGACGGGCTTTCAGACCGACAAGCGCCGCGCTTACCACACCGTCCTCGACACCCTCTTCCACGCACTGGTCCGCTGGGCGGCGCCGGTGCTGGTGTTTACGGCGGAAGAGGTATGGGGCACGCGGTTCCCGGATGCGGGCAGCGTGCATTTGCTTGAGTGGCCGGAGATTGGCGACTGGCACGATGAAGAGATCTCACGGAAATGGAAAGCGCTCCGAGATTTGAGACAGTTCGCCACTTTCGCGATTGAACCGCATCGAAAGGACAAGATCTTAGGCTCCAGCCTTAAAGCAGCGATCGTTTTGCAAATCGCCGACTTCGATCCAACGGTCACCGAAGGCATCGACTTGTCAGAGCTTTTCATCTGCGCGACCGCGTCGGTTGAACCGTCACCGACCGCCCAAGATCATGCCGATGTGTCAATCATCAACTCTGAGAAATGCGACCGCTGCTGGCGCCACCTTCCCGAGGTCGTCGAGGACGGCGACCTGTGCGCTCGGTGCGAGGCGGTGGTGAATGGATAAGCGCCTCGCGTACCTCGTCGCCCTTGCCGTGTTCGCGCTTGATCAACTGACCAAGGCGGTCGTCATTGGTCCGCTCCAGCTGCAGCAACGCGCGCAGATCGAGTTGCTGCCGGTCTTCAATCTGACCTGGGTCGAAAATCGCGGGATCAGCCTTGGCTTGCTCCACGCTGATGGCGAGCTTGGCCGCTGGCTCCTCGTCGCGATGACCGCGGCGATCGCGGTCGGTGTCGCTTACTGGATCGGCCGCGAGCACAGGCGCGGCGACCAGCTCGCCTTGTCGCTGGTGCTCGGCGGCGCGCTCGGCAATATCGTCGATCGCGTCCGATTGGGTTATGTGGTCGACTTCGCCGACCTGCATTTCGGGGCCTTCCGTCCCTTTTTGGTCTTTAATGTCGGCGACGCGGCGATTAGCATCGGCGTCGCGATCTTGCTGCTTCGCGCCTTCCTGATTAGGGATAAGGCGCCTCAAAGGAACCCATGAACATGCGTAAGGCCATCTTCCTCCTTGCCCCCGCCATCCTGCTTGGCGGCTGCGGAGTCCTTGGCGGGAAGCGCGCCTCGCTCGACGAGTTCGCGGTCGCGCGCAACGCGCCGCTGGTCATCCCGCCCGATTATTCGCTCACGCCCCCGGTCGCCGGAACGGTGAACCTGTCGGCAAGCGACGCGCAGACCCAGGCGATCGAGGCGCTGTTCGGCGGCCCCGCCCCGCGCAGCGCGACCGAGAGGGCAATTCTCGACAGCGCTGGCCGCGACCGCTCGGCACTGGGCGTGCGTTCGACCGTCGGCGACCCCAATACCCGCGTCGTCGACAAGGGCCAGACGACGCAGACGATCATCGCCGCGCCGGAGGCCGACGGTAAAGACGCCTCGGCCCAGACGCCGCAGCACTAACGGTCGGGAGGGGGCGCATGGCAGTGGAGACATTATCGGCCCGACTGGTCGAGATCGAAGCGATGCTCGATCGCTCGCGGAGACGATTCGAGGAAGGCTCGCGCCTGGTCGAAGAGGCGCATCGGTCACTGGCCGAGGTGCAGCAGCTGTTGCTCGGTTCGCCGGTCACGCTGTCGGCCGAGGATAATGAGGAAGCCGCGTCGCGCTTGCTCGAGAGCCTCAAGGCCAACGGCGGCGACCTGCCCGCAACCCTGTGCGGCGGGCGCCTCGCGGTCGATCCGGTGCAGCGGCTGATCCGCATCGACGGCCATCCGATCGGGATCACCGAGATGGAATATCGGGTGCTCGAACTGCTGGCGTTCGCCCGCAACAACGTTGTCACCCGGCAGATGCTGCTCAAGCATCTCTACCGCCGGTCCGACGATCAGCCGCAGCCCAAGATCATCGACGTGTTCATCTCCAAACTGCGCAAAAAGCTTCGCTCGGCGGCGGGCGGGGCGGAATTCATCGAGACGATACCGCAGCGCGGCTGGATTCTGCGCGATATCCAGAATTCGTCGGTAGCCTGATTCACGGTTGGTTTACCGCGCCGTGCGATACGGCGGGGATGATCCATTTCATGCCCGACTCGTTCGACCGGAACGACCCTGTCCCTGGCCCCTATGCCGAGGCCGTCGCCCGGCTGTCGGCGATCCGTCAGGCACTGGCCTGCGTCGAGCAAACGGCGGGCAATCCGCCGAGCGAGACGATGGTCGAGGCCAAACTCGCCGCCGGCTGGCCGGTCGCGTCGCCGGCGCGGCAGCGCTCGTTCAACGCGCGGTCGGCACGCACTGCCGCTGGCGCCGCGGCGGGCCTTGAAGCGATCGCCGACCAGGATGCCCACCCGGCTGCGGTCGAGCGGCTGAAGCGCGAGCTGACCTGCGGAGTCGAGTCGATCGACCAGCTGTTTAGCCTGTAATTTTTTCCTTAGGCGTCGTCGGGTCCGCGCCCCATTCACTCCAACTGCCGTCGTAAAGCCGGGCATCGCGCCCGCCGAGCCGGTGCGCAGCGAACAGCAGCGAGGCGGCGCTCACGCCCGATCCGCAGGTGGCGATGAATGGCCGGACGGGATCGACGTTGGCCGCGGCGAACGCCTGGCGCAACTCGCCGTCCGATTTCAGCGTGCCGTCGGCGCGATATAATTCGCCAAACGGCAGGTTGCGCGCGCCCGGAATGTGGCCGGCAGCGACACCGGGGCGAGGGTCGGGCTCGCTGCCGTCGAATCGGCCTTTGCCGCGCGCATCAAGCAGCGGCTGATCGGTGCCAGCGAGAATCGCCGCCTTGTCGATGACGTCGGAGCGGAGGTGGGTGTCGAAGCGCGCCTTGCGCGGCCTCGCCTCGCCGCTTTCAACGAGTCGGCCCTCGCCGCGCCATTTGGCGAACCCGCCATCGAGTATGGCGACCCGTTCCGCTCCGTAATGACGCAACATAAACCAGCCGCGCGCCGCGCTCCTGAGCGGGCTGTTGTCGTAGACGATGATGCGATCGTCGCGACCGACGCCGAGCTCCGCCATCGCTCGCGAAAAATCGGCGGCGGGGGGCAGCATGTGCGGTGCTGGGTGCGACGAGTCGGACAAAGCGTCGATGTCGAGATAGCGCGCGCCAGGGATGTGCGCGGCCTCGAATTCCGCGCGCCCATCGCGCCCGCCCGGCATGAAGACCGAACAATCGACGATCGCGGTGTCGGGGTCATCGAGATGATGCGCGAGCCAGTCGGTCGAAACCAGATCGTCCACGCTCAGCCCCGACCACGATAGGGCGCGACGCCCTGGTCGGGCAGCCACAAGCCCGTCGGCGGGGCGCCCGATTGCCAGAAGACGTCGATCGGGATCCCGCCGCGCGGATACCAATAACCGCCAATGCGCAGCCAATTGGGCTTCATTTCCTCAAACAGGCGCTGGCCGATGCCCACGGTGACGTCCTCATGGAAGCCGCAATGGTTGCGGAACGATCCTAGGTAGAGCTTCAGGGATTTGGATTCGACGATCGTCTGGCCCGGCGCGTAATCGATGACCAGGTGAGCGAAGTCGGGCTGCCCAGTGACCGGACAGAGGGAGGTAAATTCGGGCGCGGCGAAGCGGACGAGGTAAAGTGTGGCCGCGCGCGGGTTGGGCACAAAGTCGAGCATGGCCTCGTCCGGAGATGCCGGCAGCGCGCTCGACTGGCCAAGGTGCACGGTCTCCATTGCTTAGGCCGGCAGGGCGTGCGCGGCCTTGCGCCGTGTTGCCGCGTAGAGCCACAGGATCGAGCCGGTGAAGACGGTCAGGCCAATAGGGACCGCGAGCGGGAAGTCGGTGACCAGCGCGAGCGGCGTGTCATTGTCGGTAGCGCCGACGATGGCGGCGAAGGTGACACCGAACAAGCTTTCGCCGACAATGAGCCCGGTGGCCATGAGGACGCCGAGCCGCTGGGCGAAGGGCGGATCGGGGGCCCGCTCGACCGCTTTATTGTAGAAATAACCAAGGACCGCGCCGACCGGGATCAGCAGGGTGAGGGCCATCGGCAAATAAATGCCCATTCCAACCGCGAGCGGCGGCAAGCAGCCGCGTTTGGTGGCTCGTAAAATTTCGTCGACCGCAACGGCCATCACTCCAATCGCGGCGCCGAGGCCGATCAAATTCCAGTTAAGGTTGCCGCCGAGAACGCCTTGCGCGATCGCCGAGATCAGCGCCGCCTGCGGCGCGGCGAGCGCGTTGGGGCCAGCGCCCGGCGCCCCCTGAAAGCCGAAAGCGTCGTTGAGAATGGTCAGTATCGGCGGGATAACCAGCGATCCGAAAATCACGCCGAGCACCAGCGCGACTTGTTGCCGCCATGGAGTAGCGCCGACCAGCTGGCCGGTCTTCAGATCCTGCAGATTGTCATTGGCGATGGTTGCCACGCCGAAAATGATTGCGGTGACGAACAGCGCGAACGCGACCAGACTTTTCGAAGCGTCGACCCCGATGTCGCGGCCAAAAATGGCGGCGAGGATCAGCGAAATGCCGAGCACCGTCAGAATGCCCACGCCCGACACCGGGCTGTTCGACGCGCCGATCAGGCCCGCCATATAACCGGTGATGGCGGCGATCACCGCACCGGCGAACAGGATGTAGAGCAGGCTGAGGCCGATCGTCAGCCCCGGCGCCGCGGCGATTGGGTTCGTGCTTGCGAAGGCGTGGAGCAACAGGCCGATCGGGATGAGTGAGAACAGGATGGTCCCGCCGACGATACCGATCGGCAGGTCGCGCTCGGTCAGGGGAAGGCTGTCCTGCCCGCCGACCGATCGCGCCCGGCTGGCGGCGATGGCCGAGGTGACGCCCTTGACGATCGGGCCGAGGATGCGGAGCAATGTCCAGATCGCGGCGACGCCGATCGTGCCGGCGCCGATGAAGCGCACTTTCTCGCGGAACACCGTGCCGACCAATGTGTCGAGGTCGGCCCCGGCGGTGATTCCGGCGAGGCCGGTCTGCCACGGGACAAGCACGAACCAGCTAATGATCAGGCCGACCAGCATGGCGATGCCGACGGCCATGCCGACGAGGTGGCCCACCCCGATCAGGGCCATCGACAGGCTGGTCGAGACAGTTGTCGCGCCGGAGCCGAAGCCGAAGCTTCGGGCCGCATCGGCGACCGCAATCTTGGTCTGGGCGAGAAGCGCAAAGGCAGCCGAGACGAGCGAGCTCAGGACGATGGCGGCGAGGCCGCGCCTATTCTCCTCTGCCCCGCCGACGCCGGCGCCGACTTTCAACACTTCGGCCGCGGCGACGCCTTCGGGATAGGGGAGGTCCGATCCGGTGACGAGCGCGCGGCGGAGCGGCACCGAGTACATCACGCCCAGGATGCCGCCGAGCGCAATCGTTGCGGCCGAGAGCCAGAAGGGAAACCCAGTCCACCAGCCGATCATGATGAGCCCGGGCAGTACGAAGATGATCGCGCTCAACGTCCCCGCCGCGGAGGCGATGGTCTGGACGATATTATTTTCCTGGATAGTCGCGTCGTTAAAAAATTTGAGCACCGCCATCGAGATCACCGCCGCTGGGATCGAGGTCGCGAATGTGAGGCCCAGCTTCAATCCGAGATAGACATTGGCGGCGGTGAACAGGGCGGTGATCAACGCGCCGAGGATCACGCCGCGAAGCGTGAGCTCTTTAAGGCTGGGAGCGGGGATCGGGGTCGAAGCCATAGGAGAATTCCCAAGGGAAAGTTGATGAAGTTGATGATGAGCGACGATTCTCGACGCTCCCAGCCGGATCAGAGCCAAAATCAATCATAAATTCGCTGTGTAGGACAGCAAAATCAGCTCCACCCCTCGGCCAGGAGGCGCGTCGCGAAGGCGCAGTGAAGCGCGACCCCGATCGGCAACGCTGCCTCGTCGATCATCATCCCCGGATTGTGGAGCGGCGCTCGGCCTTTGGCCTCCTCCCCCGCCGGCCCGACGCCAAGGAAAGCCATCGCGCCCGGAACGCGCTCGAGCACATAGGCGAAATCCTCGCCGCCCATATTGGATGCGGGCGGCTCCCAAAAGGCGTCGCCCGCCAACTCACGGATCAACGCGACCGCGCGCGGATCGTTGACAGTCGGCGGATAGCCCTGCTCGATGGCGACTTCGGCGGTGCAGCCGTGTGCGGCAGCGACATGAGTGCAGATCCGCTCGAACGCGGCGCGGCCGCGTGCGCGAGCCTCGGGCGACAGCGTGCGCAGCGTGCCGAGCAGGTCGACCGAGTCGGGCAGGACGTTGTGGGTGGTGCCGGCGGCGATTTTGGTGATCGACAGGACGATCGGGTCGGTCACGGGGGTGCGTCGCGCGACCTCGGTCTGGAGAGCCAGCACCACTTCGGCGGCGACCGGAACCGGGTCGATCGCATCGTGGGGCATTGCCGCGTGGCCGCCCTTGCCGACGATGCGGGCGATAAGCGTATCGGTCGAGGCCAGCATCGTCCCGGCGCGGCAGGCGATGGTTCCGTGGGCCAGCGTCGGCCAGATGTGGAGCGCGAAGGCGCCATCGGGGAGCGGATCGCCGAGCAAGCCTTCCTCGAGCATGGTGCGCGCGCCGTGGTGCCCCTCCTCCCCCGGCTGAAACATGAACAAGACGCGTCCCGACAATTGGTCGCGCCGCGCCGATAATATGCGTGCCGCGCTGACCAGCATGGCCGAATGGCTGTCATGGCCGCAAGCGTGCATCAACCCCGCCGTCCGGCTCGCGAAATCGAGCCCGGTCGCCTCGTGGATGGGCAACGCGTCCATGTCGCCGCGCAGGAGGGCCGTACGACCCTTGGTTGCCCCTTCCAGAACCGCGACGAAGCCACTGCATCGCGCGCTCCGGCGGAGGGTGAGAGGCAGGCCGGCGAGCGCAGTCTCAAGCTTGTCGCGCGTCGTCGGGCAGTCGAGGCCCAGCTCCGGCTCGGCATGAATCGCGCGGCGAAGTTTGATGAGGTCGTCGCGTTGCGACTCGGCGGCATCGGCGAAGGTGGTGAGATCGGCGGGCATGACGCGAGCCTAGCCTCGGCGACCCGTCACCTCAACGAGCCGTTTCAGGGATGGCCGACGAGGTCGCGGTAGCGCTCCTCACTCGTCAGCCGGTAATCGTCGACGTCGCGCGCCGCGTTGGCGGTCGCCGACGAGCGCTTGTTGCCCATCGCCACGTCGAATGCGACCAGCGCGTTCATCAGTGCCGCCGCTTCGGACGGGCAGGCCGACTTGACCGCGGCGCTATAGGCCGCGGCGTCGATTTTTCCCTGCCGGCTCATGGTCTCGAACGTCTTGAGGCACGTGGCGAAGGCCCGGCGCGGCGCGACAATCGACGATGGATTGGGCGCCGCCATCGCGATCGCCAACAACAGCGTAAACATCTCCGTACCTCTCCAACGGACATATTGACGGCCGGGATGATGGACTGTTTGCGGTGAAAATCAATGGGTCAGGTGAGTTTGCACCCAGGTGGCACCGGCGAGGAGTGGCGGCGCACCACCTGCCAGCTGGCGCCGACGCGGACCCAGACATCGGTCAGCAGCACCCGCTCGTCGATCAGCTGGCCGAGATAGCGCACCTTCCACTGGGCATCGACGGTCGCGACCAGCGTGTCGTCAAGCGCGACGCAATCGCTGACTCGAACCTCTAGGTTGGCGATGTCCATCCGCTTCAAGGCCTGGATCCATTGCTCGAGATCGACCGTCACCGACCCGGTCGAACGGATGCCGACCAGCTTGAACAGGGGGTGGATCAGACGGCGCAGCGTCACCTCATCCTTGGCGATCAGCGCGTCGCGCCATTCGCGCTCGAGCTCGCGGACGTCGAGGCAGGGCGCGTCAACGGCCACGCATCAATCCTCCAAAAATGCCGCGCAGCAAGGAATTGCCGAGCTGCCGCCCGACCGACGACGCCACCGCGCGGCCGGCAGATTGCATCATCTTGTCGGTCATCGTCGGCTTGGCTGCTTCGCGCGCGGCGCGGGCTTGCTCGCGCTCGAGCTCCTTCTGCCGGCGCTCCTCCTCGCGCATCTGCTGGGCGGCAAGCCGATCATCGGCGAGCTTGGCGCGGGCCGCTTCCTTGGCGGCGATGGCATCCTGCTTTGCCTGGAGCGCGGCGGCCTTCTGGGCGTCGGTCTCGGCTTGGACGGCGGCGGCGGCGGCGGCGGCCTCGTCGCCCTTGGCCTTGAGGATTTCCTCGGCGCTGTCGCGGTCGAGTAGCGTGTCATATTTGGCACCGATCGAATCGGTCTGGATCATTACCCCGCGCTCCTGCGGGGTAAGCGGTCCGACCCGAGAGCGCGGCGGCTTGATCAGCGTCCGCTCGACCGGGGATGGCGCGCCATCTGGCAGCAGAAGCGATACCAACGCCTCGCCGACCTTCAATTCGGTGATCACCCTGGTGACGTCGATCGCCGGGTTCTGGCGGAACGTATCGGCGGCCGATTTGACCGCCGCCTGATCGCGCGGGGTGAAAGCGCGCAGAGCATGCTGGACGCGGTTGCCGAGCTGCCCAGCGACAGTATCGGGGATGTCGATCGGGTTCTGGGTGATGAAATAGACGCCGACCCCCTTGGAGCGGACCAGGCGGACGACCTGCTCGACCTTTTCAAGCAGCGCGGCGGGCGCGTCGGTAAATAGCAGATGCGCCTCGTCGAAGAAGAAGGCAAGCTTGGGCTTGTCGGCATCGCCGACCTCGGGGAGCAGCTCGAATAGCTCGCTCAGGAGCCACAGGAGAAAGGTCGAGTAGAGGCGCGGAGAGGCCATTAGCTTGTCGGCGGCGAGAATGTTGACGATCCCCTTGCCGCTATCGTCGAGCTTTAGGAAATCCTCGAGGTCGAGCGCCGGCTCCCCGAAGAAATGGTCGCCGCCCTGGGCACGAAGCTGAAGCAGCGAGCGCTGGATGGTACCTACGCTGGGCTTCGACACATTGCCATATTCTAGCGTGAGCTCGTCGGCGCGCTCCCCAATGTTGACCAGCATCGCCTGCAGATCGTCGAGATCGAGAAGCATCAGCCCCTCCTTGTCGGCGACGTGAAAGGCGATCGCCATCACGCCTTCCTGGACCTCATTCAAATTCATCAGGCGCGACAACAGCAGCGGTCCCATTTCGCTGACCGTCGTGCGGATCGGGTGGCCGGCTTCCGCGAACAAGTCCCAGAACTGGACCGGAAAGCCCTCATAGGCCCAGTCGGTATAGCCGATCTCGGCGGCGCGGGCGGCGAACGCCTCATGCGGCTTGCCGGTGGCGGCGCCGGGCATGGCAATGCCGGCGAGGTCACCTTTGACGTCGGCGAGGAAGGTCGGGACGCCGGCGGCGGACAGCCCCTCGACGATGCCCTGCAGCGTGACGGTCTTGCCGGTGCCGGTCGCGCCGGCGATCAGCCCATGGCGGTTGGCGCGTTTGAGCTCGAGCTGTTGCGGATGCTCGCCGCCAGGGCCGGAGCCGATGAAGATGCTGGTCGTGGGATTGCTGGCCATGGGGTCGCGTCTCACTCCTTCGGCATTTGGCGCAAGCCTAAGCCGAAGGAGGGAGCGCAACAAGGCTGTGTTTAGCGAGCGCCGATGTTGACGCCGACAAACTGCTCCGGGCCCGTCCGCGGCTTGATCAGCATGAGAACGCTGGTCCGGCCCGCCTTTCGCGCCGATTCGACCGCAGCGAGAACTTCTTGCGGCCGTGAAACCGGCTGCCGGTTGACCGAGACGATGACAAATCCGCGAGCGATGCCCTTTGTCGCCGCGTCGCTGTTGGGATCGACCGAGGTCACCACGACCCCCTTCTGTGTCGCGGGCAGGCCAAGCGCGCTAATAATCTGCGGGTTCAGGGCCTGCAACGACAGGCCGAGCGCGCTGCCGGGCGTGACCGGGGCCTCATCGCCTAGCGGTTGGCCGTCGTCGATGCCGCCGCCCTGCTGCTTGGCCAGTTCTTCCTCGGTCGGACGCTGGCCGACCTGCGCCAAGATGGTCTGTCGGCGGCCGTCGCGAATGATGTCGAGCGGGACCCGAGCGCCGACCGTGGAGTTGGCGATTAGAAACGATACGGTCTCGTCGGGTGTGACATCCTGCCCGCCAACTCGCAGGATGACATCGCCCTGCTGCAGGCCGGCGCGGGCAGCCGCAGCGCCCGGGACGACCGAACGCACTAGCTCGCCGCGGTCTTTGGGCAGGCCGAGCGAAGCTGCGATACTTTCCTCCAATGGCTGAAGGCCAACGCCGAGATAGCCGCGCTGAGGGCGTTGGCCGCGGCGGAGCGCATCGATAACGGGTTTGGCCGCTTCGGCCGGAATGGCGAGGCCGATGCCGACGCTCGCGCCGGTCGGAGAGATCAGCGCCGAATTGATACCGATGACATTGCCGGCCATATCGAACATCGGACCGCCCGAATTGCCCATGTTGATGCTGGCATCGGTCTGAATGTAGCGATCGTAGGCGCCATTATTGGAAATGCCGCCGCGATGAAGCGCGGAGATAATCCCGGCGGTCACGGTGCCGCCCAGACCATAGGGATTGCCGATTGCAACCACCCAGTCACCAACCCTGGCGCGGGTTGAATCGCCGAAATTGACATAAGGCAGGTTGGCCGCGTCAATTTTGAGAAGCGCAAGATCGGAGGCGGTGTCACGCCCGACGATCCGCGCGGTATATTCCTTGCGGTCGGTGAGGATGACCGTGACAGAGTCGACCGTCCCGGTGCCGTCGACCCCGGCGATCAGATGGTTGTTGGTGACGACGTAGCCGTCTGGCGAAATAATGAAGCCCGAACCGAGCGATCCGGCCTCGCGGGTCTGCGGCGAGGCGTCACCAGGTTGTCCCGGCGTCTGTCCCTGCGGAACCTGACCGCCGAAGCGGCGGAAGAATTCCTCGAACGGGTCGACCTGGCGGCGGACCGGAACCCGCTGTTTGGTGGAAATATTGACCACTGCCGGCTGCAACCGGGCCGCAAGGTCGGCAAAACTGGTCGGAGCGCCCGCGCGCGGCGACATGGCGGAAGGCGCGTTCTGCGCGACCTGCGCCCCGGCCTCCCCGGTCGCTACCGAAAAAGCGGTCCCTCCCAAAAGCAGGGCCATGGCAACCCCATAGGCATAACGCACGGGTCGAAACTCCTTCGTCGGCTTCATTCTTGGTCCTCGCTTGGCTTTTGCGATGCATGTCGCGACGCTAGGTCAAGCGCATGAACGCGAATTGAACAGGGCTGGTGCCTATCGTCCAGTAAATTCCTTCAGATAACTATTGTTCGGCGACAGGATCATGGTCGTCCCGCCCGCCTTGTTCTCGGCATCGCCGATGAACGTCGTCTGATAGGACTGCATCGCCCGGTAGAAATCGTAGAATTGCGGATCCTTGCCGAACGCGGCGGCATAAATCTGCGCCGCCTCGGCATCGGCCTCGGCGCGGATGATCTGCGCCCGCTTCGATCCTTCGGCCCGGATCGAGCGCGATTCCTGAAGCCGCGCGGTGCGCATCCGGTCATAGGCAGATTCGAGCGGCGTGCCGTCGGGCAAATCTGCCTTCTTGATCCGAACGTCGATGATCTGCGCTCCATATTGCCGCGCGACCCGGTCTAGCCCGGCGCGGATATTCTCCATCGCACCTTCGCGCTCAGGGCTGAGCAGTGCCGCGAACGGCCGCTTGCCAAGCTCATTGCGAAGCTGTGAACCGAGGATCGGGCGCAACGCCTCTTCGACCCGGTCCTCGCTGCCGCGCGCACTGATATACATGCGCAGCGGATCGACGATGCGGTAGCGAGCGAAAGCATCGACCTGCAGCCGCAACTGATCGGTCGACAGGACCTGCTGCTTTTCCATGTCGATGTCGCGCACGCGCTTGTCGATCCAGACGAGGTTTTCGGCGAACGGAATGCGGAAGACGAGTCCGGCGCCGCGGTCGCCGAACCTTTGCCCAGCGTCGAACCGATTGACGATCCGCACCGGCCGGCCGAAGCGGGAGATGACGCCTTGGCTAGTTTCCGGCACGACCGCGATACTGCTCAAGAGCAGGATCAGGACGAAAAATCCGATTAGCCCCGAGGCGAACGGGTGGCGGCGAATGGTGTCGATCATTGGGCCGGCTCCCGCGGGACCGAGCGCTTGACTTCGCTCAGCGGCAGATAGGGGGTCACGCCGGGCGTTTCGACGATCGTCTTGTCGACGTTGCGAAGCACCCGCTCCATCGTCTCATAATACATGCGGCGGCGGGTGACCTCGGGCGCGAGCTTATATTGGGCATAAACTTTGTCGAACGAGGTCGCCTCGCCCTGCGCAAGCTGACGCAGCTGCAGCGCATAGGCGTTGGCTTGGTTGACGTCGCTCTGCGCCGCCTGCTGGGCGGCGGTGACCGCCTTGAACGCCTCGTTGACCGCGGCCGGCGGGTCGGCCTGCTTGACCGCGACGCCCTGGATCAGGACGCCCGACTGATAGAAGTCGAGCGTTTGCTGCATTTCCTCGCGTACCCGCGCCTCGATCTCGCCGCGCTTGTTGCCGATGGCGTCGTTGAGCGTCACCTGCGAGACAATCTGCCGCATCGAGCTTTCGGCGACCTGCTTGATGGTGTCCTCGGGCTGGGCCAGCTCATAGAGGTATTTTTCGGGGTCGCGGATGTTCCAGCGGACCTGATAGGCGATATCGATGATGTTCTGATCGCCGGTCAGGACCAGCGTCTCCTCCGCGGCCGAACCAAGGTCGATGTTGCGGATCTCCTCGACGTTCAATTTCTGCACACTGTCGACCGGGAACGGCAGGGTCAGGCCGATGCCGGGCCCCAGTGTGTGGCTGTAGCGGCCAAAGCGGGTGACCACGCCGCGCTCTTCCGGCGAGATGCGGTGCATGGTGCTGAACAGGAGCAACACCGCCGCAACCGCAAGCGCAGCCCACAGGAAGATCGATCGGTCGGGCCGTCCCCCGAACCCGCCGCCGCTGCCGCCGAAGCGGGTGCGGCTACGCTGCAGGAATTCGTCGAGCGTCGTCGCCGGATTGCGCCCGCTGCCCGACGGACGCCGCTTGGGCGGATCGCCCCACGGCCCCTTGGGCCCGTTGCCCGAAGGGGGCTCCTCGCCGCCCCCTCCGCCCGATCCTGGAGGAGAAGCGCCCCAGGGGCCCTTAATGTCGCTGAAAAGGCCGCGCCAACGCGCTCCCCAACCCGGTAAGATGGTCATGACCCCATAATAGGTAGGCTTTCGCCGAATAACAGTGTGGCCGGTCGAAAAGGCCAGTAGCATCACTTGTCGCCAAGTTGTGCGCATAGTATATGCGCATGATGAATATCCAACGCTCATTGAGGAGGCGCGGCACGAACGTGTCACTCGACGCCGCGCTGGTCGACGAAGCAAAGACGCTGGGCATCAGCCTATCGCAGTCGTGCGAACAGGGACTGGCAGCCGCCGTCAAGTCGGAGCGCGAGCGACGCTGGCTTGAGGAAAATCGGCCAGCGATCGAAGCCTACAACGCCTACATCCGCGATCATGGAGTTCCGCTGGCGCGCTTTCGGCAATTTTGATGGCGCGGTTCGACGTTCATTCGTTGCGCGACAATGGCGCCTTGGTCGTGATTTGCCAGGCTGACGCGCTGGGATCGCTTGAAACCTGTTTCGTCATTCCATTGATGCCGCGAGCGGATACGAGATGGTCGATGCCGCGGCTCGCGCCGGTCGTAGCGATCGGCAACGACGAATATGTATTGGCCATCCCTTTGGCCGCAGCGGTCCCACAGACCATGCTTGGCCCAATCGTCGGTTCGCTGGCGCATGAGGATCTTACGATCTTAAACGCCTTCGACATGTTGGTGAGCGGCATCTGATGGCGGCGGATCCGCTGGCCCCGCTCGACGCACTTGCCGATGCGCCGCGAATCCGCAGCCGCAAATGGGTCGATGGGGTGGCGAGCCTGGTAGTCGATGCGAGCGGGCTCGATGCGGCCGGGCGCGAGGTTTTGGAGGGGCAAATCAAGGCGGCGTTGCCGGAGGCGCGGGCGGTGCGCATCGCGATGACTGCCGCGAAGTCGGAGCGGCGGATCGTGGCGGTGGGATCGGGCAAGGGCGGGGTCGGCAAATCCACGCTGACCGCCAACCTCGCGGTCGCGCTGGCGCGGATGGGCAAGCGGGTCGGGCTGATCGACGCGGATATCTATGGGCCATCGCAACCGACCCTGCTCAACTCGCACGACAAGCCGCGCGCCGAGAAGGAGAAATTGTTTCCGGTCGATACGCCCTATGGCGTCAAATTGCTGTCGGTTGGCCAGCTGGTGCCAGCCGGCCAGGCACTGGCGTGGCGCGGGCCGATGGCGTCGGGTGCTTTGACCCAGTTGATCGAGGGCGCATGGGGCGACACCGAGCTGATCTTGGTCGACCTGCCGCCCGGCACCGGCGACGTGCAATTGTCTCTGATCCAAAAGGCGCGGCCCGACGGCGCGCTGATCGTCTCGACGCCCCAGGACCTCGCGTTGATCGACGCCGCGCGGGCGATCGACTTGTTCGGCAAGACCAGCGTCCCGGTGATCGGCCTGGTCGAGAATATGGCGGGCTATGTGTGCCCGCATTGCGGCGAGGAAAGCGACCCGTTCGGCAGTGGCGGGGCGGAGGCCAGCGCGGTGCGAATGGGCGTGCCCTTCCTGGGGAGGCTGCCGCTATCGATCAGCCTGCGCAAAATGTCGGACGCGGGCACTCCCCCGGCGGCGGGCGAAGGCCCGGCGGCAGACGCTTTCCTGGCCATCGCGCAGCGGCTGCTCGATGAACTGGAGAAAGTCGGCGGCTGAAGCATTGGTGCAGCGACAGGAGAAGCTTATGCCGCTGACCGACCCCAAGGACATCGCCGACTTGCTGCAGAATGCGCGGACCATCGCCATGGTCGGCGCCTCGGACAATCCGGGCCGGGCCAGCTATGGCGTGATGAAGTTCCTGCAGGATCAGGGCTATCGCGTGATCCCGGTCAACCCACGCATTACGGGCGAGCATGTCCATGGCGAATATGTCTGGCGCGAGCTGGCTCAAATCGGCGAGCCGATCGACATCGTCGATATTTTCAGGAAGTCCGAGGAGGTTGGCCCAATCGTCGACGCGGCGATCGCGGCCGGAGCCAAGGCGGTGTGGATGCAGCTTGGCGTCGAGGATGCCGAGGCTGCGGCGAAGGCCGAGGCGGCGGGGCTCAAGGTGGTGATGAACCACTGCCCCAAGATCGAGTTCGCCAGGTTAGGCTTAAATCGTATTTCCGAGCGAAATTAAGCGCTCGCCACCGTCATTTCGGGCACCAGCAGCGTCGGACTGTCGATGCCGCGGCGGAAACGGAGGTCAGTGGCGGGCTCCAGCGTGGCGAACATCGCCTTCAAATTGGAGGCGATGGTGATTTCGGCGACCGCCGGGCCTATCTCGCCACCCGAAATCAGGAACCCCGCCGCACCGCGCGAATAGTCGCCGGTGACGCCGTTAACCCCCTGCCCGATCAGTTCGGTAACGAGGATTGCATCGCCCAAATCGGCGATCATTGTTTCACGGCTCCGAGTGCCCGTGGCGATGTAGAGATTCGATGGACCCGCACCCGGCGCGCCCGAGACGCCGCGCACGGCGTGGCCGGTCGGCGTGATGCCGAGTTGGCGCGCGGACGCGCTGTCAGCCAGCCAGGCGGTGAGAACGCCATCCTCGACCAGGGCAACCGGCCGGACCGGAAGCCCTTCGCTGTCGAACGACCGGCTGCGCAGGCCGCGTTGGCGCAGGGGATCGTCGAGGATCGTCACACCCCTGGCGAAGACTTCCGTGCCTAGAGCTTCGAGCAAAAAACTTGCCTGGCGCGCGATCGACGACCCGGTGATTGCGCCGACCAGATGGCCGAGCAGCGTGGTAGCGACGCGTGGGTCGAACAGGATCGGCATCTTTCCGGCCTTGACCCGCACCGGACTGAGCCGGGCGACTGCGCGGGTCGCGGCTCGCGCACCGATTTCCTCAGGCGTCTCGAGATCGGTG
Organism: Sphingomonas sp.; assembly: GCF_013816785.1. Taxonomy (GTDB): domain Bacteria; phylum Pseudomonadota; class Alphaproteobacteria; order Sphingomonadales; family Sphingomonadaceae; genus Sphingomicrobium. The sequence continues at coordinate 538 of NZ_JACDDV010000011.1, read as the reverse complement.
AGGTGGCGCGCCGAGTGCCAGCCATAGTCGCGCTGCATCGTCTCGCCTTCACCGGCAACGACGCTCGCCGAGCGGCTGTAGCCGGTGGCACGGGTCGCGCCCGAAAAGCCATGGCTGGTGGCGATGGCGAACGACGAGGCGGAGGCCGAAGCGCTCCCCCCGTTGGAGTTGGTCACGCCCGGGACGGCCCGTGCCGCATCCTCGGCGGCGAGCGCGGCCTGGCGCAGCTCGGCCGGGTCCGGATCACCGCCGTCGTCGAGGTCGAGATCGGCCGGGTCGGCGCGCAGCAGCAACTCCTCGGGGGCGAGGCCGGCATAGGGATCCTCGGGCGCTTCGCCGGCCATGGCGTAGGCGCGATCGACCAGGGCGGCGAGGGCATCGGCGCCGAGGTCGGACGAGGCGACACTGGCGCTGCAGGTCCCACGGAACAGGCGCAGGCCAATCTCCTCGCCTTCGCTCCGATGCACATCCTCGAGCGCGCCCAAGCGGACGGTGACGCCCTGCGAGCGCTCGCCGACATAGACCGCGTCGGCGGCGT
>NZ_JACDDV010000077.1 GCF_013816785.1 Sphingomonas sp. | reverse complement strand
GAGATCATCATCGCCATCGCCCGCCTGTTCGCGCGGGAACAGATCGACTTCGCCTACCCCACCCAAACCACCTTCACCGCGGCCCCCGACGGTACGCTTGTGATGCCGTGGGCGGCGCCCAATCCACCGGCATCCGCCAAGGAGCGCAAGCTGCCGTAGCGTCGCTTGTCCGGGGCTTGCCAGCGCTCTTCGAGCGAGCCTAGACCGGGCGCCGATGCCCATCGCCACCCTCGACGACATCCGTACCCGCATCGGCGCCGAAATCGGCGTGTCCGACTGGATTGAAGTGACTCAGGAGCGCATCGACGCCTTCGCCGACGCGACCGAGGACCGGCAGTTCATCCACGTCGACCCCGCCGCCGCCGCGCAGACCCCTTTTGGCGGCACCATCGCCCATGGCTTCCTCTCGCTGTCGCTGTTGAGCCGAATGGCCGCCGACGTGATGCAAATGCCCAACACCACCAAGATGGCGGTCAACTACGGCCTCGACCGCGTGCGCTTCATCGCCCCACTCCGCGCCGGCAAGCGCGTTCGCGGCCGCTTCACGCTGACCGCCGCCGAGGACAAGGCACCCGGCCAATTGCTCCTCCACCATGATATCACGGTCGAGATAGAGGGCGAACCCAAGCCGGCCCTCACCGCTCAATGGCTCGGCCTCATTTTTACCTAGGGAGAATTTCCATGTCCGCTCGCGATGCCGTCATCGTCTCCACCGCCCGCACCGCCATCGGCCGCGCCTATAAGGGAGCGTTCAACGCCACCCCCTCGCCGACCCTCGCCGCGCACGCCATCCGCGCCGCGGTCGAACGCTCGAAGATCGATCCGGCCGAGGTCGACGACTGTATCATCGGCGCCGCGCTGCAGCAGGGGGTGCAGGCGACGATTGGCCGCACCGCCGCGCTCCGCGCCGGGCTGCCGGTGACCGTCGCCGGCATGTCGATCGACCGCCAGTGCGCGTCGGGGCTGATGGCCATCGCCACCGCCGCCAAGCAAGTCATCGTCGATCGCATGGATATCTGCGTCGCTGGCGGGGTCGAAAGCATCTCGATGGTTCAAACGGCCGAGATGCGCCTCGGCCCGGACATGGAACTGCTGGCGATGCACAAAAATGTTTATATGCCGATGATCGACACCGCCGAAAACGTCGCCAAGCGCTACGGCATCGACCGAGACGCGTGCGACCAATATGCGCTCCAATCGCAACACCGGACCGTCGCTGCCCAGGCGGAAGGGCGCCTCGCCGCCGAAATCGTCGCCTGCTCGGCAAAGATGGGCGTTAAGGACAAGGAGACCGGCGCGGTCTCGATGCGCGACATCACCATCGACAAGGACGAAGGCAATCGCCCCGACACGACGATCGAGGGTCTCGCCTCGCTCCAGCCGGTGCGCGGCGAAGGTGCGATCGTCACCGCGGGCAATGCCAGCCAGCTCTCGGACGGCGCCTCGGCTTGCGTCGTGATGGACGCCGAACTCGCATCCAAACGCGGGCTCGAGCCGCTCGGCCGTTATGTCGGCATGGCCGTGGCCGGCACCGAGCCCGACGAGATGGGCATCGGCCCGGTGTTCGCGGTGCCCAAGCTGCTCCAGCGCTTCGGTCTAAAAACGGACGACATCGGCCTGTGGGAATTGAACGAGGCGTTCGCGGTCCAGTTGCTCTACTGCCGCGACAAGCTCGGCATCCCCGACGAGCTGCTCAACGTCGACGGCGGCGCCATTTCGATCGGCCACCCCTACGGCATGAGCGGGGCGCGCCTCACCGGCCACGCGCTGATCGAAGGCAAGCGCAGGGGCGCCCGCTACGTCGTCGTCACCATGTGCGTCGGCGGCGGCATGGGCGCGGCGGGATTGTTCGAGGTCCTATGAGGCCGCCGAGCGGAGCGGAGTGATGGCGCAAGCAATCGTGAGGCAGCGCCAAGAGCCGGCGAATGGCGGGCGGCCTGCGCCGGACAGCGACAACAGGACCAACGGCACGGATTTACTCCGCGTCGTCCTGTCCAAGGCTGACGGAGGTGTTCTCTTGCGCTATAATCCAATCCGCGCCACCTTTCCCGCATGACCCCCGTCGAACTCGTCGCCCTCGCCGCCTCGACCAGCCTCCTCGCGGGCTGGCGGCTTTACCTGGTCACCTTGGTCACCGGCCTCGCCATGAAATTCGGATGGATCGCGCTGCCAGAGCAGCTCCACGGCCTCGACATTCTCGCCAACAATTGGCTGCTGGCGGTTGCCGCGGTCGGGACGTTCGCCGAATTCTTCGCCGACAAGATCGCCTGGGTCGACAGCGCATGGGACGCGGTTCACTCGTTCATCCGGCCATTGGGCGGCGCGCTGCTCAGTCTGGCCATCGTCGATAGCGGTGACACCGGCTGGCAGGTTGCTAGCTTCCTTCTGGGCGGCGGCGCGGCGTTCGTCGCCCATGCCGGCAAGGCGGGCGCGCGGACGCTGGTCAACGCCAGTCCCGAGCCGTTCAGCAACGTCATCGTCTCGACCGCCGAGGATATCGCCACTGGCGGCTTGCTCGCACTGGCCATCGCCAATCCCATCGCCGCCGCACTGATCGCCGCCTGCCTGGTGGTTCTTTCGCTATGGCTGGTGGTAGCCGCGCGGCGCATGTTGAGGGGCCTCATCGAGCGATTGAACCCGCCGCCCAAGGCCACGCGATGAACCGGCGAACCGGATGAACCTTATCCGCCCGGCACGGGTTTGAGCCGACAAGGAGATTTTCGCCATGCCGCAAGCCGCAACTCCACTCGTCGAACGGATCGCCCGGGTCCTCGCCGGCTATGATCGCAGCGCCAATGCCGATGGATCTGATTCTCACGCCGCGCGCGACGTCGATTCCGCCTGGCGCGATTATCAGGGCCACGCGCTGGCCATCCTGCGAGAACTGCGCGAGCCGGATCCGGTCATGGCCGCTGCCGGCGATCCCGGCATATGGAGCGCGATGGTTCACGCCGCGCTCGATTCGGCGGAGAACCGCGCCAAGTGAACGCTCGCGCCCGCGAACGTCCGCGCGCCGATCCGCGTTGGACGCTCGCCGCCTGCATCCTCGCCTCCAGCCTGTCGTTCGTCGAAGGTTCGGTGCTCAACGTTGCCCTGCCCGCGATCCGCGCCAGCTACGGCGCCGGCGCCGCCGAAGTGCAGTGGGTGGTCAACGCCTACCTCCTGCCCCTGTCCGCCCTCCTCCTGCTCGGCGGTGCGCTGGGCGATCACTACGGCCGCCGCCTATTGCTGGTGTTCGGCACCGCCCTGTTCGCGCTCGCCAGCCTGGTCTGCGCGCTTGCGCCGAGCCTCGACCTGCTGCTCGCCGCTCGCGCCGCGCAGGGGGTCGGCGCCGCGCTGCTCTTGCCCAACAGCCTCGCGCTGCTCAACGCCGCCTTCCAGGGAGAGAAACGCGGGCGCGCGGTCGGTATCTGGGCGGCGGCGGGCGCCGCGTCGGCGGCGGTCGCGCCGCTGATCGGGGGCTGGCTGGTCGACCATATCGGATGGCCGTCGATCTTCTATATCAACCTGCCCTTGGCTGCTGGCGCGATCCTGCTCGCGATCCGCTTCGTCTCGGAGAGCCAGGACAAGGGCGCCGCGCGAACCGACTATCCCGGCGCGCTGCTTGCCACCGCCGGCCTCGGCGGCGCGACCTATGGCCTTACCCGCTGGTCATCCTCGTCCAGCCTCGACATGATCGCCCTCGGCTCGATGACCGCCGGGATCGCTATGCTCGCGGCCTTTCTTTGGGTCGAAAAGCACCGTGGCGACAAAGCGATGATGCCATTCGGCATGTTCGCCGACCGCTGCTTCTCGGGCCTCAACCTCCTGTCCTTCCTGCTCTACGGCGCGTTTGGCGCGGCGATGTTGCTGGTCCCCTATGTGCTGATTTCCGCCGCGGGATATTCGCCGGTCGAGGCGGGCATGGCGTTGCTTCCACTGCCGACCCTGCTCACTCTCGCCTCGCCGAAGATGGGTAGTCTCGCCGCCCGCCTCGGCCCGCGTTGGTTCCTGGTCGCCGGTCCGTTGGTGGTCGCCGGCGGTATGCTGCTCGGCCAGCGGATCAGCAGCGACGCGAGCTACTGGACGACGGTGTTCCCGGCGATCACGGTGATGGCGGCGGGCATGTCAATCGCGGTCGCGCCATTGACCTCGTCGGTCTTGGGCTCGGTCGACGAAAAGCACACCGGCACCGCCTCGGGTTTCAGCAGCGCGGTCGCGCGATTGGGCGGTTTGATCGCCACCGCCTTGCTCGGCGTCGTCCTGTCGAAGGAAGGCGCGGCGCTAATCCCCGGGTTCCACCTCGCGCTGACCGGCTCGGCCATCGCCGCCGTGCTGGCAAGCGCCGCCGCCACCCTGCTGGTCGGCGAGGTCAAGATGAAACAGGCTTGAGCCGCCGTTTAGCCGAAATGCTCGGCGAAGCGCCGCTCGCCGGTTGGTGACAAATGGATCACGCGCCCTCCGCGCCGCGCCGCCCAGCCGCGCTCGATCATCAGGCCCAGCAGTGCCGCCCCAAGCGCGCCGCCAAGGTGCGTGCTGCGCTCGCTCCAGTCGAGGCACGCCAGGCACATCGGCCGCCGCCCGCCCTCAAGGCTGGCGATTGCCACCCCCATTGCGCCTAGTGCGGCCCGGCCTTCGGCGGTCAGCCCGGGTCGGTCGCCGCCGCTCAGCAAGCCGCGCCGACCGAGGCCGCGGAACAGCTCCACCCCTTTCGCACCGGCGAGATGGTCGTAGCAAATTCGCGATTCGCGCATCGCCGCGTCGCGCGGCCCGACCCGCACCGGCTTGGGCGAGGCTCGTTCCGAAAGACCCATCAAAGCCTCGATGACATCGGCTACCTGATACCCGGCGAGCGCGAAATAGCAGTGCCGACCTTGCCGCCTCCGTTCGATCAAGCCGCCTTGCTCAAGCTTGGAGAGATGCTCGCTGGCGGTCGACGGGCCGACTCCCGCCACCGACGCCAGCTCGCTGGCGGTCAACGCGCGGCCGTCCATCAGCGACGATATGATGTTGGCCCGCGCCGGATCGCCGATCAGCGAGGCGAGTTGAGCGATGCGGGGGCCGTCGAACATAGTTCGGCCTAAACCGAACTATGGCCCGCATCAACCGACTATTGTCGCCCCATGATCACTTGCGTCATCCGCTACGACATCGACCCCGCCCAGCCCGAGCAGTTCGCCGAATATGCTCGATTCTGGAACGACGCGATCCCGCGCTGCGGCGCCGACCTAATCGGTTATTTCGGCCCGCACGAAGGATCGGCCACCACCGCTTACGCGCTTTACAACATCGCTGATCTCGCCGCGTATGAAACCTACCGGGCACGTCTTCGCGAGGATCCCGTCGGCCGCGAGGCATTCGCTTTCGCCCGCGCCAACCGCTTTATCCGGCGCGAGGATCGCATTTTCCTGAAGGCCATTCGGTGATCGCAGTGCTGTTCGAGGTGATCCCAGTCGACGGCCAGGCGCCACGTTATTTGGAGCTCGCCGCCGAATTGGCCCCTCCGCTCAAGCAAGCCGATGGTTTCATTTCGATCGAGCGGTTCCGGAGCCTCACCGACCCCGACAAAATGCTGTCGTTGTCGTTCTGGCGCGACGAGGAGGCGGTTGCCGCGTGGCGCAACCAGCCGGCCCACCGCGCGACCCAGGCCGAAGGCCGGGCCGAGACCTTTCGCGATTATCGTTTGCGCGTCGCCGAGGTGATCCGCGATTATGGCCTAGATTATGGCCTAGGGGAGCGCAAACAAGCCCCGGTCGATAGCCGCGTGCGGCACGGGAAATAGCTTTCCGGCTACCCGTTGGCCGTAATGAACTTCTCGACCACCGGCGCGATCGTCTCGCGCCATTTGCGACCGTTGAAGATGCCGTAGTGGCCGACATCCTTGGCCATCAGATATTGTTTTTTGGACGCCGGCAGCTTGCTGGCAAGGTCGAGCGCCGCGCGGGTCTGGCCGAGGCCCGAAATATCGTCGCGCTCGCCTTCGATCGCCAGCAGCGCGGTGTCCTTGATCGCGGCCGGATCGACCCTCTTGCCGCGATGCATATATTCGCCCTTGGGCAGCAAATGCCGCTGGAACACCGCATCGACCGTCTGCAGGTAGAATTCCGCGGTCATGTCGCACACCGACAGATATTCGTCGTAGAAATCGCGGGTCGCGTCGGCACCTTCCTCGTCTCCGACCACCAGATGCTTGAACATCTCCCAATGGCTGACGAGGTGGTTGCCAAGGTTCATCGTCATGAAACCGGCGAGCTGGAGGAAGCCCGGATAAACCTTTCGCCCCGCCCCGGCATAGACCATCGGCACGGTCGCGATCGCGTTTTGCTGAAACCAGCTGTGCGACCGCTGGGTCGCCAGCGTGTTGACCGCGGTCGGCGCCTGGCGGGTGTCGATCGGCCCGCCCATCATCGTCAGCGTCTTGGGTCGGGCCACATGTTTGTCGGCGTTCATGACCGCGGTCGCGGCATAGGCCGGGACCGCTGGCTGGCATACCGCCAGCACGTGCGGCCGCTTGCCGGTCGTTTCCTTCACCGCCGCACAAAATTCGATCAGGTAATCGACATAATCGTCGAGGTCGAAACGCCCTTCGTCGAGGCCGACTTGCCTGGCGTCACGCCAATCGGTGACGAACACGTCGTGCCTCGGCAGCATCCGTTCGACCGTGCCGCGGAGCAAGGTCGCATAGTGACCCGACATCGGCGCGACGATCAACAGCGGCTCCTGCCCGGTCACGCCGACCTTCCTGAATCGCTTCAATTGCCCGAACGCCTTGCGCAGCACGATATCCTCGTCGACCGCGTGTTTTTGCTTGCCGACCTGTGTTTCAATGATCCCGAACTCGGGCTTGCCGCGGGGAGCCGAGGCATGGGCGAATACGCCTAACCCCGCCGCCACCAGTGGCCCCATCGACGAATAGCCGAACGGATTGGACGGGTTGTTGAGCCATCCGGCGCCAAGACCCGCCAAGCGGCTCGCGCCGGACAGCAGCGAGCGTTGCACCTCATAG
>NZ_JACDDV010000076.1 GCF_013816785.1 Sphingomonas sp. | reverse complement strand
GGCGGGCTCGCTGACCAGCGCGGCGATCAGCGAAGCCGATATTGTCGCGGGGCAGTGGGACGGGGCGGCACTCCGGTTGTTTGCGGTCGACTGGGAACAGCCAGACGCGGGCGAGATCGAGCTGCTGTCGGGCGAGTTGGGACAGGTGGCGAGCAAGGGCGAGAGCTTTAGCGTCGACTTGCTGGGGGTCGCCGCGAAGCTGGAGGCGCCGATTTGCCCGGCCACGTCACCAGAATGCCGGGCCGAACTGGGCGATGGGCGGTGCCGAGTCGATTTGGCGGGGCGTCGGTTGCGAGCTTACGTCGTTTCAACCGAGGGAAATACGGTGCGGATCGACCGTGCGATCGATGCGCGGTTCCGCTTCGGGCAGCTGCGGATTTTGGCTGGTGGCGCGAATGGTCAGCGCCGAGTGATCCTGGGGGTCGACGGCGACGAGCTTTCCCTTCGATCGGCGCTGAGCGTCGATGTGGCGGCGGGAACCGCGGTCGAGCTCGTCGAGGGATGCGACAAGATGTTGGCGACGTGCGCGGGCCGCTTCGCCAACGCCGCCAATTTCCGGGGCGAGCCGCACCTCCCCGGCAATGACCTGCTGACACGTTACCCGGGAGCCTGAACGATGGCGATGATCGATGCCGAGCGGGCGGTGGCGCTCGTCGGGCGGCCGTTCCGCGCCCAAGGGCGCGACGCGGGGGCCGGACTCGACTGTGTTGGGCTGGTGCTGGCGGCGTGCGGCTTGTCGCCCGACCGGGTGCGGCGCAATTATCGGCTGCGCGGCGACCATGGCGCGGAATTGGTCGCGACGCTGACGCGCGATTTCCGTCGGGTGGCGCCGAGCCGGAAGCGCATCGGCGACCTAATTCTGATGATCGCGGGCGAGGGGCAATTTCACCTTGGAATTTTGACGGCACGCGGGTTCGTCCACGCCGACGCGCGACTGCGGCGAGTGGTCGAAACCCCAGGCCGTCCGCGCTGGCGGGTTTGCGCAATTTACCGCCGGCGGAGGAAATAAGGATGGCGACGCTTGTTCTGACGGCGGTAGGGACCGCGCTCGGCGGGCCGCTTGGCGGTGCGCTCGGCAGCTTGGTCGGCCAGACGATTGACCAGCAATTGCTCGGACCTGGGCCGCGAAAGGGGCCACGGCTCGGGGATTTGTCGGTGCAGACTTCAAGCTATGGCTCGCAAATCCCGCGACTCTATGGAACGATGCGGGTTGCCGGAACGGTGGTGTGGGCAACCGATCTTAAGGAAGAGGAAGCGATCGAGGGCGGCGGCAAGGGCTCACCCGAGGCAATCGCCTATCGTTATTCGGCAAGCCTGGCGGTGGCACTGTCGTCGCGACCGATTATCCGCGTCAAGCGTATCTGGGCCGACGGCAAGTTGATTCGTGGGGCGGCCGGAGACTTCAAGGTCAGGACCGACTTCCGCCTGGTCGCGGGCGATGAGGATCAGCCAGTCGATCCATTGATCGCGTCGATCGAGACAATTGATCAGTCCACCGCATTTCGCGGGCTGGCGCTGGCTATATTTGAAAATTTCGAGCTGGCCGAGTTCGGCAATCGCATCCCGTTACTGACCTTCGAGGTCGAGGCAGATGCGGGCGAGGTGCCGCTGGCATACCTGTTAGCCGACGCCAGCGCCGGGCTGATCGAGGCCAGCGATGACCAGGCAGTGGCGGGCTATGCCGCGCACGGGCGATCGATTGCCGACGCCATCGCGCCATTGGTCGATCTAAATGGCATCGAGCTGCGCGAGGAGATGGGAAAGTTACGGTCGCCCTCGGGTTCGCCGGCCGAGATCGCTGGGGACGAGTTGGGATGCGGCACCGAAGGCAAATCGGTGCCGCCGACCCAGCGCGCGCGCGCTTCGAGCGCCGACATGCCGACCAGCCTCGCCCTGACCTATTACGATCCGACGCGCGATTATCAGGCGGGGCAGATGCGCGCGGCGAGCGGGGCGGGCGGAGTCCGTGATGAGCGGATCGAATATCCGGCCGTGCTAGAAGCGGAGGGCGCCAAACTACTGGCGGAAAATGCGCTTTCGCGACGCTGGGCGAGCGGCGACCAGCTGACGATCAGCCTGCCTCCGGCGCGGATCGGAATGAAGCCGGGCGACAGGTTGCGGCTGTCCGGCTCGACATTCATATGGGCGGCGCGCCGTGTGACGGTTGAGGCTATGAGGACGACGGTTGAGGCGGAACCGGCGCCGAGGGTCACCGTCGGACTGCCCGCCGATCCGGGGCGCCCCGTGAGCGAGGCCGATGCAACGATTGGCCCAACCGAACTGAGGCTGATCGAGCCGCCGGCACTGGGCGATGACATCGAAGCCGCGATCCGCGTTTATATCGCCGGCTCCAATGTCGGCGCATGGAAAGCCGTGCCCGTCGAAACACGGATCGGTGCCGAGCCGCTGGCGCCGTTGTCGCTGCCGCGCAAGGCGGTTATCGGGCGCGCCGGAGCTGCGCTGGACGGGGGATCGGCCTTGCTGCTCGACCTTAAAGGCGAGGTCGCGATTCAATTGAGCGATCCCGCGCAGCGGTTGCGCAATGCCGATGACCAGGCGTTGATGTCGGGCGCCAATTTGGCGATGCTTGGCGACGAACTGATACAATTTGGCCGGGCCGACGACCTTGGCGGCGGCGCCTATCGCCTGTCGCGATTGCTGCGCGGTCGGCGGGGCACCGAATGGTCTTGCGATCACCACGGGTCTGGCGAGGCCTTCTGCCTGATCGACCCGGCGACGCTGCGCCCCATCGACCTTGCGCGGTCCTCGGCCGACGCGGTCATCGGGGCGGTCGCTCACGGCTTATCCGATGCATCGCCATGGCCAAGCGCGCAGCGGTTGCTGAGCGGCGAGGCGATGCGGCCGCTGTCACCCTGTCATGTGCAAACCCGGCGAGCGGAAGCCGGGCTGCACGTCGCATGGACCCGCCGAAGCCACCGCGGCTGGGCATGGCTCGACACGGTCGAGGTTGCCCCCGACGGCTTCGCTGAGCTCTACCGCCTGACAATTCGGGGCCCGGCGGGGACGCGGAGCTTCGAAACCGGGAGCGGCTCAATGCTGATCGCCTGGGCCAACGTTCCCGCAGCTGCTGGACAGGTGCTGGGCGTATCGGTCGTGCGCGTTGGCCCGTTCGCCGCCTCGCGAGAGACAGTATTGACGCTGATCATCTGAAGGATTTGATCGATGGAACAGACACCGCGGTTCGCGCTCCCCTTCCTGGCGCCGGGACAGGCCCAGAAAGAGTGGTTCCACAATGAAGCATTGCAACTGGCCGACATGCTATTGTGCCCGGTCGTCGAGACGCTGCCGTCGACCGCACCCCCCGCAAGTCCGGTAGTCGGGCAATGCTTCGTCGTCTCCACCGGCGCGACGGGAGCGTGGGCGGGACATGATGACGAATTTGCCGGATATAGCGAGGGCGGCTGGCGGTTCGTGCCACCCAGCGCCGGCTTGTCCGTGCTGATCAAGACGTCAGGTGAGAGATTGTCGTGGCGCGGCGGATTCTGGGAGATCGGGGTTGCGCGGCTGCGCGAGGTTCGGGTGAACGGCGTGAGCGTCGTGCGGGACCGGCAGGAAGCGATTGCCGCACCGGCCGGCGGATCGACCGTCGATGCGGAAGGTCGCTTGGCAATCGGCAATATCCTGGCAGCGTTACGCGCCCACGGTCTAGTCGCCGCCTAGATTATCCAATAATTCCCGTTAGTTAGTCTAGTTTTGCAGCTCGGTTGCGGCTTTTCGGCAACAGCCGGGGGAATTGCAACCTTGCACCGCAACCCGCCCTCTCATAATGTGTTCAAGCAATTCTGTCTTAGGATGCAAGTGAAAGGGGATATTTATGCGGAAGCTGGCCATTGCGATGGCGCTCGCTTCGACGACGCTCGCCACTCCGGCGGTCGCTCGCGACCAGTCGTGGTATGTTGGAGTCGAAGGCGGCGCGATGCTCGTCGAGGACACGAACCTCGACTTTGATGGAGACATCGGGGTTACGGCGCCGAGGATCATCGACGTTAATGACGCCGTCATTTACGACTATAAAACCGGGCTCGATCTCGACCTGATCGGCGGCTACGACTTCGGCGCCTTCCGCCTCGAAGCCGAAGCCGGATACAAGCGGGCTTCGATCGACGAAGCAGCCATTGACGGCCAATTGCTGAACAGGACTTCGATCGTCACTCCCGTGGACGGCAAGCTCCGCGTCCTGTCGGCGATGGCCAACGGTATGCTCGACTTCGGCGACGACGATGGCTGGAACGGCTATGTCGGCGGTGGTCTCGGCGTCGCGCGTGTCAGGCAGACGGTCCGCACCGGCAGCGCATTTGGATCGTCGAGCGATAGCGACAGCGGTTTCGCGTGGCAGGTTATCGCCGGTGTCCGCAAGGCGATAAGCGCCAATATCGACCTCGGCCTCAAGTATCGCTTCTTCAACGTCCCCAATATCAGATTTGGTGATTCGAGCGATGGCCGGCTGGAAGGCAGGCTGCGCACGCACTCGTTGCTGGCCAGCTTGATCTACAACTTCGCGCCTCCGCCGCCGCCGCCGCCACCCCCGCCGCCGCCGCCGCCTCCGCCGCCTCCAGCGACGCAGACGTGCCCGGACGGTTCGGTGATCCTGGCGACCGACGTGTGCCCGCCGCCGCCGCCGCCGCCGCCGCCGCCGCCGCCTCCGCCGGAGCCGGAACGCGGCTAAGCCAAGGTACGGCTAAGCACATAAATACCCCGGGAAGGCTTCGGCTTTCCCGGGGTTTTTTTGCGTGCTGTGAGCCGGCGTGCGGCCTTGCGTCGGAGGGGCGAGCCTCATAGCATTGCGCGAGATGCGCACGCGTGGCGGGAGAGGTCGATGGTGGGGTGGTCGAAGGCGATTATGCTGGCCGCAATCGGCGCACCCTTGGCCGCGGCGCAGCCTGCGCCTTCGTCGCCGCCCGGCGTCCAGCTGGTGTTTTTCGACTGGGGCAAGCCGGAGATCAACGGCGACGCGGCGGCGATCCTCGATGGGGTGGCGGAGGGTTATCGCCGTGAGCCGGGGGCCCGGCTCGAACTTGCAGGGCACAGCGACCGGTCGGGGCCCGCGGGCGCGAACCGCGTCGCGGGGCTGCGGCGGGCCGGGGCGGTGCGCGCCTATCTCGCCGCGCATGGTGTTCCGACCAGCGCGATGCATGTCGCTTCGTTTGGTGAGGAGCGACCGCTGATCCCGACCGAGGACGGCGTGCGCGAGCCGCAGAACCGACGGGTCGAGATCCGCGTCGAGCCCGAAGCGGTTGCGCTTCCAGTCTCAGGGAATGGCCTTTGAGCCTCGATTAATTTTCGGTATAATGGCCACGCCGAGTCGCCTATCCGCAGGAGGGGCAGTTGCGGCATTTTCTTTTGGCATCGTCAACATTCGTTTTGGCCGGTTGCGCGACTACCAGTTTTGCGCCGCCGATCGTCAACATGGACCAGGAGCTGAAGTCCAAGCGCACCCAGACCTTTTTCGACGCAACCTGCACCCCCGCGGAGGCGGGGCGGCCCGGCTCGATCAGGCGCGACACCAACGGCGCCTTGCTGCTGATCAACAATTACGTCCTGACCTACCGATGTCAGCGGGATCGGGCGGCAGAGGGGCGGCAATTCTTCGAGGTACCCAGCTTCCTGACCGCGGCGGCAGCGGCCACCGCGGCGGCCTTCGGCGCCGGGGCCGGCGTGACGATCGGCGCGGGGGCCACCGGCGCCATCCTCAACCAGGGCAAATCCTATTATGCGCCCAGGGACAAGGCGGCGGTGCTCAACGACGGCCTCAACGCCTTGCTCTGCATCCAGAATGAAGCGGTCGGAATCGACCCCTATACGCTCAAGACGCTGAGCGCTGCGCAGGAGGCCGGCGGAACCCCCGAGCCCGGGCAGCCGGTCCCGACAATTTCGGGAGCCGGCCGCGATGGCGACGAAACCCCTCAGGCCGAGCCGCAGGTCACCATCTCATCGCAACGGCAATATTTCGAAATGATCCGGTCCGCCCTGTTTTCGGTTGAGAGCGTCGTCGCTCAGCGACTGAGCGCGGCGGGCACGCCGTTCGACGCCGCCGGCGTGATCGCCGAAGTCGAGGCGCTCAATAAAAAAGCCGACGAGGAGCAGGCCGAAGCGGGCGATGCCGCGACTGCCGGGCAGGCGGCGAAGACGGCAGCCACGCCGCCCGATTCCGCTGCGGCAGGTGTGCAACCGGCGGCGGCGATCGAGCGCCTGATTAGTTTCACCGCCGCCAAGGCAAAGCTTCAGAGGCTCAGCGACGATCAGGTCGGCCGGACCGTCATCAAGCTGCGCACGCTTCAACCCAAGCTCGACAAATGTGTGGTGCGGGCGAAGGTTTAACAGCCGATCGTCGATGCCGACTGCGGGCCGATCCATGCGATCGAGGATTAGGGCGGAGCGCATTACAAGGGCGCGCGCGCGACCGCCGCGCGCGACGCGGCTATCGTCGAGTGGCGGGGGTGGTCTGGCAGAGGCGGTGAGCTATTATCGATGGGGTTTGGAGGAAGCATGGCGAACGAGGGCCGGGTCAACGGAAGCTGTCATTGCGGCGCGGTGACGCTGAGCGTGCCGCATGCGCCGGAGTGGGTGGGGAGCTGCAACTGCTCCTTATGTACCAAGTCCGGATGGCTGGTGGCTTTCTATCCCGACGATGCCGTGACCGTGGAGGGCGAGACCGTTCCATACATCTGGGGCGACCGGATGATCGGCATCCACCATTGCCCCATTTGCGGATGCGGAACGCACTGGAAGACGCTCGGCGAGGATTTCGGCAAGATGGGCGTCCATGCGCGGCTGTTGGATGGGTTCGATGTTGGGGCGGTGGAAGGTTTCCCATCGAAGTATCACTTCGATGGGGTCCCGGTGGAGGTGCGGCTGCTGGATAATCGGGACTAATTGGGCTGGCGCGGTCCGCCGTCACGCTGGGGATGGCCGGCGCGATCTCTGCGCTCCATCAGCGCCCCGCGCTGACCGTGCTCGAGCTTCCTGCCGGGCAAGCGCACGAACATGGTCCCTGCTCTATCAGCT
>NZ_JACDDV010000075.1:2254-7111 GCF_013816785.1 Sphingomonas sp. | reverse complement strand
CCTTCCTCGTCGACGATGATCTGGGTCAGCACCTGGTGGGTGATGTCCTCGCCCGACTTGGCATCGATGACCTCGAAATCGCGGCCTTCGCGGATCATCGTCCCCAGCTTGTCGAGCGTGATGTAGCTTGAGCTCTCGGTGTCGTAGAGTCGCCGGTTGGCGTATTTCTTGATCGTCACCTTGCCCGTCGAACTGCCGCTCGCCGATTTGGCCATGCACCTGCTCCTGAATGAATTTGTCAGAGCCTAGTCCGCTGCATCCCGCACCGCAACATGGCGCGGTTTCGCACCCGCGAAGGCGGTGCTAGGGCGGGGTCAACCGAACAATTCTGGAGTCTTTACCATGACCGATGTCGTCATCACCGCGGCGCGCCGCACCCCGGTCGGCGCCTTTCTCGGCAGCTTCGCGGCGACCCCGGCGCACGAGCTCGGCCGCGTCGCGATCGAGGCGGCGCTGGCTGACGCCGGCGTCGCTGGCGAGGAGGTCAGCGAGGTCATCCTCGGCCAGGTGCTGACCGCCGGTCAGGGCCAGAATCCGGCGCGCCAGGCGGCGATGGCCGCCGGCATCCCCCAGGAGGTCCCGTCGTGGAGCCTCAACCAGGTGTGCGGGTCGGGCCTCCGGGCCGTCGCCCTCGCCAGCCAGGCGATCGCGCTTGGCGACAGCGCCATCGTCGTCGCCGGCGGACAGGAAAGCATGAGCATGTCGCCACACTGCCAGGCGCTCCGCCAGGGCGCCAAAATGGGCGACGTCAGCCTGATCGACACAATGATCAAGGACGGGCTGACCGACGTGTTCAACGGCTATCACATGGGCATGACGGCGGAAAATCTGGCCGAGCAATATCAGATCGGGCGCGAAGAGCAGGACGCGTTTGCGTTGCGGTCCCAAACCCTCGCCGCCGCCGCACGTGACTCCGGTAAATTCGACGGCGAAATCGCGCCGGTGACGATCAAGGGTCGCAAGGGCGACACGATCGCCAATCGCGACGAATATATTCGTGATGGCGCCACCGCCGATGCTCTCGCCGCGTTGCGCGCCGCATTCAAGAAGGAAGGATCGGTCACCGCCGGCAACGCCAGCGGGATCAACGACGGCGCCGCCGCCCTCGTCCTGATGAGCGCTGAAGAGGCCGAGCGCCGCGGCGCCAACGTCCTCGCCCGCGTCGCCAGCTGGGCCTCGGCCGGGGTCGATCCGTCGATCATGGGCATCGGCCCGGTCCCGGCGACCCGCCGAGCTCTGGAAAAGGCGGGCTGGAAGGTCGCCGACCTTGATTTAGTCGAGGCCAATGAGGCCTTCGCTGCACAGGCGCTCAGCGTCGGCAAGGAACTCGGCTGGGATCCTGAGCTGGTCAACGTCAACGGCGGCGCGATCGCTATCGGCCACCCGATCGGCGCCAGCGGCGCGCGCGTGCTCACCACGCTGCTGCACGAAATGGTCCGGCGCGACGCCCGGAAGGGCTTGGCCACTTTGTGCATCGGCGGCGGCATGGGCATCGCGCTCTGCGTCGAGCGCTAAAGCGGTCGATCGTCCGGGGTCAGGCAGTCCGCGCGGGTTAGCGGCCGCGGCGCATCGCGGCGAAGCGTCAGTCGCTTTGTCCGCTGCGTCAGCCGCCGCACATAGGCGTCAGTAAACACTGTCGCGCAGGCCCGCGTTAGATGCGACCATTCGGGCATCGCCAGATGACGGAGGTTTGGCGGTAACTCATCGTTGTGAACCCCCACACTCCTCGTCGTCCGAAGCAGCGCGTCCCAGCCCTTGGCCTTGGGCACCTGCGCTTCCTCGTTGACTCGCAAATGAATGTCCGAGGGCGGGCGGACGAATACCACCTCACCCCCCCGCGCGCGAATCGCCTTCACCGCCGCATCAGCCTCGGCAAGGCCCTTGCCGACCAATTGAGGGGTGAAAGGAAATTCTTGCTTGAAACCTTCCCACGCAAAGCGCGCATGCGCCCGAAGCCTGGTGTCGGAAACAATCCGCGGCCACATCCAGGTCTGGCGGTGATCGCCCACCCGAGCGAGTTTCCAAATATCGAGGTAGGGGTTGTCGGGACGACCGCGCAATCCCGGGTCCAGCCGCCGTGCAACGACGCTCAGCCGGTAACTGCCATCGAGGAAGGCGAGCTGGCGTTGCAACGCATGATCGAGCACCGCCGACGCCCTCTTGGCCGGGGATTCGAAGCGTTTGCGCTCATGAATATAGCCGCCGTAGCCGTCGAACGGCTGAAAGAACATCGTGTCTGCCAGCCCGACGATCAGAAGCCCCTTGAAGTCGGGATTGTCGGCGACATCCTTGAGCAAGGCGCGCGCGCTGGTGCCGTGGATTGCCAGCTGGATCGGGCGCTCGCCGGTCAATTGTTCGAACCGGTCGAGGTCGGTGTCGAACAGGATGCGCGAATCGCCGACGATCGCCACCTGCGCCCCGGACGAGCGCGCGCGCTCGTGAGCCCAATCGGTCTCGCTATTGTCGAGATCGCCCGGGTTAAGGCCGAGTCGCCGCGCATTGACCTCGAGCGCAAAAGTTCCCAGCCCGACTGCCAGTAGCGCAGCGAGCGCAATTCTCCCCCAAGGTTGCCGCGGGATGTCACGGGTGGGCACCGGCTGCGCCTGGCCCGGCCGGTCGGAGGCCGTCAGCCTCAGGCCGGCAGGCAGGGCGCCCTCTTCCCGGATGATGCCGTGCAGGTCAGAACTGGAAGTAGATGAAGGCACTGCCTTTCCCCTGTTCCGCGATGATCGCCATCGCCATGACCGCCCAGATCGCTCCGAGCAGCAGTGGCGGCGTCTTTTGGATCACCAGTTCAATCGTCTTGTCGCGCATCGCCCAATGGGTCGCGACGATTCCGGCCACGATGGTCATCGCGTAGATCATCGGCAGCATGGCGATCATTGCCACCGGCTTGGTTGCCGCGCCGACCATCGACGTCAGGATCGTCCATGCGCCGCCGAAGGTCTTGGCCCGGAAGAAGACCCAGGTGATGTTGATGAGCAGGAAGGTCAGCGCGCCGATCGCCGCCAGCATCCATGGTCCCGGCCGATAGCTCGCGAACCGTCCCCTAAGCCACCGCTCGACCGACAGATAAAGGCCGTGCAGCCCGCCCCACACCACGAACGTCCAGTTTGCGCCGTGCCATAGTCCGCCAAGCAGCATCGTCCCCATCAGCGCCGCATAGGTTCGCGCCGGCCCGTGTCGGTTCCCGCCCAGCGGAATGTAGAGATAGTCGCGCAGCCAGCTCGATAAAGTGATGTGCCATCGCCGCCAGAAATCGGAAAAACCGATCGCCGCGTAGGGGAAGCGAAAATTGTCGGGCATGGCGAATCCCAGCGCCAATGCAACCCCGATGGCACTGGTCGAATAGCCGGCAAAATCGCAGAATATCTGCCCGGCGAAGGCGAAGGTCCCCACCCACGCGTCGAGGGCCATCGGCACGCCCTTGCGCGCGTCGTAGACCGCCTCGACCACTGGGCCGAGAAACCCGTCAGCCAATACCACCTTCTGAAATAGTCCCAGCGTCAGCAGCGCCATGCCGAACAACATCATGTGCGGTGTCGCGCGCCGCTCCTCGGCGAACTGCGGCACCAGCTCGGTCGGCCGCATGATCGGCCCCGCGACAAGGTGCGGGAAGAAGGTCACGAACAGCGCATAGTCGAGAAAATGCTTGGCCGGCTTCGACCGGCGCAGATAGACGTCGAGCGTGTAGGACAAGGTCGCGAATGTGTAGAAGCTAATCCCGACCGGCAGAATGATGTCGTATTTGGCCGGCTGGTAGGCAATCCCGGCCGCGCCCGCCAGGACGATGAAATTATCGAGCAAAAACTGGCCGTATTTGAAGAAGCCGAGCAGCCCCAAATTGACCACCACCGAGGTGATCATCCACGCCCGCCGCGTCCACGGCCGCCCCGACTTGACCATCGCCTGCGCCGCCCACCAGTCGACCACGGTCGAAATCCACAACAGGATCACGAACGGCGGATTCCAGGCGGCGTAGAACAGGTAGCTGGCGACCAGCAGGACGATCTTTTTCGCGGTCCACGGCAGCGGCGCGCGATGCAGCCCAAGCACGATCGCGAAGAAGACCACGAAGGTCAGCGAATTGAAGATCATGCGGCCAGTCGCCGCAAGACGCTATCAACGGTCACGCTCAACTGCCCCCTGTCGGCAAGCGATACATCCATGTCGACCGCCGAGCCCCCGCCCAGCAGTCTATCGGCGTGATGCACGAAATGAGGCATGCGCGCAACGATCGGTTGCCAACGTCAAAAGGATGTAACCTTGACGCGACCGTTTGCTTAAGAGGAACCATGATCCTTCGTGACGAGGAAATGCGGCGTTTGATGGCCGCGGCGCAAGGCGGCGATCGCCCGTCTTACCGCGCGCTTCTGGGCGCGTGCCGTGACTGGCTGCTGCGCTACTATGCGCGCCGCATCGCCCCGCCGATGGTCGACGATCTGGTCCAGGACACGCTGATCTCGCTGCATACCAAGCGCGCCAGTTACGATCCGGCGCGGCCCTTCTACCCATGGCTGGCGGCGATCGCTCGCTATCGGTGGATCGACGCGTTGCGCAAGCTGACCCGCACCGAGGAATTGCATGAAGGCGACGCGATGGTCGAGCATGAAGAGGACAGCGTCCTCTCGCGGCTCAGCCTCGACAGTCTGCTTGCCCGCCTGCCGGCCGGGCAGGCCAACGCCATCACCCTGACCAGGGTCGAAGGATTGAGCATCGAGGAGGCGGCGCGGGTCAGCGGCCAGTCGCCCAGCCTCGTCAAAGTCAACGTGCACCGCGGCATCAAGAAGCTGGCGGCGCTGGTGGAAAGTGAATGAGCATGAACGACCATGACGAGTTGATCCATCAGCTCACGGA
>NZ_JACDDV010000075.1:0-2244 GCF_013816785.1 Sphingomonas sp. | reverse complement strand
CTTGCGGTCGTCGGTGCGGTGACAATTGCCCTCGTCTACATGACGTTGGGCTTCCGCCACGATGTCATCGCTGGCGAACCCACACCCATGCTTGGCGTTACCTCCGGTCTGCTCATCTTGCTCGCCGCCGCCGCGGGCGCAGGCGCGGTGCGCATGGCCCGGCCGCAAGTCGGCGCGCCAGCGTCCGGCGCGCCATGGGTGCTCGCGGCGCTGTTGCTGGTGCCCATGGTCGCGCTGTTCGGCGTCGTTACGCAGCCGGCGCTCGTCGGCGGCCTCGATATGCATCAGGGCTTGCGCTGTCTTGCGCTCGGTCTCGTCGCCGGCCTCGGCACCTTCGCCTTCCTCGCCGCCTGGCTCAGGCAGGGTGCGCCCGTTTCGCCCGAGCGCGCGTCATGGCTGGTCGGCCTTGCCGCGGGCGCGACCGGCGCCTTGGCGAACAGCCTCGAGTGCCCCCAGGAATCGCTCGCCCACCTCGCCATCTGGCACCTCGCGGCGGTTCCGGTCGCGGCGGTTGCCGCCCGGATCGTCCTGCCCCGCTTGCTGCGCTGGTAAGCTTGCGGGGTTGGGCTCGCCAAGCTAAGCGGACCCCACGCACCCATAGCTCAGCTGGATAGAGCGCTGCCCTCCGAAGGCAGAGGCCAGAGGTTCGAATCCTCTTGGGTGCGCCATTCCCGATAAGCGAAGTAACGTCGCGGGTCGGCCGGCGCACGGCCTCAGGCCGTGTCGATCCACGGCGCGGATTTGCCCGCGCCGCCTCCCGCCGCTAGCTTGTAGGCCAATTCTCCAAAACCTCAACGAAGCGGCTAAGCCACGCGTTGGTCTGGTGCCCATCGACGACGCGGTGGTCGATGGTCAGCGTGACATAGGCCATCGGCCGGATCAGGATCGCGTCCTGACCGCCGATCTCGCGGACCACGACCCGTTTCTCCAGCTTGCCCACGCCGAGGATCGCCGCCTGGCCGGCATGAAGGATGATGGGGCTGGCGAGGAGACTGCCCGAGACGCCATGGTTGGAGATGGTGAAACTACCGCCGGACACATCGGCGCCGGTCAGCTTGCCTGCCCGAGCCCGGCCGGTGAGGTCGTCGAGCTTGGCGCCGATTTGCTCCAGGCTCAGCGCAAGGGCATCCTTAACCACCGGCACCACCAGCCCCTTGTCGCCAAGCGCGGTGCCGACCCCGATGTCGATGGTCGGAGACATGGCGATGCGATCTTCCTCCCACCGCCCGTTGATCGCCGGTGCGACCGCCATCGCCTCGGCGGCGGTTTTGACGATAAAGGCGGTGTAGCTGAGCTTGACGCCCTTCGCCGCGAGCGCCGCCTTGTACGCCGCGACTGCAGAAAAATCGGCTTCGAACAGCGCGGTGACGTGCGGCGCCTGGGACACGGCGCGGACCATATTCTCGGCGATCTTCAGCCGCATCCGGTCGTGGGGAATGTCGCCACCCGCGAAGTGACGCGACTGGGTAGTGGGGGGCTCTCGGTCGCCAACCATGGTCGGCGACGCCGCCGCCCGATCGACATCCTCGCGCGTCAGGCGCCCATTGCGGCCAGTGCCCGTGAGACGCGCCGGATCGATGCCATGCTGAGCGATGGCGCGCTTTACCGAGGGGGAGAGTCGATTTTCCCCTTCCCGGTTCCCCGGCGAAGGCCGGGGTCCAGGAGCGCCGGAAGGCGCTGCTGGCGCAGCACCCTGGGCCCCGGCCTGCGCCGGGGAACCCGTAACAGGGGCGTCCGCACTTATCCGTCCCAGCAACGCCCCCGGCAGCGCCTCCGCATCGGTGTCGAGCAAAATCTCGCTCAGCACTCCCGCCGCCGGTGAGGGGACTTCCTGGGTTACCTTGTCAGTCTCGAGTTCCACCAGCGGATCGTTGATCGCCACCGTATCCCCAACGAGCTTGAGCCAGGCGCGGACCACCGCCTTGGTGCCCTCCTGCTCGTCGGGAACGCGCACCTCGATCACGCTCAAAACCCCACTAGCCGTTCGATTTCCGCGCGGATGCGCTCGACCGACGGCACTGCCCATTCGAGCAATTTGGGGTGATGCGGGCTCGGGATGTCGGGCATTGTCACCCGCGCGACCGGCGCGTCGAGATCGAGGAATGCCTCGTCAGCGACCACCGCGGCAATTTCCGCCCCAAATCCGCCAGTGCGCAAATCCTCGTGAACGATCAGGCACCGCCGAGTCCGGCGTACGCTGTCGAGCACCATCTCGCGGTCCCATGGCATCAGCGTGCGCAAGTC
>NZ_JACDDV010000010.1 GCF_013816785.1 Sphingomonas sp. | reverse complement strand
GTCATGCCGCGCGGTCGAGGCCAATAAGGCCGGCCGCTTCGCCCAATCCGCGGCAGCATTCGAAAGCGCCGCCGAGCTTACCCCGGCGATCGATGCCGCGCGCGACCGCGCGCTCGCTGCCGCCGGCAACATGTGGATTGCCGCGGGTCAGCCGGCCAAGGCGGCAGTCGCGCTCGACAAGGCGCTGGCGGGCAAGGGCCTGCAGGCCGAGCAGCGCGGCCTCGCCCTGCTCGACCGCGCCCGCGCGGCCGAGGCGCAGGGCAATTTGAAGATCGCCCGGGCCAAGGTCGGCGAAGCGGCCACGCTTATCGCCGAAGACCCCTATCTATGGTTCTTCTGGGCTGCGCTGGCGGTGCGCGAGGATGATATCCCGACCGCCAAGATCGCCATCGCCCGGGCGATGCGGCTGGCCCCGGATTCGCCCGAAGTGATGTTCGAGGCCGGCCATATCGCCCAGGCCGCGGGGGAGGACGCCCGGGCCCGCGCTTATTGGACCAAATCCGCGGCCGCCGACCCCAACGGCGCCGCGGGCCGGGCCGCGCGCCGCGCGCTCGCTGTCGCCGGAGTGCCGCTCACCGTCACCAATCAGGTCGCGGCGCGGCCCGACGGCGACGGTGAAGGCCAGGATAGGAACGAGCCATAGGCATGAGCGGCTGGCCGGACCGGTGTTTTCTCGACCTGGTCGGGTCAGAGCAGCCGATCGTTCAGGCGCCGATGGCCAATGGCGGCGGGGTTGAACTGTGCGTCGCGGCGCTGCGCGGCGGCGCGGTCGGTTCGCTTCCCGGCGGAATGGTCGCGCCCGACGAACTGCGAGCGCAGGTGGGCGCCGTGCGCGAGCGCGCCCAAGGCCCGATCAACCTCAACTTCTTCTGCCATCGGCCGCCGCCGGCGGTCGACGATTCGGCGTGGCGCGCCTTGCTCAAGCCTTATTACGAGCAATTCAGTATAGAGTCCGCCGCGCCCGGACCAGCGCGCATGCCGTTCGGCGAGGCGGCTTGCGCGGTCGTCGAAGAGGTTCGACCGGCGTTGGTTAGCTTTCACTTTGGCCTGCCGGAACAGGCTCTGCTCGATCGCGTCAAGGCCGCCGGCACCGTCGTCGTCGCCAGCGCGACGAGCGTCGAGGAAGCGCTCTGGCTCGAACGAGCCGGCGTCGACGCGGTGATCGCCCAAGGTATCGAAGCGGGCGGGCACAGCGGCCGCTTCCTCGGTGCCGACCCGGCCGAAGCGATGACGCTGTTCGCGCTTCTGCCGCAGGTCGTCGACGCGGTTGCGGTCCCGGTGATCGCCGCCGGCGGCATCGGCGATGGTCGCGGCATTGCTGCCGCTTTCCTGCTCGGCGCCAGCGCGGCGCAGATCGGCACGGCCTATCTGCACTGCCCCGAATCCCTTCTCGCGCCCGAGCAGCGGCACATGCTCAAGGAGCGCCCGACGCTCTTCACCAACCTCTACAGCGGCGGTCTTGCCCGGGCGGTCCGCGGGCGCCTGGTCGACGAGCTCGGTGCAGTGCGAAGCGAGGCGCCGTCCTATCCCCTCGCCGGCGCCGCCGCCATGCCCTTGTGGCGCGCCGCGCAGCAGCAGCGCGACTTTGGCTTCATGCCGAGCCTCGCCGGGCAATCGGCGCCTCTCGGGCAGGCGCTGCCGGCGGCCGACCTCACCCGCAAGCTCGCCGAGGATGCACTGGCCCTCCTCGGCCGACCGGCCTAGGAATCGAGCCATGGAAATCGTTGCCGTCCCGGCATTCTCCGACAATTATCTGTGGCTGGTCTACGATCCGGCCAGCGGCGAGACGGCCGTCGTCGATCCCGGCGACGCCGCGCCGGTGCTGGCTGCTGCAGAGGCGCGCGGCTGGCGTATCACGACCATCCTCAACACCCATTGGCACCCCGATCACACCGGCGGCAACCTGGCCGTCAAGGCCGCGACCGGTGCGATCGTCTACGGCCCGGCCGGGGAGGCCGACCGCATTCCTGGCCTCGACCATCCGCTCGGCGATAGCGACCGAGTCAGCCTGGGAGCGCAGGAGGCCGAGGTGATCGCGGTTCCCGGCCATACCCTTGGCCATATCGCCTACTGGTTCGCGGGCGACGGAGTCGCGTTCGTCGGCGACACGATGTTCGCGATGGGCTGCGGCCGGTTGTTCGAAGGGACGCCCGAGCAAATGCACAAGTCTCTGCGCCGCCTCGCCGCGCTGCCGGAGGAAACGGCGCTTTATTGCGCGCACGAATATACGCTGTCGAACGCGCGCTTCGCGGCTCAAGCTTTCCCCGACGACCTGGCGATTGCCGAGCGGCTGACCGTTGTCGAGGAGGCGCGAGCTGCTGGGCGGCCGACCGTTCCGACCGATGTCGCCGCGGAGCGCGCCACCAATCCGTTCCTCCGTGCCCGCGACGTCGACGAATTCGCGAAACTCCGCCTCGCCAAGGATCATTTCCGCTAAGCCCCGGTTCAGGCTAAGGGTGTATTGGGATCATAGGATACAACAGGAGCGTGCCATGACCGTTCGAGCCTCCCCCGCACTCACTATGTTCGTGGCTGGCGCCGCTGTCTTGATGGCGTCCTGCTCGACCGCACCGATCCAGGAGGCGCGTAGCCTCAAGGCCGAGCGCGAGCTGGCCGAGGCACTCACCGGCCGGTCGCAGCGGGCGCCTGTCCGCTGCCTGCCGAGCTATCGCACCAATCAGATGGAAATCGTCGACGACAACACGATCCTCTACCGCGATGGTCGCACCGTCTATGTCCAGCACCCGCGTGGCGGTTGCCCCGGAATCGGCTTCGGCAACTACACGTTGGTGACTCACCATTTCGGCAGCAACGAAAGCTGCGAAGGCGACATCAGCCATGTGGTCGACCTGCGCACCGGCATGGGTGGCGGCAGCTGCGTGTTCGGGCCGTTCATCCCGTTCACTAAGCCATCGTAGCTTTTAGCGCCTGAACAGGGCGTCGAGCCGCTCGCCATAAGCCTTGCCGATGACGTGACGGCGAATCTTCATCGACGGAGTTAGCTGCTCGTTCTCGACCGTGAATGCTTCGTCTGCGACGATGAAGCGCCGAACCTTTTCGATCACGCTGACCTCCGCATTGACCCGGTCGACCGCCTTCGACAACGCCTTCGCCAGCCCGGCCGGGTCGTTTTGGTGCGCCGACACTAACTCGGGATCGGGCACCAGCAGGGCGACAAGATGCGGCTGACGGTCGCCATGGACCATCGCCTGAAGGATTTCGGGCTGCAGCGTGAGCATGCCTTCGACGCGCTGCGGCGACACATTGTCGCCCTTGTCGTTAACGATCAGATCCTTCTTGCGATCGGTGATGACGATCCGGTTGTTCTCGTCGAGATGCCCAACGTCCCCGGTCGCTAGCCAACCATCGGTGAGTACTCGGGCCGACTCTTGGTCATTGTCCCAATAGCCGTGCATCACCTGCTCGCCGCGGACCATGATCTCACCGTCGGCGGCGATGCGCACTTCGGTGTTCTTGAGCGGCGGGCCCACCGTGTCCATGCGGATGCCGGCGCTCGGCCGGTTGCAGCTGATCACCGGCCCGGCCTCGGTCTGGCCATAGCCCTGCAGCATCGGCATTCCCATCGCCTGGAAGAACAGGCCGACATCAGGATTCAAGGGGGCGCCGCCCGACACCATCGCCTTCATCCGCCCGCCAAACCTGCCCCGCACCTTCTTGCGCAAGGTCAGCGAGAGAAGGCCGTCCATCGGCAGATCCCACGGCCGCGACCGACCGTCGACCCGCTTGGTCTCGATCGAGATGGCCCGGCTCATCAGATATTGCGGAAGGCCGCCGTCCTTTCCAATTTGCTTCAGGATCTTGGCGCGCAGCATTTCGAACAGGCGGGGCACTACGACCATGATCGTCGGCCGCACTTCTTCGATGTTGGCGGCGAGCTTTTCGAGGCTTTCCGCGTAATAAATCTGTGCCCCAAGCGCGATCGGGAAATGCTGGCCGCCGCTATGTTCGTACGCGTGAGAGGCGGGCAGGAACGACAAAAACACTTCTTCGTCCCAGCCGAAGTCGTTGGCGATGACGTCGATGCAGCCTTCGACATTGTGGAGGATCATGCCATGGTGCTGCCGGACCCCGCGCGGCGCGCCGCCGGTGCCGCTGGTGTAGATCAGGCAGGCAAGGTCGCTTCGGCCGACCCCGGCCATGCGCTGCTCGAGCGCGCCGATATCCGCCTCGCCCGCGACCAGATCGGACCAAAGATGTAATTGCGCGATGTCTGGCGATTGGCCGGTGATGATCTGATCTATCGAAATGATATGCCGGCAGTTGGAGGCGAACAGCACCGCCGGGATCAACGCCTTGGCCAGTTTCTGGGTCGATACGATCACCGCCGCCGCGCCCGAATTGGCGAGGATATGCTGATGATCGCGCGTCATGTTGGTGGTGTAGGTCGGCACCGTGACGCAGCCCGCGGCCATGATGCCGAGGTCGGCGATCAACCATTCGGGGCGATTCTCGCTGACCAGCATGACCCGGTCGCCGGGTTTGAGCCCGATCCTCTTGAGGCTGTCGGCGAGCGCCGCGACCTGGCGGGCGGCGTCGCCATAGCTGGTTGCCTGCCACTGGCCGTCGCGCCGCGTCCACAGGAACGGCTCCGAGGCTCGTTCACGCGCCCGCGTCAGAAACATGGTCACGAGGTTGGGGAAATGTTCGAGCGTCGTCCGCTCCACGGCTCGTCTTCCCTCTCGCCCAAGCGCCTCTTGGTGGGCGCGTCGGTTCCTATGCGCGATGGACAGGTTTCGGCCAAGTGGCTTATCGACGCCTTATGCGTATCTTTTCCAGTCTCATCCCGCTGCTCGCCGTGCCGCTGGCCGCCTGTGCCCCTGTGCCGACCGCGCCTGTCTCGACGGCCGGTGTCCCGACAGCGTTCGCGCCTCCGGCCACCGCCGAAGACAAGCGTGCCTTCGTCATCGCCGCCAATCCGCTCGCCGGGCAGGCCGGGATCGAGGTACTCGAGCGGGGTGGCAGCGCGGCCGATGCGGCGGTCGCGATTCAGGCGATGCTGTCGCTGGTCGAACCGCAGAGCTCGGGCATCGGCGGCGGCGCGTTCATGACCTATTACGATGCCAAGAGCCGCGCGGTCAGCATCTATGACGGGCGCGAGACGGCCCCCGGCCAAGCTAGCCCGTCGATGTTCGTCGATGCCGCCGGCAAGCCCCTGCCGTTCGACACCGCGGTGTTGAGTGGGCGCGCAACGGGCGTGCCCGGCGCGGTCGCGCTGCTCGCCGAGGCGCAGCGCGAGCATGGCAAGCTCGCCTGGGCGTCCCTGTTCGGCAGCGCCGAACGGACTGCGTCGGACGGCTTCATCGTCAGCCCCCGCCTCGGCCGCCTTATCGCCGGCAACTATGCCGAGAACCACGCGCCTGATGTGGTCGCCTATTTCCGCAACCCCGACGGTAGCCGCATGAAGGCGGGCGACCGGCTTCGGAACGCGCCCTATGCCGGGTTCCTCCGCCGCCTCGCCGCGCAAGGGTCGGCCGCGCTCTACGCAGGGAGCACCGCCGCAAAAATCGTCGCGAGAACCCATAACGCGCCGCTCGCGGGATCGATGACGATTGCGGATCTCGCTGCGTACCGCCCGGTCAAGCGCCAGGCGCTGTGCCGCCCGCATCGCATCTACCTCGTGTGTGGGGCGCCGCCCCCCGCAAGCGGGGTCGGAGAGCTCGAATTGCTCGGCTTGCTCGAGCGGACCGACATCGCCGGTCGCGGCCCGAGCGACCCGCAGGCTTGGTACCTATTCGCCGAGGCGAGCCGCCTGATGTACGCCGACCGCGACCAGTATGTCGGCGACTCGGCGTTCGTCGACGTGCCCGTTGACGGGCTGCTCGACCCCGCTTACCTTGATCAGCGGGCGCGGCAGATCGGCAGCAGCGCCTCGCCGGCCCCCCC
This sequence comes from Sphingomonas sp., assembly GCF_013816785.1. GTDB lineage: Bacteria > Pseudomonadota > Alphaproteobacteria > Sphingomonadales > Sphingomonadaceae > Sphingomicrobium. The sequence goes on along the minus strand of NZ_JACDDV010000010.1, from coordinate 42,344 downwards.
ACCGGCGGGCACTCCGCGCGGCGCCCGCATGCTGACGCCGGACCGCACGCGCGAACCCACGGGCACCTCCCACTTCATCGTCCGCGACGCCGCCGGCAATGTCGTGTCGATGACGACCACGGTCGAATCGATCTTCGGCACCGGGCGAATGGTCGACGGCTTCTTCCTCAACAATCAGCTCACCGATTTCTCGTTCAGCCCGGTCGACGACCAAGGCCGCCCGATCGCCAACGCCGTCGCGCCGGGCAAGCGGCCGCGCTCGTCAATGACCCCGCTGATCCTGCTCACTCGCGACGGCCAGTTCGCGGGCGCGATCGGCTCGGCGGGCGGGATGTCGATCTTAGCGTTCGTCGGAAAATCGCTGGTCGCGGCAATCGACTGGGGACTGTCGATGCAACAGGCGCTGGCGCTCCCCAACCTCGTCGCGCGTGGGGCGAACCTCCAAGGCGAGGTCTCCAAATTCCCACCCGAGGTTCTCGCCGGATTGAAGGCGCGGGGCATCGACCTCAAGCCCGGCCAAGGCGAGGATTCGGGGGTTCACGCCGTTCTGATCCGCGATGGCCGGATCGATGGCGGGTTCGATCCCCGCCGCGAGGGAGTGGTGCTGTTCGCGCGCTAGGCGGCCGACCCGACTGCTTGGGACAGGCTCGCGAACCCGCTGTCGCGCAGACGCTGCGCAAGCCCCTTCCCTATCCGCTTGGCGAGGCCAGGCCCTTCGTAGACCAAGGCCGAGTAGAGCTGGATTAGGTTCGCCCCGGCGACGATCCGCGCCCACGCGTCGTCGGAGCTCTCGATCCCGCCGACGGCGATAAGCGGCAGTTCGCCGCCCGTTTCGGCGCGGAATGCGCGCAATTGCTCGAGCGCCAACGTCTTCATCGGTCGTCCCGACAGGCCGCCGGCTTCCTCTGTATGGTGCGATAGGAGTAAGGGCCGCGACACGGTCGTGTTGGCGACGATCAGCGCGTCGATGTCATGATCTATCGCCGCCCGGACGATGCGCTGATGATCCCCTGCCTCGAGATCGGGCGCGACCTTGAGGAAGATGGGGATCGCCCCGCTCCGCGCCTCGCGCACCGCCGCCAGCAATTCGTTGAGCTCGCCGCTCGCCTGAAGGTCGCGCAGACCCGGGGTATTAGGCGAGGATATGTTGATTGTGAGATAATCGGCGACGGGGCTCATCGTCCTCAGCCCCGCGGCATAGTCGGCGATGCGGTCAGCGCTATCCTTGTTCGCGCCGATGTTGACGCCGACGAGTCCCCGCCGCTCCCGCTTACCTAGTCTCTCCAACACCGCCGCCTGCCCGCCATTGTTGAACCCCAAGCGGTTGATCACCGCGCGGTCCAGCGCCAACCGGAACAGCCGCGGCTTGGGATTGCCGGTCTGTGGGCGCGGGGTCAGCGTCCCCACTTCGACGAACCCAAACCCCAGCCCAAGCATCGCGTCGGGCACCTCGGCATCCTTGTCGAACCCGGCTGCCAGCCCGACCGGAGAGGGGAAGCGGAGGCCCGCGACCTCGCTCGCCAGTTCGGGCGGGAATTCCGGCAGGGACGATCGCGGCATGACCGACAAGGCCCGAATTGTCAGCCAATGCGCAGCTTCCGAATCGAACGCGAACATCAGCGGGCGGAGGAGCGGATAGAGCGCCATGGATCGCGCCTAGACGGTTGCGGTTTTCCCGCCAAGCGCCTAAATAGGACTGGAAAGCTCCTATTCGATGCGACTCACCCACCTTGCCGACTATGCGGTCGTGATGATGACCGCGGCCGCGCGCCGCGAAGCAGCCTCGCGCCTGTCGGCAACCGAGCTCAGCGACGAGACCGGCGTTCCTCTCCCCACCGCGCAAAAACTGATGCAGCGCCTCGCCGCTGCGGGGCTGCTGGTCGGGACGCGCGGATCCGGGGGCGGCTACGCGCTCGCCCGCCCTGTGAGCGACATCAGCCTGGCCGACATCGTCGAAGCGGTCGAAGGACCGATCGCCATGACCCAGTGCAGCGGCTCCGACGAACCGTCCGACTGCGCGCTCGATGCCCATTGCCGGCTCAAGCCGCACATGGGGGTCGTCGGCGAAAAAGTGCGCGGGGCGCTCGGCGCAGTCAGCTTGCAGGAGCTGGCGTCATGAACGAGCAAGTCGTCACCAACGCCCAGGCGCCAAATGCCCAGTTCAAGGAGGCCATCGCCAAGGACTATGAGTGGGGCTTCAGCTCGGACATCGAGCAGGAGTTCGCGCCCAAAGGATTGAGCGAAGACACCGTCCGCTTCATCTCGGCCAAGAAGAATGAGCCCGAGTGGATGCTCGAGTGGCGCTTGAAGGCGTATCGCGCGTGGCTGACGATGGAAGAGGTCGACTGGGCCAAGCTCGACATTCCGGCAATCGATTATCAGGATAGCTATTATTACGCCGCGCCCAAGGCCAAGCCCAAGCTCGGCAGCCTCGACGAGGTCGATCCCGAAATCCTGCGGGTCTACGAGAAACTCGGCATCCCGATCGAGGAGCAGAAGGTGCTCGCCGGGGTCGAGGGCGCGCGGAAAGTGGCGGTCGACGCGGTGTTCGACAGCGTGTCGGTCGCGACCACCTTCCGCGAGGAATTGTTGCGCGCAGGGGTGATCTTCCTGAGCATTTCCGAGGCGATTCAGCAGTATCCGGAGCTGATCAAAAAATACCTCGGCTCGGTCGTCCCGCAGCGCGACAATGTCTTCGCTTGTTTGAACGCCGCGGTGTTCAGCGACGGCACCTTCGTGCTGGTGCCCGAGGGCGTGCGCTGCCCGATGGAGTTGTCGACCTATTTCCGGATCAACGCCGAAAATACGGGACAATTCGAACGCACGTTGATCGTCGCCGAAAAGGGCAGCTACGTCAGCTATCTCGAAGGCTGCACCGCGCCGATGCGCGACGAAAACCAGCTCCACGCCGCGGTGGTCGAGATTTTCGCGCACGAGGATGCCGAGGTCAAATATTCGACCGTCCAGAACTGGTACCCGGGCGACGCCGAAGGCAAGGGCGGCATCTTCAACTTTGTCACCAAGCGCGCTTTGTGCTCCGGCGCGCGGTCAAAGGTCAGCTGGACTCAGGTCGAAACCGGCAGCGCCATCACCTGGAAATATCCGTCGTGTATTTTGAAGGGCGAGGGCAGCGTCGGCGAATTCTATTCGGTCGCGCTGACCAACAACCGCCAGCAGGCCGACACCGGGACCAAGATGGTCCACATCGGCGCCAACACCCGCTCGACGATCGTCTCGAAGGGGATCAGTGCGGGCCGTTCGAACAACACGTATCGCGGGCTGGTGAAGGTTCTCGCGGGGGCCGAAAACGTCCGCAATTTTACCCAATGCGATTCATTGCTGCTTGGCAGCGAAAGCGGCGCGCACACCGTGCCCTATATCGAAGTCAAGAACCCGACCGCGCAGATCGAGCATGAGGCGACCACCAGCAAGATCAGCGACGACCAACTCTTCTACGCCCAGATGCGCGGCCTCGACCCCGAAAGCGCGGTGGCCCTGATCGTCAACGGCTTCGCCCGCGAGGTGTTAAAACAGCTGCCAATGGAATTCGCGGTCGAGGCGCAGAAGCTGCTGGGGATTAGCCTAGAGGGGAGCGTTGGATGAAACTACCCAATTGGTATAAAATTAGCTGCGGCATCTGGATGATTGCCGCGCCGGCCTTTTGGTGGTTTACCATGGGGTTCAACGGGAAACCTTTGCTCTCACTCCCTGATCCACCGCCAATGCCCGACGATGGACCGCTATGGCTCGTTGGATTGGTGTTGTGGCTTGTCATCATCGGTCTGCTGCTCGCGCCCATTACAATGCTGCCGTGGGCGCTGCTTTCAAGCCGACGGTTCGGTAAGAATGAGCGCCAAACCAATGCTTCGAATTGAAAACCTTCACGCGACCGTCGCCGGCAAGGCGATCCTCAACGGGCTGACGCTGACCGTTCCGACCGGCGAAATCCATGCGATCATGGGGCCGAACGGGGCGGGGAAGTCGACGCTCGCCTATGTGCTTGGCGGGCGGCCGGGGTATGGGGTGACCGAAGGTTCGGTGACCTATGACGGCGGCGACCTGCTCGCGATGGAACCGCACGAGCGCGCCGCCGCGGGGATGTTCCTCGGCTTCCAGTACCCGGTCGAAATCCCCGGCGTGTCCTATTTGCAGTTCCTGCGCGAGAGCTTGAATTCGCAGCGGCGCTCTCGTGGTGAAGCCGACCTCAGCGGCGCCGAGTTCATCCGCCTCGCCAAGGCCCAGGCGGCGACGATGGGGATGGACGCTGAAATGCTCAAGCGCCCGGTCAACGTCGGTTTTTCGGGCGGCGAGAAGAAGCGCGCCGAGATGGTCCAGATGGGCATCATGGCGCCGCGCCTTGCAATCCTCGACGAGACCGACAGCGGGCTCGACATCGACGCATTGAAAGCGGTCGGCGCGGGGATCAACTCGATCATGCGCGCGCCCGACAAGTCGGTGCTGTTGATCACCCATTACCAGCGCCTGCTCGATTATGTGACGCCTGACCGCGTGCACGTCCTTGACCGCGGCAAGATTACGCGGAGCGGCGGGCCCGAACTGGCGCATGAGCTCGAGCGTGAGGGATATGTGGAGGCGGCGGCGTGAGGCGCTTGATCCAACCCCTCGCCCCTCGCGGGAGAGGGCGACTCGGCGAAGCCGAGCGGGGTGAGGGGGCTGCACGGCCCTCACCCTCCCACGCCTGCGGCGCGGGCCCCTCCCTCTGCCGCAAGGGGAGAGGGGCATGACCGCACTCCCGACCCGCAAGCTGGAAGCGTATCGATACGCCGATATCGTCGCGCTTGGCGAGGTTTGGCGTGACCTCGCCACGCCCGAGCGTATCGACATTGCTGCGCAGCAAAAGGTGCAGCAAGTCTGGATGCCGGGCGATGAAGAGGTTCAAATCCGCCGCGTCGAAATGACGCTTCGAGCGGGGGCGTCGGCAAGCATTTTCGCGCTAAACACCGCGGCGCGTTATGGCCGCATCGAACTCGATGTTTCGCTCCACCTAGGCGCCGACTTTTCGTTCCACGCCGCCAACATCGGCGGCGGCAGTTCGACGCTCGAAATCGTCACTATCGTCCGCCACCTCGAACCATCGGCAACCTCCTCGCAAACCGTGCGCAGCGTGCTCGGTGGCAAGGCGACCGGCTCCTACCTAGGCAAAGTTGCAGTGGCGCGCGGCGCGCAGCAGACCGACAGCATCCAATCGATCAAGGCGATGCTGCTCGATCGCGGGGCGACCGCCAACGCCAAGCCCGAGCTCGAAATTTACGCCGACGATGTCAAATGCGCGCACGGCGCGACGGTCGGCGAATTGGATCGCGAGCAACTCTTCTATGCCGCCGCGCGCGGTCTCGACCCGGCGAGCGCCCGGGCGTTGCTGCTCGAAGGTTTCGTTGGCGGATTGTGGGACGATGCGGACGGCGGTGAGGAAATTGCCGAGTTGGCGCGCGCCGCATTGAGGGCCATCGCATGAACATTGCGACGCCCATTAAATCGGCGCTGGCCGTGCGCGACCAATTCCCCGCCATCGCCGGCTGGCATTATCTCGACTCCGCGGCCACCGCGCAGAAGCCGCAGGCGGTGATCGACGCCATCGCCAATGCCTATGGCCGCGATTATGCCACGGTGCATCGCGGCGTGTACGAACGCTCGGCGAGCATGACGCAAAGCTTTGAAGCCGCCCGCGCCGCGACCGCCGCGCTGATTGGAGGGGCGGAGAGTGAAATCGTCTTCACGCGAGGGGCGACCGAGGCGATCAACCTCGTCGCGCAGCGCCATCCGAAAGGCGGCCGCAGCCGTGTCCTGCTGTCGGCGCTCGAGCACCATTCGAACATCGTTCCGTGGCAGATCGCCGGCTACGAGATCGACGTTGTTCCGCTCACTCACTACGGCCAGATCGACCTCGACGCCGCCGAGCGCATGGCGAGCGAAGATCATGCCATCGTCGCCTTCGCGCATGTGTCGAACGTGCTCGGATCGATCCTCGACGCGAAACGCGCGGCTGAGATCGCCCACGGTGTTGGCGCGAAGCTGCTGCTCGACGGCTGCCAGGCCGTGCCGCGGCTGCCGGTCGACGTCGGCAGCATCAACTGCGACTATTACGCGTTCTCCGGCCACAAGCTCTACGGCCCGACCGGCATCGGCGCTCTATGGGGCCGGGCCGGGCTGCTCGACGCGATGCCGCCGTGGCAGGGCGGCGGGGCGATGATCGACCGCGTGACCTTCGAGAAGACAACCTACCTTCCCGCGCCCGCGCGGTTCGAAGCGGGCACGCCGCACATTGTCGGCGCGATCGGCCTTCACGCGGCCATCGATTGGACGCAAGCAATAGGCCTCGATGCGCTTCACGCCCACGAAAGCTCACTGGTCACCGAGTGCCGTGACGCGCTGCGCGAGATCGACGGAATAACTTTGTTCGGCCCGGAGGACAGCGCCGGTATCGTCAGTTTCGCGCTCGACGGGGTGCATCCGCACGACATCGGCACCATATTGGATGACGAAAGCGTCGCCGTGCGCGCCGGCCATCATTGCGCGCAGCCTTTGATGGAGCGCCTCGGCGTTGTAGCGACCGCGCGGGCCAGCTTCGCGGCGCACAGCGACAGCTCGGACATTGAGGCACTGGTGCGCGGCCTCGATAAGGTGAAACGGATTTTCGGATGACGATGGGCGAGGAAAAGAAGATCGAAGTTGAGGAAGTCGAAGCGGTCGACACGCCGCCGCGCGCGCGCGTCACGCCCGACTTCGAGCGCAAGCGCGACTATCTCGCCGGCTTCCTAGCCGAGGAGAAGCCGCCGCTCGATCCAACCGCGCCCGGGGGCGAACTACAAGAAGCCGTGATTGAGGCGCTCAAATCGATCTACGATCCCGAAATTCCGGTCGATATCTATGAGCTCGGCTTGATCTACGACGTGGCGGTGGACGAGGACGGCGACGCGATCGTCACCATGACTTTGACCACGCCCAACTGCCCGGTCGCCGAATCGATGCCGGGCGAGGTCGAGATGCGCGTGCTGTCGGTCCCCGGAATCCGCGACGCCGAGGTCAAGCTGGTGTGGGATCCGCCCTGGGATCCCAGCAAGATGAGCGACGAAGCGCGCCTGGAATTGGGGATGCTATGAACGCGCCTACCCGCACCGCACCTCGCGCTCGCCCGGCGGCGATCACCCTCACCCCGGCCGCCGAGCAGCGCATCGCCGACCTGATGGCGCGCGCTCCGGCCGATGCAATCGGCGTAAAGCTATCGACCCCGCGCCGCGGCTGCTCAGGGCTTGCCTACTCGGTCGACTATGTCACCGAGGAAGTCGGCCTCGATGAGAAAATCCAAACCCCGGGCGGCACCTTTTACGTCGACGGTGGATCGATCCTTTACCTGATCGGCAGCGTGATGGACTGGCGCGAGGATGATTTCGCGGCGGGCTTCACGTTCGAAAACCCCAACGCCAAGGGCGCCTGCGGCTGCGGTGAGAGCTTCACCGTCTAGCCGGAAGCCCTCAGTGCTTTCTCATCAGTCGATCAGTTTCTAGAAGTCCAGGTTGTAGCGGATCGCCGCGCCGATGTCGGCATTGGCGTCGGCAATGTGCCCCGGCTGACGCCGCATAAACAGGTTGCCGCCGATCCAGCCGCGACCGAGCAGCGCCGAATAGCTCGCCTCGGCATCGATTTCGCGCCCCGACGGCGTGAAACTCAGCCGCGACAATGTATTCGTCTCGCTTGTCGTCGCATAATCATAGGAGGTCGGCAGCAGGGTCGCGATGCCGCCCTGCGCGATCCGCAGCGGCTGCGATAGACGCAGGCCGAAGCGGTCGCTAACGCCGAGCACGCCAAGCTTGGCCAGGTCGAAGGCATAGGCGCCGCTGCGGAAGCTGCCGCCCGAAAAACTGGTCCAGCCGCGCCGGCCGGCGAGCGTCGCCGACCACCCCGCACCAAGCTCGCGCTTGGCTTCGAGATCGAGGAACAGGCTACTCGACCCCGAGTCGCCGAACACTTCGCCCAATCTGCCGCCCAGCAGAGTGCGCTTTTCCTGGAGGCGACTGATTCCGGCCGAAATCCATGTCCGCTGTCCGAACTGGCGATCGAGCGTCAGGCCGGTCCAGCGATAGGGATCGTCGGCCGCGTTGGTCCTGATATCGCGCCACACGCTCCCTTGCTCGGTGGCGACGGTCAGCCCGGCAAATCCGAGGTCGCGGCGCAGCGCCACGCTTGAGCCGTGCCGCGCCTGGAAACCCGGATCGCCGCTGATGTCGCGCGCGATGAGGAAGGCGCCGGGCTGGGCCCCGGTCAATTGCCGTTCAATCGCTTTGGCCCCGGTCGAGAAACCGAACGCAGCCTTGGTCTTGACATCGAGACGGGCGATCGCCGACCCGGCGACAAGCCGGGAGCGGCGCGCGTCTTCGGGTCCGATGCCGAAGCGGGCGACGTCGAACACGCCTGGCGTGCCGGGCCGCTGGGCGACGGTCAGCGCAATCGACAGCGGGCCGGCCTCGACCGATGAAGCGCGGACATGGCCGCCGAGCGCGCGTTCGAGCGGTTTGCGGGCTTGTGCTTGGTGAAGGCCGCGGGCGAGGTCGATCGCAAAGGCCCGACTATAGCCATCGAGGATGATCGCGCCGAGGCCGCCCTGGGTGCCGCCGTCGCCGGCCGCTTCGGGCAGTCCGCTCGAAACGCTTGCGTCGGTCACCGCCACCGCGGTCCCGGCTAGGCTGGTGGTGCCCACGGGCTGGAAGGCGCGCGTAATGTTGAGCCGGCCTTGGCCGAACACCGCATCGTCGCCCGGCGCACCAAGGTCGTCGGCAGTGCGAAACAGCAGATCGACGATCTGCGCCGCGGTGAGATTGGGAAAAGCCTGCGCGACCAGCGCGACCGCACCTGAGATAATCGGTGCTGAAAAACTAGTCCCCGAATAAAGGTAACCGACGCCGGTGTGGTCGATCGTCCGCACGCGATAGCCGAGAGCAGTCAGATACCAGTTCTGCCCCTGTCCCGCCTTGTTGGAAAATATCGAGAGCTGGTTGATATCCGTTCCAGCGGACGGGTTTGCCGGGTCGATCGGAACGCCGACCGACCCGGCGATGATCACTTGGCCCGGAAATTGTTGCGCCGGGACCAGGGCGAAGGGATCGGCATTCCCGCTCTTGGCTGCATCCTCGCCGTCGTTGCCGGCCGAAATGACCAGGATGATCCCAGCGTTGACCGCGCGCTGCATCGCAAGCAACAGTTGGCTTCCCGGAGCGGACCCGCCGAGCGACAGGTTGATGACTTTGGCGCCGGCGATGCGCGCGGCATCGACGCCTTGGGAAATCGCGCCGTCGAAGAATTCGCAGCCTTCCTTAACCGTATCTGCGCAGCTCCCCGGCGAATCGGCGCGGAACGAGAGAATCGTGGCATCGAACGCCACGCCAACGTTCTGGGCGTCGTTGCGCGCCGCGACCGCGGTGGCGGTAACAGCCGTGCCGTGGCCATCGTCATCGCCGAGCCCGCGAGATCCAGCAACATCGCCGCTGGCAGGGTCGATCCGGCCGGCGAATTCGGGCAGCGCCGGGTTGATGCCGCTGTCGACCACCGCCAGCTTGACCCCGGCGCCGGTCGCGCCGCTCTGCCACGCGGTGACGGCGCCCGAGCTGATGGCGCCGTTCGAGCGCTGATATTCAGCCGTGTTAAAGCTGCTAGGCGTAGGGGTGGGAGTAGGCGTGGGTGTGGGCGTAGGCGTCGAGGGGGGAGGAGGCGTGGGTGTGGGCGTAGGCGTCGAGGGGGGAGGAGGCGTCGGCGCCGCTCCACCGCCACCGCCGCCACCGCCGCACGCCGACAGCGCCAGCATCAGCGCGCATCCGCTGCTCGACATTAGAAGCTTGTTCATGGTCTCGTCCCGCCAAGTCGCTGGAATTCAACGGCTTTCCCGTACGCACTATGACGCCATAAAGCTTTCATTTTGCTGAAGACCTCAACCCTGCCTAAGGCCGTGCGGGATGAATGTCGCCCTCGCCCGCGTCGAAACCTGGATTTTCGACCTCGACAATTGCCTCTATCCGGCTTCGACCGGCCTGTTCGCGCTGATCGACGAGCGGATGGGTGCCTACATCCAGCGGCTGCTCGATTGCGCTCCGGCCGAGGCCAAGCGCATTCAGAAATCCCATTTCCACGAACATGGCACGACGCTGGCCGGGTTGATGAAGCATCATGACGTCGATCCGCACCACTTCCTGGACGACGTCCATTCGATATCGCTCGATCGAATCGCGCCCGACGAGCGGCTGGCCCGCGGGATCGCCCGCCTGCCCGGCCGCAAGCTGATATTCACCAACGGCGATGCGCCCTATGCGGCGCGCGTGCTCGCCGCGATCGGCATCGGCGACCAGTTCGACCATATCCACGACATCCACGCCGCCGAGCTTCGCCCCAAGCCGGATATCCATGGCTATCGCCTGCTGCTTGACCGCCACCGGATCGATCCGGCGCGCGCCGCGATGATCGAGGACATGGCGCAGAATTTGAAGCCCGCGAAAATGCTCGGGATGACCACCATCTGGGTCGACAACGGCTCCGAACGTGGCAATCACGGCCATCACCCCGATTTCATGGATTTGACGATTTTCGATGTCGGCGAGTGGCTCGACGAGATGCTTGGAGAGACAGAATGACCCTTCAATCGATCATCGAGGCCGCGTGGGAGGAGCGCGACGACGTTGCGACGTCGACCGGCGGCGCGCTGCGCGAGGCGGTCGAGGCGGCGATCTCGCTGCTCGATTCGGGCGAGGCGCGGGTGGCCGAAAAGGTCGCCGGCCAGTGGCACGTCAATCAATGGCTCAAGAAAGCGGTGCTGCTGAGTTTCCGCCTGAACGCGATGGAGGCGATCGGTGGCGGCCCCGGCGGAGCGCCATGGTGGGACAAGGTGCCGTCCAAATTCCTCGGCTGGGGACCGCAGCAATTCGCCGCAGCCGGGTTCCGCGCGGTGCCCGGCGCGATTGTCCGACGCGGCGCTTATGTTGCACCCGGCGCGGTGCTGATGCCGAGCTTCGTCAACCTGGGCGCCCATGTCGGTGAGGGGACGATGGTCGACACTTGGGCCACAGTCGGCAGCTGCGCTCAAATTGGCCGGAACGTCCACATATCCGGCGGCGCGGGGATCGGCGGCGTGCTCGAGCCGCTTCAGGCCGGGCCGGTGATCATCGAAGATGATTGCTTCATCGGCGCGCGCTCCGAAGTCGCCGAGGGGATAATCGTCGAGCAAGGCGCGGTACTGTCGATGGGCGTGTTCCTTGGCGCCTCGACCAAGATTGTCGACCGAGCCACCGGTGAGGTGATCTATGGCCGCGTTCCCGCTTACTCGGTGGTCGTGCCGGGCGCCATGCCAGGCAAGGACGGCGCTCCAGGGTTGGCCTGTGCGGTAATCGTCAAGCAAGTCGACGAGCGCACGCGAAGCAAGACAAGCATCAACGAGTTGCTGCGCGATTAGTCAGTTCGATCATAAGCTGACCTTGTCGCCTTGAAGCCTGCTTTCATTGGGACGCGGAGGCCCAGGCCCCTATCTTCCATCGCCGAGCAGGAGTTTTGCATGGCCACCCCGAGCGACCGAATCTTTGACAGCAAGATGGGGGAAGCTGAAGCGCTCGCAGCCCGTCATTCAACATCGATGATCCACAATGTCATGAACCGCGGCGAATGGGGAATCCTGCTTGCGCTTGCGCTGATCTGGGGCGCCGCCTTCTTCTTCATCAAGGTTGCGGTGACCCATGTCGACCCGCTGACTTATGTTTGGCTGCGCCTGACGATCGCCGCGGCGGCACTGTGGCTGTTGCTGCGCTACCGTGGCGATCGCCTGAACCTCCCTCGCGAGGTTTGGGGCGCGATCCTGGTCCTTGCATTGCTCAACAACATGATCCCGTTCGTCCTGTTTGGATGGGGACAGCGGCATATCGCCAGCGGCCTTGCCTCGATCCTCAACGCCACCACCCCGATCTGGGGCGTGATCGTCGCGCATCTGGCGACCCGTGACGAGCGAATCACCCCGGCCAAGGTGCTGGGTGTGGTGATCGGCTTTGCCGGTGTAGCGACGATGATCGGGCCAGGCCTATTGTCGAACGGCGGAGGACTTGTCCCTCAACTTGCCTGCCTCGCTGCTGCCTTCTGCTATGCCGTTGCCGGAGTCTGGGCACGACGCTTCAAGCGGCTGGGCGTGACCCCGATCAAGGTCGCCGCCGGTCAGCTTCTCGCCGGCGCGGCTGTCATGTCGCCCATCGCGTTGATCGTCGATCAGCCGTGGCTTCGGCCATTCCCGCCGATCGAAGCGTGGGGAGCGATTGCGGCATTGGCACTGGTCTGCACCGCCTTCGCCTATATTCTCTATTTCAAGCTGATCGAGTCAGCGGGGGCGACTAATGCGCTTTTGGTGACATTACTCGTCCCGCCGACCGCCATCCTGCTTGGCGGCCTGCTGCTCGGTGAGCGGTTGACCGGGGCGCAGTTCATGGGGCTGGGCTTCATTGCCCTCGGGCTTGCCGTGATCGACGGACGATTGTTCGCTGCTTTTCGTAAGAAAACGTTCGCCTAGCGCACCTCCGCGAGCAGCGTCTTCGCTTCTTCGCTCGTCCAGTCCTGATCCCCCACGAAGCGCCATACCTCCCTCCCTTGGGAGTCATACAGCAATGTCGTCGGCATGACCTGAATGACGAGCGCGTCGGTCAGCTTCATGTCCGCATCGTGATAGGCGGCGAAGCGGCCAATGTCGCGCTCGCCGAGGAAGGCCTCGACCGAGCCCTGTGGTGCGGCGTCCTGGCTTACCGCAATCACGCCCAGCCCTCCGTCCTTGGCCTGCGCCGCCTCCAGCCGCTGCAGCGTCGGCAGTTCCTTGACGCAGGGCGCGCACCAACTCGCCCACAGATTGACCAACACCGGCGTGCCTTTGAACTTAGTCAGGTCAAAATCCGCGCCGTCCGGATCCTTGAACACGACCGTCGGCGTCGGCTGCCCTTTGTGGCTGCGGTCCAGACCTTTGCCGCTGTCGAGTTCCCCCGCGGGTGCTTGAGGCGCTTCCGCCTTTTGCCTATCGCAGGCAGCGGCGATGAGGGCGACGAGGAGCAAGGCGATCAGCCGCACGGACAATTCCAATCAAATGTGGGGCGGGCGATTTCAAGATGGCCCGGCCGCGGTGATGCGCGAGATAAATGCCTCGATAGCGATCGACAAGCGATTGTGGCGCGAGGATATCGCCGCCAGCCGCGCGCACGCCGCGATGCTCGGCAGGCAAGGCATTTTGAGCGAAGCCGATGCGCGGGCGATCGACGAGGGGCTGGCCGAAGTCGGACTGGAAATCGGGGCGGGTAACCTTGCTGAGGACCCGTCGCTCGAAGATATCCACATGCATGTCGAGCACCGCCTGGCGGCGCTGATCGGCGAGCCTGCCGGGCGGCTGCACACGGCGCGCAGCCGCAATGACCAAGTGGCGACCGACTTCAAGCTGTTTGTGCGCCGCGCCATCGACGAGGCGATCGCCGGGATTGGCGCGCTCGAAGCCGTGCTGATCGACCGCGCCGAGGAACATGCCGCGACCGTCATGCCGGGCTTCACCCACCTACAATCGGGACAGCCGGTGACGCTCGGTCATCATCTGATGGCCTATCGCGAAATGCTCACGAGAGATCGCAGCCGCTTTTCCGAGGCCCGCGCCCGAATGAACGAATCACCCCTTGGCAGTGCCGCGCTCGCCGGAACCGGGTTCGACATCGATCGCGAGGCGACGGCTCGGGCGCTGGGTTTCGACCGGCCGACCGCGAACAGTATCGACGCGGTCAGCGACCGCGATTTCGTCGTCGACTATCTCCATGCCGCCGCGCTGACCTCGGTTCATCTGTCGCGGCTGGCCGAGGAGATCGTCCTGTGGGCATCGCAGCCATTTGGCTTCGTTCGCCTGCCCGACGCCTGGTCGACCGGTTCGTCGATCATGCCCAACAAGCGCAACCCCGACGCGGCTGAGCTGGTTCGTGGCCATTCGGCGCGGATCATCGGCGATCACGTCGCGTTGCTGGTGCTGCTTAAAGGGTTGCCACTGGCTTATGCCAAGGATCTTCAGGACGACAAGCCGCCGCTGTTCGACGCGCATGACCTGCTTGGCTTAAGCCTGGCGGCAATGGCCGGTATGATCGCCGACCTCGAATTCGTGCCGGAACGGATGCGCGCCGCCGCAGCCGCGGGGCATGCCACGGCGACCGACCTCGCCGACTGGCTGGTCGCCGATGCAGGCGTTCCGTTTCGCGAGGCGCATCATATCGCCGGCCACGCAGTGGCCGCCGCTGAAGACGCGGGCAAGGCGCTCGACCAACTGAGCCTCGATGAGCTTCGGACCGTTGACGACCGCATCGACGCGCGCGTCCTACCGCGTCTGTCGGTGGAAGCGTCGGTCGCCGCGCGCCGCTCGGCTGGCGGGACGGCTCCCGAGCGGGTAGGACAGGCGATCGCCGCGGCGCGCGCCGCGATGGCTGCGCGGGAGGGACAATGACACGCCGGTGGATCATCGCTTCGGCCGGACTGGCGCTCGCCGCCTGCGGCAATGTCGCCGACCTGCGGCCTCCGGCGGGCAAGTCGCTGCCGCAAAAGCCGGCGTTGGCCGCCCGTGCGCTGACTGCCGACGAGCTGCTGACCCCGCCGACCTACGCCCGGCCCGGCCGGGTCGACGAGCTCGGCAAGCGGGGATCGCCGCGCAAGGCCGACCGCTTCGACCTGCCGCCGCCCGACGGCACCGCCGCGCTCCCTCCCGCCGATGCAGACAAGCCGACGACCAGCACAACCGGTCCCGCCAACGCCGAGGGACCTAAACGGTGAAGCCGGTCCGCAAGGCCGTTTTCCCAGTCGCCGGGCTCGGCACGCGCCTGCTGCCCGCGACCAAGACCATGCCCAAGGAAATGCTGACCATCGTCGACCGGCCGCTGATCCAATATGCGGTAGACGAGGCGCGCGAGGCGGGCATCGAGCAAATCATCTTCGTCACCGGCCGCGGCAAAAGCTCGCTGGTCGATTATTTCGACCTGGGGTTCGAGCTGGAGGTGGCGATGCAGAGCGCCGGCAAGAGCCTCGACAAGCTAGACTGTTCGCGCGCCGACTATGGCGAGATCGTGTCGGTTCGCCAGCAGCGGCCGCTCGGCCTCGGACACGCCGTCTGGTGCGCGCGGCACATCGTCGGCGACGAGCCGTTTGCGGTGCTGCTGCCCGACGATCTGATGATCGGGCAACCGGGCGCCCTCAAGCAGATGGTCGACGCTTATGCCGATCTGGGCGGCAACATCGTCTGCGCCGAGGAGGTGCCGGCGAATCGCACCCGCAACTACGGCATCATCACGCCGGGAGAGATCAAGGGCCGGGCGACCGAAGTCCTCGGTCTGGTCGAAAAGCCCGCGCCCGAGGACGCACCGTCGCGCCTCGGCGTGGTCGGCCGCTACATCCTCCAGCCCGAAGTGATGGACATCATCGGACGAGCGGAGCCCGGCGCCGGCGGCGAGATTCAGCTGACCGACGCCATGGCGGAACTGATCGGCCTCCAGCCTTTCCACGCGTTGACGGTCCAAGCGGTCCGTCACGATTGCGGCGACAAGGCGGGCTTCGTGCTTGCCAATCTGGCGATCGCGCTCGATCGCCCCGATCTCGCGCCGCTGATCGAGGATTATCTGGCCCGGCGCTAGCTGCGACCGACCAGCCGCTCAAGCCGAAGCCGTTCAGCCTCCACGCGCACCAGTTCAGCGCGGGTTTCACCCAGCTCGATCGCCCGGGTGACGACCCGCGCGTCGAGCGCCGCATTGTCGTGACGCAATTCCTTGATCGACCTGGCCCGCGCCAGCCGCCGGGCGATGCGCGCCTCGAGCACTTCGAAATGGAATGGCTTGGCGACCACATCTTCGGCGCCCGCGCCAAACCCGTCGACCGCGCCGGCACTGTCCGACCTGCCGGTGATGAGAATGATCGGCGTGTCGCGCAGCACCGTGTCGTCGCGGATCAGGCGGGTCAGCTGGACCCCGCTGACGGGTTTCATCCGCAGCTCGGCGACGACCAGCTCGATCGGCGCGCGGCGCATTTCGGCGATCGCATTGGCGGGGTTGTCGCACGCCACGATGCGATAGCCCGCCTCGCCGAGCCGCCGGGCCATGACGGCCAAGGCGCTACGATTAGGTTCGACGATCAGCAGGCGCGAGCGCTCGGGCGGGCGCGGGGCGGAAGAAAGGATCTCGGTCATCGTTGAACAGCTAAGCCAAAAATGGTTAACGAGCGGTTAGAACGTTACGCTTCCAGCTCGACGTCCCAATAAAGATAGTCGCGCCAGCTTTGGTGTAGATAGTTGGGCGGGAAGCTTTTGCCATGATCCTGCAATTGCCAGCTGGTCGGCCGGATCGGCTCGCGCTCGATATGCATATGCGCCTGCCGCGGGGTGCGCCCGCCCTTCTTCAGATTGCACGGCGCGCAGGCAGTGGCGACATTTTCCCAGCTGGTCCGCCCGCCTTGAGCGCGCGGCAAAACATGATCGAAGGTCAATTCCCTGTGGCTGCCGCAGTAGACGCAGCGAAAGCGGTCGCGCAGGAACAGATTGAATCTGGTGAAAGCGGGATGCTCGCTCGGCCGCACGAACTGCCTCAAGGCGATCACCGACGGCAGCTTCATCGTGTGGCTCGGGCTATGCACCTCTCGATCATAATGGGCGACCACATCGACCCGTTCTAGGAACATCGCCTTGATCGCGGTTTGCCATGGCCAAAGCGACAGGGGATAATAGCTCAAAGGCGTATAATCGGCGTTGAGGACCAGCGCGGGGCAACCATCGGGGTGGCGAAGAATGTCGGGGTGATACATGCGTTGACGCAAGCCTCCAGTGTTCGCTCGGTTCCGAACACCGTCTCCAGGCCCTGTCGCACGCAAGATGGAGAGGGCATCCGGCCCGTCTTCCCTTGTGACCACCCGGATGCCAAGCCGGAGTGACGATGCCATGACACCACAATTGGCGAATCGTCGTCAAGAGCCGCCTTGTCCCGGAGTGAGTCCTGACCGTCACACGCTTCGCCCCATCGCCCTCCGGACGCCTGCACCTGGGCCACGCCTATTCGGCGGTCCTGAGCCGCGCGAACGGTCATCGCTTTCGGCTGAGGATCGAGGATCTCGATCCCGGCCGCTACCGTCCCGAATATGTCGAAGGCATCTTCGAGGATATCGATTGGCTTGGCCTCGCAGTCGATGGGGAGCCGCTGGTCCAGTCGGACCGGGTCGCCGTCTATGGCAAGGCGTTCGACCGGTTACGGGCGCTCGGCTTGGTCTATCCCTGCTTCTGCACCCGAGCCGACATCGCCGCGTCGTTGACTGCGCCACACGGTGACGCCGCAAGCGCCTATCCCGGCACCTGCCGCCGGCTGCCCGACAATCCTACCCGCCGCGCCTCGACTTCGCACAGCTGGCGGCTCGACGCGGCGAAGGCAGTTGCCGTTGCCGGTCTGCCCGGTTGGACAGAGGAAGGCGGCACCCGCTTCGAAGCACGCCCCGAGTACATCGGCGACGTTATCCTAGCGCGCAAGGACGCGCCATCCTCCTACCATCTCGCCTGCGTTGTCGACGATGCCGCTTCGGGCGTCACCTTGGTCGTACGCGCTGAGGATTTGCGCCCCTCGACCCCCATCCAGCGATTGCTCCAGACGCTGCTCGGCTTGCCCGAACCGGCCTATCTCCACCACCCGCTTGTTACCCATGGCGATGGCCGGCGCCTCGCCAAGCGCGATTTAGCGCCGACGCTGGCGGCGATGCGCGACGCGGGATGCGACGGGAGGCAGCTGGCGGCCGAGCTGATTGCCGGCCAGCTCCCTCTAGGATTCCGCCTGTCGCAGTCCTAGATAGGAGCCGTCATGAACATCCTCCTCATCATCGCCCTCGTCGTCGCAATGGGCGCGACTGCCTATGTCCTTGTCCGCGGAGTGATCGCCATGGCCAACGGCAAGGACGCATCGGGCGAAATCCAGCAGAAATATATGCAAAGGCGTGTCCTCTATCAGGGCATCGCAATCGTCATCGTCATCGCCATTCTTGCCCTCGCCAGCGGCGGACGGGGCTGAGCAAGGGCTAAAACTCCTGGTCAAGCTCAACAAAATCTACACGCGCACCGGCGACGAGGGCAGCGCCGGGCTGGTCGACGGCAGCCGCGTCAGCAAGGCCGGCCCGCGCATGGCGGCGATCGGCGAGGTCGACGAGGCCAACAGCGCGATCGGCGTCGCCATCGCCGCGCTGCCAGACGGCGATCTCGCGACTGGCCTGCGCCGGGTTCAGAACGAGATGTTCGATCTTGGCGCCGACATTGCCACTCCGTTCGGAACCGATTTCGAACAACATGCACTGCGCGTCGTCGCTCGGCAGGTGACCAGGATCGAAGAGGAGATCGACGCGATGAACACCGATCTGTCGCCGCTGACCAGCTTCATCCTGCCCGGCGGGTCAATGGCGGTCGCGCAGCTGCACCTGGCCCGCGCCACCGTTCGCCGCGCGGAACGCGCCGCGGTCGCGCTGGGCACGGATGAGCAGGTCAACCCGCACGCCCTTGCTTATCTCAATCGCCTGTCGGACCATTTGTTCGTCGCCGCGCGTTGGGTGGCGGCATCGGAGGGAGGCGACGTGCTGTGGCAACCCGGCGCTACACGAAACAGTTAGACGATACGCTTGCGGCGCGCCTCGCCGCGGTTCGGACGCTCACGCTCGACCTCGCCGCACCGTTGAGCGACGCCGATGCGACCATCCAGCCCCATCCCGACGCCTCACCCGCCAAATGGCATCTCGCCCACACGACCTGGTTTTTCGAAACGTTCGTGCTGCGCGATCATGTCCCGGGTTATCGGCTCCACGACGAGCGCTGGCCGTATCTGTTCAACAGCTATTATGAAGGCGAGGGCGATCGTCATCCACGGCCGAAGCGCGGCATGATCAGCCGCCCCAGCCTTGACGAGGTGCGCGACTGGCGCGGCGCGGTCGATGCGAGCCTCGCCAAGGCACTTCCCGCGCTTCCGCCCGAAGCGACAGCACTGGTCGAAATCGGCATCCAGCATGAACAGCAACACCAGGAGCTGCTGCTCACCGACATCTTAGCCACCTTCGCCCAAAATCCGCTTGAGCCGGCCTATGCTGACTTCGATCCCGCGCCTGCGGCGACTACGCCGCCGCTAAGCTGGATCGAGGGCTGCGTCGGGCTGGTCGAGATCGGTAGCGGCGGCGGTTTCGCCTTCGATTGCGAGCGGCCGCGCCACCAGGCGCTGCTCCATCCTCATGCCATCGCCGACCGCTGTGTGACCAACGGCGAATGGGCCGAATTCATCGTCGATGGCGGCTATCGCACGCCCGCGCTGTGGCTCAGCGAGGGCTGGGACTGGGTCGTGCGCGAAGGCATTGCGGGCCCTCTCTATTGGCACGACGACGGCACCCACTTCACCCTCGCCGGCCGCCGGCCGCGCGATCCCGCTGCGCCAGTCGCCCATGTCAGCTATTACGAGGCCGATGCTTTTGCCCGCTGGGCCGGCGCTCGGTTGCCGGCCGAAGCCGAATGGGAGAGCGCCTTCGCAAGCGCCGACCCGCGCGATGGCCACCAGCTGGACCGGGCCGCCCCCATCATGCCCCGCCCCGGCGGCGGCCCCTTCGGCGACGTCTGGCAATGGACCCAGTCGGCCTATCTCGCTTACCCCGGATTTGTAACCGAAGCGGGCACGGTCGGCGAATATAACGGCAAGTTCATGTGCGGGCAGTTCGTCCTGAAAGGCGCAAGCTGCGCGACCCCGCGCGGCCACAGCCGGGCGAGCTACCGCAATTTCTTCCCGCCCGCCGCGCGCTGGCAGTTCACCGGAGTCCGCCTTGCTCAAGATCGTTGACGAGGTCGATCCGGCGTTTCGCGGCGACGTGCTCGCGGGTCTCGCCGAGCTGACCCCGGCAATACCCGCGCGCTGGCTCTACGATCTGCGCGGCTCCGAATTGTTCGACGCGATCACTCGGTTACCGAGCTATTATCCGACGCGCGTCGAGACCGCGTTGCTCGAAGCTAAGATGGGCGAAATCGCTGCACTCGCCGGCGCTGGCGGCGCGATCGTCGAGTTCGGGTCGGGCAGCTCGACCAAAACCCCGCTGCTGCTCAGCGCAATGAAGCCCCGGGCCTATGTCCCGATCGACATTTCAGGGGACTATTTGCGCGAGAGCGCCGCGCGGGTCGACGCCCAATTCCCCGGTATCCCGGTCCACCCGGTCGAGGCGGATTTCACTAAGCAGGTCGTGCTTCCCGCCGCGATCGACGGGCTGCCGCGGCTGGGCTTCTTTCCTGGATCGACGATCGGAAACTTCATTCCCCGTACTGCGACCGACCTGCTGCGCCATTTTCGCCATATCCTCGGCACCGGCGCCAAGCTGCTGATTGGGATGGACCGGATTAAGCCGGTCGAGCGCTTGATCGCGGCATATGATGATCCCGAGGGCGTCACCGCCGCGTTCAATTTGAACATTCTGCGCAGGATCAACCGCGAGCTCGAGGCCGACATTCCCGTCGACGCATTTGCTCACGAAGCGCGCTGGCACGACATGAAAGGGCGCATCGAAATGCATCTCGTCGCGCAGTGCGATGTCGCGTTCGAGATCGACGGGCAGCGCTTCGCTTTCGCCAAGGGCGCGAGCATTCACACCGAGAACAGCCACAAATATGGCCCACGCGGCGCCCGTCTCCTGCTGCTGGCCGGGGGCTGGACCCCGCTCGCCGAATGGACCGACCCGGCGGGCGATTTCGCGCTGATTCTGGCAGAGGCGCAACGCAACCGCTTCGCCCCGTAACAATCCCGCCTTAACAGTCGTTGTGCGCCAGGAGCGCGCCCGCTAGACGAGCGTCCATGCTCTACGCGCTTTTTTCGATCATCGACATGATCCTTCAAGTCCTGGTGTGGATTATCATCGCCCAGGTCATCGTCAGCTGGCTGGTGGCGTTCAACGTCATCAACACCAGTTCGGGGTTCGTCCGCACCCTGCTCGACGTGCTCGAACGGATCACCGCGCCGCTGTACCGTCCAATCCGCAAAATCATGCCCGACTTCGGCGGGATCGATTTTTCGCCGATCGTCCTGATCCTGGCGATCCAGATTTTGCGCAAGGTCAATGCCGGCCTCGCGCTTGAAGCGGGCCCGACGCTGACGTGACCGCGAAAATCATCGACGGCAAGGCCGCCGCCGCCGCCCTTCGCGGCGAGGTCGCCGCCGAGGTTGCCCGGTTCCGAACTGCCGAGGGCCGCGCGCCGGGCCTCGCGGTGGTGCTGGTCGGCGACGACCCCGCCTCCGCCGTCTATGTCCGCGCCAAGGGCAAGGCGACGGTCGAGGCCGGAATGGAGAGCTTCGAGCACCGCCTTTCGGCCGGCACCAGCGAGACCGATCTGCTTGCGCTGGTCGATCGCCTGAACGCCGACCCGGCGGTCGACGGCATCCTCGTCCAGCTACCACTGCCGCCGCAGATCGACGCCAACAAGGTCATCACCCGCATCGACCCCGACAAGGATGTCGACGGCTTTTCACCCGTCAACGCCGGGCGGCTTGCGATCGGGCTACACGGATTCGTTCCTTGCACGCCGCTCGGCTGCCTCAAGTTGCTCCGCGCCGAGCTTGGCGATCTGTCGGGCAAATCGGCCGTTGTCATTGGCCGCTCGAACATAGTCGGCAAGCCGTTGGCGCTGCTCTTGCTCGGTGACAGCGCGACCGTCACCATCGCCCACAGCCGCACGAAAGACTTGCCCGCCGTTGTCCGCCAGGCCGACATCGTCGTCGCCGCGGTCGGGAAGCCGCAGATGGTCAGGGGCGACTGGCTCAAACCCGGCGCGACCGTCATCGACGTCGGCATCAATCGCATCGAAGGACGCCTGGTCGGCGACGTCGATTTCACCTCGGCCAGCGACGTCGCCGGTGCGATCACCCCGGTCCCGGGCGGGGTCGGACCAATGACAATCGCCTGTCTACTACGTAACACCTTCGTCTCCGCCGCCCGGCGCGAGAATTTTAGCTATGGGAAAAGCCTATGATCGCCGCCTTGTTGCTTGCCGCCGCCGCCACGCCGACCGCAATCGATGCGGAACGTGCTTTCGCCGCACGTGCGCAAAAAGTTGGCCAGTGGACTGCCTTTCGCGAATATGCCGAACCAACAGCGGTGATGTTCACGCCGCAGACGGTTTGGGCCCAGGATTTCCTGGAGGGCCGCAAGGATCCGCCGCGATCGGTCATATGGTGGCCAGCGCGCAGCTTCGTGTCTTGCGACAGCAACCTCGCGGTCAACACCGGTCCGTCGCGTAACGCGGCGGGCCAGAACGGCTATTTTACCACCGTCTGGTCGCGGCAGAAGGATGGCGGCTGGAAGTGGAGCATGGATGGCGGCGACACGCTGAAGGCCCCGCTTGCCCGCCCGGTCCGGCCGCTCGTCCGGCGCGCCACATGCACCGGACTTGCCCGGCTGCGCGCTGTCTATGCCGCAATCACGCCCTCAATCGAACGGATCGCGGGAAAGCCGCCGGCCGATGCCGGGCAGGGTCGATCGGCCGATGGCACGCTTAGCTGGTCATGGACGGTCGCCGTCAACGGCGCTCGCCACTTCCAGGCGAAGCAATGGAACGGCCGGCGCTATGTGACGGTGCTCGACCAGCGCGTTGCCGCCCCGCCGAAATGATCGAACTGTTCACTTCGGCGTTCGTCACCTTGCTGGTGATCATCGATCCGCCGGGGTGCGCGCCGATCTTTGCATCGCTGACCAGCGGCACCGATCTTGCCCATCGCCGCAAGATGGCGGTCCGCTCGGCGGCGGTGGCCTGGTGCATCCTCGTCTTTTTCGCCCTGCTCGGCGAGCCGCTTCTCAGCACCATGGGCATCAGCCTGAGCGCATTCCGGTTGGCGGGCGGGATCATGTTGTTCATCATTGCTCTGGAAATGGTGTTCGAAAAACGCACCGAGAAGCGCGAGGAGCGCGCCCGGGAAATTGAAGGCACACCCGAAGCCGACGATATTTCAGTGTTCCCGATGGCCATTCCGATGATCGCCGGCCCGGGCTCGATCGCCTCGATCATGCTGTTGTCGGCGCGAGCCGACGGGACGATCCCGGGCCTCATCGTCCTTTCCGCGATGACCGCGGTGATCCTGCTGACGCTGGCCGCGCTGCTCGCCGCGGGTCCGCTGATGAAGCTGATCGGGGCCAAGCTGGAGGCGATGATCACCCGCCTCCTCGGCGTGATCCTGGCCGCGCTTGCTGCCCAGTTCGTGCTCGACGGGCTGGAGCGCAGCCTGCCGGGGCTCGCAGGCTAACGCACCACCCGCCACATCAGGAAGGGCGAACCCTTGCCAAGGTCGATCGGTTGAAGCCACGGGGGCACCTGGCCCTTGGCCAACTGAACGTAAAACCCCTTGGGCGCTTCGGCCATGAAGATCGTCGCGGTCGACATGTCGGGGCAGACCAGCAGATAGTCGCTGCCATATTCGGTGATGATCCGCCGGGCCTGGCTCGCGTCGCCGCGGAACGCGGTCATCACGTCGGCGATCGCCTGGTCGTTGCGGTGATAGGGCCCGCCTATGGTGTCGTGATGAGTGGCGACGATCAGCCGCGGGCCGAGATCGAGGAAGGTGAACACCACGCCCTTGGGCTGTCGCTGCACCGCCGCCAGCGCCGCCAGGGAGGGGCAACGGCGATCGGCGCCTGACACTCGCTTGGACGCTTTGTTGGTCTGTTCCTGCGGCACAACCTGAATGATCAGCGGGATCAGCGCCCCGAACCCGAGCAGCACCAACGGGATGGCCACCGCATGCAGCCACAGCTTGGGCGAGTTGAGCCAAGGCCCCGCAACCAGCACGATCAGCGCGGTCGCCGCCGGCAACGCCAGCATCTGCGCCGCCGGACCGGTCCGGACCTGCCAGAACAGCAGGACCAGCGCGGCGATCGACGGCAGCGCCACGGCCAGGGTTCGGGGAAGCAAGTCGTGCGGTTCGCCGCCACGCTTCCACGCTCGCCAAAAGAGGAGCGCCCAGCCGATGAGGCCGGTCGCCGGCAGTGCCATAACGATCGTCGCCACCCGCCACCCGTGCCGGTAGAACGGTCGCGCCTCGCGCACATGGTCGAGCCACAGGGCGGTCGCCGCAGGCGACACGCCTTCGAGCCGCGACAGGCAGTGCGGCCAGGCGAGCGTGTGGAATCCGGCCACCATCGCGCCGCCCGCGACCGCTGCGCCCAGCCGTGCCTTCCACCCATCGAGCTTGAGCCAGGCGAGGCCCAGCATCACCGCGCCCCCGACCGCGGCGTCGCTCAGCCACACCGGCGACAGTGCATCGCACACCGCCTGCCGGTTGTCATTCGACGCGAACAGCAGGAAGGCGGCGCCGGTCGAGGCAACCATCGCCGCGGCATAGGCCGCCAGCCGCCGCCGCTGATCGCGCCGCCACACCCACAGCAACACACTCGCCCCGCCAAGCAGCGCCAGATAGATCAGCATCTCCAGCCCGATCGTCAACGATAGGCCCGTTGCCACGCCGGTTACCGCCCCGCCGCGCGCTCGGCGCGGGTCGGCCATGCCCGTCACTGCCAACCCTAACAGCGCGAGTTGCCAGCCGTGGTGGTCGATGCGCAGCGGCGAAAACATGGCGAGGGTCGAATAGGCGCACAGCATGCCGAGCACTGGCAGCGGCCACGCCCGCTCGCCGACCAGCCGCTTCGTCGTCAGCGCCAGCGAGAACAGCAGCAGGGTCAGCGGCAGAAGCGGCGCAACGGTGACCGCGACCCGCTCAGCGCCGGCGCCGCCGACCAGCGGCTTGAACAGCAGGATCAGACCGGCGAGTGGCAGATCGACCAGCCGCGACCAGTGGATATTGGCCCCGCCATGGACCGGGTCGAAACGATGCTGGCGAAGGTCGAACCAACCTTGTCCGCCCAGCCAGGCGCGAACCTCGGCCAACCGCAGATTATCGTCGGTGTCGGGCAGGGCGAAGCCGCGGATCGCCGCCCAGCGACTGAAGATGATCCAGGCGGCATAAGTCAGCCATAGGACGACGATCACTAGGCGCCAGCGGCGATCGAATAACTCGGCCAGCCGACCGAATTCCTGCTTCACCCGATCGTCGCTGATCATGCCCGCCCGCCCCGCTTTTCGAGATTGTGTCCTAGCGGCAAGCCACTAGAGAGCAAGCCGATGTTCTCTTCGGCCCTCCACTCGATCGGCGCCGAGCGCCGCGCCATGCTGTTCCAGCTGGCGCGCTATGCCTTCGCCGGCTTCGCCATCACTTTGGCGGTCGCCGCAAGCTATTGGGCGATCAGCGAATATCTGTCGGTCGACCCGATGATCAGCTTGACCATCGTCTTCCTGTTCTTTTCGGCGGTCAGCTATGTTGCCCACGGCGCGTTCAGCTTCCGCGATCATGGCGCGCGCGACCGCCATCATGCGCGCATGGGCCGCTTCCTTGCCGTCAACATCCTTGGCTTCCTGGTCAACCAGGGCTTCATCTGGACGCTGGTCAAGCAACTGCACGGCCCAACTTGGTGGCCGACCATCCCGATGATTTTCGTGACCCCGCTCTTGACCTTCTGGCTCCACCGCCGCTTCGTCTATTCATGAGTCCCCCCGCATGACCACCGTCGAACTCAGCCTGGTCGTTCCGGTCAGGGACGAGGAAGCAGCGATCGGTCCATTTCTGGCGCGGGTGGTGCCTGTGCTCGAAGCCCTCGACGATCCGGTGGCGGGTTCGTTCGAAATATTGTTCATCGACGACGGCAGCTCGGACACCACGCTCGAAATCATTCGCAAGGCGAACGCCGCCGACACCCGCGTCCGCGGCTTGTCGCTGTCGCGCAATTTCGGCAAGGAGGCCGCCCTGTCGGCCGGGCTCGATGCGGCGCGGGGGAGTGCGGTGGTGCCGCTCGATGTTGACCTGCAGGACCCGCCCGAAGTGCTGCCACCGATGATCGCCAAGTGGCGCGATGGATTTGACGTGGTGTATGGGGTGCGCGACAATCGGGAGACCGACAGCCTGCCCAAACGGCTGACTGCCGACCTTTACTATCGCGCCCATAATTGGCTGAGCCAGGACAAGATCCCCGAGCATGCCGGCGACTTCCGCCTGCTCGACCGGCGCGTGGTCGACGTCATCCGCCGCATGCCCGAGCGCAACCGCTTCATGAAGGGCCTGTTCGCCTGGGCCGGATTTCGCCAGGCGGCGGTCAGCTACCACCGCGAGGAGCGCAAGGTCGGCCGCACCAAATTCAACTATTGGAAGCTGTGGACGCTGGCGATCGACGGCATCACCTCGGCCTCGACCGTTCCGCTGCGCATCTGGAGCTATCTCGGCGCGTTTGTCGCGCTCGGCGCGCTCGGCTACGCCATCTTCATCATCATCCGCACGCTGACCTCGGGCATCGAAGTGCCGGGCTACGCCTCGATGATGGTCGCGGTGCTGTTCCTCGGCGGTCTGCAATTGCTCTCTTTGGGCGTTCTTGGCGAATATGTCGGCCGCATCCTGACCGAAACCAAAGCGCGACCGCTTTATGTGGTACGCGAAAAGATCGGCGCCGACTGATGGAGCGCAAGGTGTTCGAGCAAATGGCGGCGCTCGACCGCAACCATTGGTGGTTCGCCGCGCGCCGCCGCATCCTCGACGGGCTGATCGAGCGGATCGTCCGCCCGCCCGCCGGCGCGCGCATCCTCGAGGTCGGCTGCGGCACCGGCCACAACCTTGCCATGCTGTCGCGCTTCGGCACGATCGAGGCGAGCGAGCTCGATCCCGTAGCACGCGAGCTCGCCAGCGAGCGACTGGGCAAGCCGGTTGAGGAAGCCGCGCTGCCCGACCTGTCGATGTTCCCGGCCGCGTCCTACGACCTTATCGCGCTGCTCGACGTGCTCGAACATGTCGCAGACGACAAGGCCTCGCTCGCCGCCATTTTCGAACGGCTGAAACCGGGCGGCGCGCTGCTGGTAACCGTCCCCGCCAATCCTTGGATGTGGAGCGCGCACGATGTCGCCCACCATCATCATCGCCGCTATCGCAAACGCGAGATCGCCGCCTTGGCTCGCGCGGCCGGGTTCGCGATCGAGCTGCTGTCGCCGTTCAACAGCCTGTTGTTCCCGCCGATCGCCGCGGCGCGCTTCATCGGCCGGCTGCGCGGCGACCAGAATAGCGACGACGCCATGCCCGGACCGCTGGTCAATCGCACCCTCGACACGCTGTTCGGGCTGGAGCGGTCGCTTATCGGGCGGGTACCGCTGCCGTTCGGCGTTTCGCTGGTGGCGGTGCTTCGGCGTCCTGGTCCAACGGCTCGCGCCTGAACAGCTGCGAGCCTTCACCCGACCACACCGGCCGCCAGCCTTGCGTCCATTTGGGCGGGATCGGACGCATATCAAGCAACCACAGATAGTCGAACGCCGGCGCGGGAAGGTGGTCGAGCGCCCGCTCGACCGACCAGCCTTCGAACCGGCAGCCGGGATCTCGGACGATTTGCGATGGATCGCGCTGAAACCAGCCGGCGGCCGGATAGTCGACCACCATCATGCTCGACCCCGCCATCGGCCAATGGTCGTTGGTATAAGCGTCCCGCCGCACGGTCGCCATCGCGCCGAGATGATCCGAACGCCTGAGCGCCCATTGCCTGCACCGGTCCCATACCAACACCGCGACGCGTGACCCCACCGGCACATGGTCGAGGGCCTTGAGTTGCTCATTCTGGCGGGCCCCGGCAATGGCCATGCTGGCAGTGGTCCCGCCCAGCCGAAGCACCATGAACCCGACCGCCGCGACCGCGAGCCAGCTGGCCAGCGGAAATCGCGTCTCGGCCTTGAAGCGGATAGCGAGGATGAAGATCGCCACCGCGAACGGCACCAGCCGCATGTCGGTATAGGCCGAACCGAACACGACGCGGGGAAGCAGCACATAGGTTAGCGCCAGCACCAGCCCGGAGAAGGCAAGGTTGCGCGACAGCGTCAGCCGCGGGTGAACCAGCGCGAATAGCGGCACCGCCAGCGCGATTGCGGCCGAGACGATGTCGAACGTCTCCCACCGATCGCGGAACATGCGCAGCAGATACTCCCACTTGAACGCCCAGTCGAACCAGCGCTGGGTAAGGCCGCCGGTTGCCTCGGTCCGCCACAACACGATCGCCAGCACCGGCAGCGCCAGCGCCAGCGCATGATAGGCCGCGCGCAGTCCCGACAGCCACCAGCTGCGCCCGCGATCATGCTGTCGCACCGCTTCGGCCGAAAAGCACAGTAGGCCGAGCGTCCCCCAGCCGAAGGTGTGGGCGAAGAAGATGACGAAGCTGATCGGGACCATCAGGATCGCGCGGAGGCGTATCCGGTCGAGCCGTCCGAGCCTTAGCCACAGCCCGAAGGCCAGCAGCGCCAGCGCCATCGCCAGGGAGAAATTGACGAAGCCGAACATGAATGGATGTCCGAACGCCAGCGGCAGCGCAAAGGCGACCGTCGGTGGCAGGCGATTATGAACTTCGCGCGCGACCCACAACATGCCCGCGACGGTCATCGGCGGGATCGACATGACGATCAGCTTGGTCGCCGCTTCGAGCCCAATCAACTTGGCCAGCGGCACCGCCAGCAGGTCGACCCCCAGGTTGCCGATCGGCAACCAGTGGAATTGATACCATTGCTGCAGCGCTGCGCTGTTCGCCCCGTCGAGTGCGACCTTGTAGCGTCCCATATGACCGCCGACATCGACCAGCGGCGGGATCGACGGCCAAAGGAGCGGCACGAACGCCAGGAGGATCATGGCCACGACGAACGGCCGTCCTTCCCACCACGGCCGCGGCGCACCCTTGGGCGCGGGTGCCGGTGCGGCCTCGTCGGCGACCAGGTGAGGCGTCGGGATCAAGCGCGGTCGCGCCGTCCGAGGAGCCGCAGGCGCAGCGCGTTCAGCTTGATAAAGCCCTCCGCGTCGCGCTGGTCGTAGGCGCCGCCATCATCCTCGAAGGTCACCACTGTCTCGCTGTAAAGGCTGTTCGGCGACTTACGCCCGGTGATGTGCACCGCGCCTTTGTAGAGCTTCATCCGCACCGTCCCGTCGACCATGGCCTGGCTGTGGTCGATTGCTGCCTGCAGCATCTCGCGCTCGGGCGAAAACCAGAGGCCGTTGTAGATCAGCTCGGCGTAGCGCGGCATGAGTTCGTCTTTCAAATGCGCGGCGCCGCGGTCGAGGGTCAGCTGCTCGATCGCCCGGTGGGCGGCATGATAGATCGTCCCGCCCGGCGTCTCGTACATGCCGCGGCTTTTCATCCCGACGAAGCGGTTCTCGACTAGGTCGAGCCGGCCGATCCCGTGGCGCTTGCCCAGCGCATTCAATTTGGTCAGCAGCGCCGCGGGACTCAGCGCCTCGCCGTTGACCGCCACCGCGTCGCCACCTTTGAATTCTATCGTGATTTCCTCAGGCCTATCCGGCGCGGCCAGCAGATCGTCGGTGCGCGAATAGATATAGCCGGGCACTTCCTGCCACGGATCCTCGAGAACCTTTCCTTCGCTCGATGTGTGGAGGAGGTTGGCGTCGGTCGAAAACGGGCTTTCGCCGCGTTTGTCCGTCGGCACCGGGATCTGGTTCTTCTCGGCGAACTCGATCAGCGCGGTGCGGCTGGTCAAATCCCACTCGCGCCACGGCGCGATCACCTTGATGTCGGGAGCGAGCGCATAATAGCCGAGCTCGAACCGAACCTGGTCGTTGCCCTTGCCGGTCGCACCGTGGGCCACCGCGTCCGCCCCCACCGCGCTCGCGATCTCGACCTGGCGCTTGGCGATCAACGGCCGCGCGATCGACGTGCCGAGCAGGTACAGCCCTTCGTAGAGCGCGTTGGCGCGCATCATCGGGAAAACGTAATCGGCGACGAATTCCTCGCGCAAATCGTCGATGAAGATATGCTCGGGCCTAACCCCCATCAGCGCGGCCGTGCGCTGCGCCGGCCCCAGCTCCTCGCCCTGGCCGAGATCAGCGGTAAAGGTCACCACTTCGCAAGCGTAGGTCTGCTGCAGCCACTTCAGGATCACACTCGTGTCGAGGCCGCCCGAATAGGCCAGCACGACGCGGTTGATCTTGTCGGGCATGGCGGGGGACGGTCCTTGTTGCTCTGGCGCGGCTGGCGCGCGCCTTGCCACCATGCCCCCCGCCGTTCAAGCGTCATACAGGATTTGCGGCATAGCATTCACTTCCCGTTTACAGGAGGGCCGATCCATGCTGAAAACTCTCACCGCGGCCGGGCTCGCGCTGTGCGCCGGCGCCGCCATCGCCCAGACCGCGCCGCCGGCAGCAGCCGCTCCGCTCGTGCGGATGGCCGACCATGTGATGACTCGTGGCGAAGTGCAGGCGAAGGTGCGCGACCATTTCGCGCGCTTCGACGCCGACCAGGACGGCACCATCAGCACCGCTGAAATTGCCCAGCTGCATGGCGCGATGGGCGGCCATGGCGGTCCGCGCGCTATGATGCACGGCGGCGGCCACGGTGATCCAGCCGCCGCATTCGACCGGCTCGATGCCAACAAGGACGGCATGATCAGCCGCGACGAATTCGCCAAGGGTCGCGAAATGCGGATGGAGAAGCGCGTCGCCATTAACGGCCGAAAGGGCGGCGGAAAGCGGCAGATGCGCGTGCACCGCGGCGGCATGGGCATGGGCATGGGCATGGGCGGCGGACGTATGATCGCCATGGCCGACAGCAATCATGACGGCCGCGTCACGCTGGCCGAGGCCGAGGCGATGGCGCTCCAGCATTTCGACAAGATGGATGCTGATCGCGACGGCCGCGTCACCCGCGACGAACGTCGTGCCGGGCGCCCGCTCATGATCAAGCAATTCAGGGAAAAACGGACCGCCGGTTAGCTCCTTCGCCGTACCGCCGGCATGGCCGCGCGCTTCGCTTGCGCCGGGCCTTTTTTCGTGCACGATGGCGCGTTTTTCAAACCGGAGTTCTGGTCCATGCCGCGTATCCCCCGCACCGCTCGCGCCGCCGCCTTCATCACCATCCTTTCTCTGCCGCTTGCCGCGGCGCGCGCCGACGAGGGGATGTGGACGTTCGACGCCTTTCCGACCGCCAAGATGAAGGCCGACTATGGCTTCGCGCCCGACCAGGCCTGGCTCGATCGTGTGCGCGCCTCGGCGGTGCGGCTGACCGGCGGCTGCTCGGCCAGCTTCGTCTCCGCGATCGGCCTGATCCTCACCAACCACCATTGCGTCGCGTCATGCCTCCAGGATCTCTCGAGCGACGGCAGCGATTATCTCAAGGACGGCTATATCGCACACGGCCGCAACGAGGAGCGCCTGTGCCCGGGCCAGCAGGCGGAGGTGGTGACCGCGATCCGCGACGTCAGCGGGGCCGTCAAGGCCGCGATCGGGACAGCCAGCGGGTTGGCGGCGGTCAAGGCGCGCACCGCGGCGATCGCGCGAACCGAGGCGGCGGGATGCCCCGACACCGCCACCACCCGCTGCCAGGTCGTCACACTCTACGGCGGCGGCCAGTACAAGCTCTACACCTATCGCAAATATAGCGACGTGCGCATCGTCTGGGCGCCCGAATCGCGCGCCGAACAGTTTGGCGGCGACCCCGACAATTTCAACTTCCCGCGCTATGCGCTCGATGGCAGCTTTCTTCGCGCCTATGAAAACGGAAAACCGGTGACGACCCCCCAACATCTGACCTGGGCGGTGCGCGCACCATCCGACGGCGAAGCGACCTTTGTCGTCGGCAACCCCGGGTCGACCCAGCGATCGCAGACCGGCGCGCAGCTCGCCTTCGCCAAGGAAGTCAGCGCACCGATCAACGTCGCCATCTATTCCGAGCTTCGCGGTCGCTTGATCGCGGCGATGGCGCAAAGCCCCGAGCGGTTCCGCCAAGGCAAGGAGGAACTCGACGGAGTCGAGAACAGCCTCAAGGTCTATATCGGCCGGGTAAAGGCGTTCAACGATCCGGTCTTCATGGGCCGCATCGCCGCGGCCGAGGCCGATTTGCGGGCGAAGAGCGCCGGCAATGCGGCGATCGGCGATCCATGGGCCGACGCCGCTACGGCCGTCGCGGCCTATCGCGACCTTTATCTGCCGACCCGCTTCATTCGGCCGCAAGGCGACCTATATGGCTATGCTTCGAAGCTGGTCCGGGCGAGCGAGGAGCGCGCCAAGCCCAACGACCATAGGCTTCCCGGCTACAGCGACAGCGCGCTGCCGCTGATCGAAAAGCAAGTGCTCGACGACCGGCCGATCACGCCCTGGGTCGATCAGTTGATGCTTGAATGGAGCCTGTCGAAGGCGCGCGAATATCTCGGGCCCGACGATGCCGACGCCAAGCTGATGCTCGGCAAGGAATCGCCCGAGGGGCTCGCCGCGCGACTGGTCGCCGGAACGCGGATGGGCGACCCGGCCTATCGCAAGCAGCTGTGGGTCGGCGGCAAGGCGGCGGTCGACGCATCGACCGACCCGATGATCGTCCTTGCGCGTCGGCTCGACCTCCGCGACCGCGCGCTCCAGGCATTGGCCGACGAACGCTATGATGGCCCGCTCACCGCGGCGCGGGCCAAGATCGCCGACGCGCGCTTCGCCGCTTATGGCGACACGCTCTATCCCGACGCGACCTTCACCCTGCGCATCAGCTACGGCAAGGTCGCGGGCTGGAACGAGCGCGGCCGGATGGTGCCGACGCGCACGCTAATGGGCGGAATCTACGACCGCGCCACCGGGGCGCCGCCGTTCGACCTGCCGACCGCGTTCGTCACCAACCGGGCCAGGATCGACCCCCGCATTACCTATGACTTCATCACCACCAACGACATCATCGGCGGCAATTCCGGATCGCCGGTGATCGACAGGAGCGGCGCCGTGATCGGTGCGGCGTTCGACGGCAACATCCACAGCCTGGCGGGCAATTACGGCTATGACGGGTCGAACAACCGCACCGTCGCGGTGTCGACCGCGGCGCTTGAGGAAGCGCTCAAGCACATCTATCCCGCGCCCGCGCTGCTGGCCGAGTTGCACGAAAAGTAGGAACGCCCGACCGGGCGGGCGTCAACTCGCCCGGTAGCGAGCTTCGGCGTCGGCCATATAATCGCGGGTGATCGGCAACGCCCGGCGGCTACGGATATATTGCACCTGAAAATTGCACCCGGTGCCGGCCTCGAACATGATGATCGCGCCGGCCAGATAAAATTCCCACATCCGGTAGAACCGCTCGTCATACAATTCGACGATCTCGGCCCGCCTGGCTTCGCAACGCCGCAGCCAGTGGCGCAGTGTGTAAGCATAATGGAGCCGCAATGTCTCGACATCCGCGACGACCATCCGCGCCTTTTCGCTCGACGAACACATCTGGGCGAGGCTGGGGACATGATAGCCGGGGAAGATCCATTTGTCAGTGAACGGGTCGGGCGCACCGGCGCCGCCTAACTTGCCGATGGTGTGGAGCAGCATCACCCCGTCGGGGTCGAGCAGCCGCACGCAAGCGGCGTAGAATTCGTCGTAATGAGCGGCGCCGACATGTTCGAACATGCCGATCGAGACGATCCGGTCGAACGTCCCTTCGACATGGCGATAGTCGATCAGTTCGAACTTGACCTTGTCGGCGACGCCTTCGCGGTCGGCCCAGGCGCGGGCATAGCCGAGCTGCTCGGTCGACAAGGTAACGCCGAGCACCTCGACCCCGGCGACGCGGTTGAGGTAGATGGCGAGCCCGCCCCAGCCGCAGCCGATGTCCAGCACCCGCTGGCCGCGGCGAAGGTCGAGCTTGGCGGCGATATGCGCCAGCTTCAGCCGCTGGGCCTCGTCGAGACCGATGTCGGGCGTGAGGAAATAGGCGCAACTATATTGGCGCCATGGATCGAGGAACAGGTCGTAGAGCCGGTCGTCGAGGTCGTAATGATGGGCGACGTTGCTGCGCGACTTGTTCGGCCGGTTTCGCCGGAGCAGCGCCATCAGCGGCGCCAGGCTGCGCTTGCTCATCGCCGTCTTGCCGCGCTTGGCGCCGTCCTCCCAGGGATTGGACCCGACCACGATCTCGAGCAGGTCGAGGATCGTCCCCTGCTCGAGAATGAGGCGCCCCTCGAGGTAAAGCTCGCCGAGCGCGAGGCGTGGATAGCTGATCAGCCGGACCAGCGCCGCGCGGTCGGTCAGCCGTGCCCTGACCTCGGGGCCGCCGCCCGGGCCGAACGTCTCGCGCGAGCCGTTGGGGAGAGTCATGTGCAGCCGCCCGCGCTTTATCAGCTGGGCGGCGAGGCGGTGGATCATCGACATGGCGCCGACATGACATGCGCCCGTCCGAGCCGCAAGGCGGGCCCTATGCCAACTGGGCCGCGGCCTCGCGGTCGAGGTCAGCGCGCGAGCGCTTTTCGGCAGTCGTCTTCAATTGACCGCAAGCGGCGTCGATGTCGCGGCCGCGCGGGGTGCGCACCGGGGCGGAGATGCCGCCCTGGAAGACGATCGTCGAAAAGGCCCGGATGCGCTCGTCGCTCGAACATTCGTAGGGCGCGCCCGGCCACGGGTTGAACGGGATCAGGTTGACCTTGGCCGGCAGCTTGTAGTGCCGGATCAACCGCACCAGCTCGCGCGCGTCGGCGTCGCTGTCGTTCTTGTCCTTGAGCATCACATATTCGAAGGTGATCCGCCGCGCATTGTTGGCGCCGGGATAGGCGGCGCAAGCGGCGAGCAGCTGGTCGATGCCGTACTTCTTGTTGATCGGCACGATCTCGTCGCGCACTTCCTTGGTCACCGCGTGAAGCGAGACCGCGAGGTTGACCCCGATCTCCTCGCCGGCGCGGGCCATCATCGGCACCACGCCCGAGGTCGACAAGGTGATCCGCCGCTTCGACAGGCCTAGCCCGTCGCCGTCCATGACGATCTTCAGCGCATCGCGGACATTTTCGAAATTGTAGAGCGGCTCGCCCATGCCCATCATCACGATGTTGGTCAGCATCCGGCCGTCGGGCGAGGACGGCCATTCGCCGAGCGCGTCGCGCGCCAGCATCACCTGGCCGACGATCTCCGCCGCGTCGAGGTTGCGGACCAGTTTCATCGTCCCGGTGTGGCAGAAACGGCAGTTTAGCGTGCAGCCGACCTGGCTTGACACGCACAGCGTGCCCCGGTCGGCGTCGGGAATGAACACCATTTCAAAGTCGTGGCCGTCGTGGGTCCGCAGTAACCACTTGCGCGTGCCGTCGGTCGATACCTGCGCCTCGACCACGATAGGCCGAGTGATGGCGAACCGCTCGGCCAGCCGCGGCGATTGCGCCTTGGCGATGTCGGTCATCGCGGCGAAGTCGCTGACGCCGCGATTGTAGATCCAATGCCAGATTTGCTTGGAGCGAAGCCTGGCTTGCTTCGGCTCGAACCCGGCCGCCTCAAGCTCGGCGCGGATCGCGTCCCGTGAAAGTCCGATCAGCTCGACCTTGCCATCGGCGCGCGGCGATGCGGCGCGCGGAACGGGCACGGGATCGATCGGGCCGGGAATCGGCATCAGGGACGTGTCGGCGCTCATGAGAGCGGGTCATGTAGGTGAAACGTCAGCGATTTGCCAGCGTCGCGGCGCAGGCCGCGGCGGCGTCGATCGCCAGCGGGGCTCCGTCGAGGCTGTATCGGTCGACGATCCGCCCCCCGTCAGGACTGCGCGCCTCGATCCGTATTTCGCCGCTGCGGCGCATCGCGGCGATGATCGCCACCTCCTGCGCCGGGCCGCGGCTCCAGGCCATGTCTGCCGCGCTCATCAGCAGAAACTGCTGCTGGCCGATGGTCAGCAGTACGCTCGCCCCGGCCCGCGGAGCCCGCGACAAGCGCGCGGCGAACTGGCCGCGCCGTGGACCCCCGGCATCGAACGACAGGCTGGCCCGCGCCGTCTGGCGGCCCTTGAGCGGGGCGCGGATCGAACGCGCCGCGGCCTCGCAAGTCCGGCCTTCGACCAGCGCCGCCCATTGGCCGCTTGCCCCGACCAGCCGCGGCAAGGCGAGCGCCGGCGCCGGTGCTAACGCGATCAGCAGCATCGGCCACCTCACAGACGCGCGACCCAGCTGATCCCCGCAAAGCCGACACCGATCGCCAGCGCGTAGGGGATCGCCTCGCCGCGCCGGAGAAGGGCGCCGCGCTCTCGCCAGGAGTCGGGCCAGGGCAGATAACGGATAACGGTCACGATGAGCATCTCTACCCCGCCAGCGAGCGCCACCGCCACCAGCATTTTCCAGCCATGATCGAGGTCTACCCAAAGTGCCGACGCCGCCAACAGCTTGATATCGCCGCCGCCGAGCAGTCCGAGCGCGAAGATCAGCGTGCCGATGGCCAGGATCAGGGAGAACAACAGCAAATTTTCCCACAGGCCGACAATCGGCCCGTCGAGCGCTATCGCAACGAACGCCCCGACCGCGATCCCCGCCGAAACCCAGTCGTGGATTCGAAGCCGCCACATGTCTTCGATCGCGGCCAGCACGAACAGCAGGAAGACAATTGCCAACAGCCACGTCGGGGCCGACATCAGCAACGTCATTTGGGCGTCCCCAACGCAGCCAGATTATCGGCGGCGCGGGCGAACCAGTGACTCTTGAGCTCGATCGCCTGGGCGAAGGCGGCCTGAGCCAATTTGGAATTGCCACTGGCCGCCGCAACGACTCCGGCGTCGTTGAGACGCGCCGCGAACGCCTCGTCGCCTTCGCTCGCCATCCGCCGCGGCAGGTCGGCCGCCATCGCAGCCCGCGCCAGCTCGAGATTGTTGGCCAGGCGCGGCGAATTAGGGTCGAGTGCGGCGGAGCGGAGGAAGGACTCCATCGCGTCCGCCCACCGCCCGCGCAGCATCAGCGACCAGCCCTGGTTGTTCGACACTTCGGCCCGCATCGGGTCAAGCGCAGTCGCGCTCGCATAGGCCGCATCGGCCTCGTTCCACCGTCCTTGCCGGTCGGCCGCGACGCCTAGCGCGTTCCATGCCCGCCAACCGGCTCCGCTGCTGCGCGTCGCCCGGTCGAGCAACGCCGTCGCTTCTTCCGTCCGCCCCAGTTTCAGCGAGGCGATTCCGGCACGTTCCAGCAGCAGCGCTTCGTCGGGGTGAGCGGTCAACAGCCCCTGGTAAAGTGATCGCGCCTGATAGTTTTCGCCTCGCGCGAAGGCGAGGTCGGCGAGCAGCCGGTCAACCGGATCGCCCTTGGCGCCCGCGGCCACCGCTGCCGCCAGCATCGCCTTGGCCTGGTCAAGCCGCCCAGCGGCAATTGCATGGCCGGCCTCGCCAAGCGATAGCGCCGCCGGGATCTGCGGTGCAAGAATGGGCATTGGCGCGGCTGGCAGTGGCGCGACTGGAGCCGGCGCCCCTTGCGCAAGCGCGAGCGCCAGCGCGAAGGCGATCATCAGGCGCTCGGCCGGGTCAGCGAATCATCGCGCGCCGCGTCGCGGCCAAGCAGCACGACCAGCCCGCCTGCCGACGGTTGCCGCTCGAGAGCAAAGCCGAATTGCAAGGCCAGCCGCTCGGCGCGTGGTCGCTCGCCGGCCCCAAACAGGATCGCGCTCCGCTGACGGGCGCTGGGCGCGTCGCCGATGGCCGCGCCCGTGAAGCCGCGCGCCGCAAGATAGGCGCGCGTCCGCGCGGCCAGCCCGCGCACCCGTGCCGCATTGAGCAGGGTCACCGCCGCCTCGCGCCTGGGTTCGAATCGTATCGTGGTGCTGGTCGCGCTGCGCGCAACGGTACGCGCCGCCCAGCGCGGCTCGGCGCGGGTGATCAGCGCGACTTCGCCCACCGACATCCGTTCGAGCCTGGCCGCAGTCCTCGCCGGTCCGGCCGGGGCCATCGACGAAAGTTTTGGCTGGTCGACCTTGGCCGGCTCAACCGCCACCGGCGCGGAGCGCGGCGGCGCAAGCGCGACCGTCACGCTGGGCGCCGGTGGCGGCGGCAGCACGGGGACCGATCCAGGCACGGCACGCATCGCCTCGGGGGCGACGATGCGTTCGGCCAGCTCGGCTTTGACCCGCGCGGCTTCGGGAAACTGCCCCTGAAGCTCGAGCGATTGCACAAACGCTGTATACAAAGCGGTGTCGGTCGGAGCGACCGCCAGAGCCATTTCGTAATTCTTTCGCGACAGGTCGAACCGGCCCATCCGGTCGTAACAGGCCGCCAGCCCGACCATCGCCTCGACATTGCCCGGCTGTTCGCGCAGCGCCTTGCGAAAGGCTTCGAGAGCCAGTCCGGTGTTGCCAAGCGCATATTGGGCGGTGCCTTCCGCCACCCGGATGTTGGCCGGCTGCGGGCCTGGCGTCAGGGTCGAGGCGATCGAGCGAATCTCGACCTGTTTGCTGCACGCGGCGGCCGCAAGTGAAGCGATCAGACACAGGCCGGTCGTGTAGTTGCGATTCATATCAGCCCCCCATGGCCGGAATAATCACGCGGATGGTCCGAATGACGGCCGGCAGCATCAATACGCCAATCATCACTGGCAGCATGCACACCACCAACGGAATAGACAGCAGCACCGGCAGACGGTGGGCCTTTTCCTCGGCACGCATCCGCCGCCGTTCACGCATTTCCGAGGCATAGGTGCGCAGCGTCTGCGCGACCGACGACCCCAATTTATGCGACTGGATGAGCAGCGTCGCGAAGGCGCGTATCTCGTCGGCCCCGGCGCGGTCGGCCATCCTTCTCAGGGCATCCTCCTGGCTGCGTCCGGCGCGAAGCTCAAGCACGACGGTGCCCAGCTGCTCGGCGAGCAATGGATGCGATCGCGTCATCTCCATGCCGACCCGGCTGAAAGCGGATTCGAGCCCCAGTCCGGCCTCGACGCACACCAGCATCAGGTCGAGCGCGTCCGGAAATCCGTTGATGATTTCACGCTGCCGCCCACTGGCCCGCGCGCGCACCCACAAGGACGGGAAATAAAGCCCGAGCAAAGCGGCGACCGCGCCGATAAGGTAAAGTTTGAACAGGGAAGGCGAGCTACCGCTCAGCCATAGCAGGGCGAAGACGAACAATGGCAATGCGATGACCATGATCAGCCGCGCCAGCGAATAGATGCGGGGCGCATAATCCTGACGGTATCCGGCGGCGATCAGCCGGCTGCGCAGCGTCGCGTCCTTGGTGTCGACCAGCGATACACCGGCCCGCTCGAGCGCCGTCACCATCGCCACCCAGGCGCCCCGGGCATCGTGCGTGCGCAGCCCGCCGATCATCGCCGCGTCGCTGAGGTCGAGTGAGCCTTTCTCACCGGTCAGCCGCGTTCGAACCTGCTGCCGATCGGACAGCGTCGCGACCGCCGCGAAGGTCACCACCACGACCGCCATGAACAGCAGGAACAGCATCGAAATGCGGACCAGGTCATTGGAGAGGAAGTCTGTCATCGCCGTTACACCTTCAGGTCGATCATGCGGCGGATGGTGTAAAAGCCTACCGCGTAGAGCAGGATTAGGGCGACATAACCGGGGATGAAGAAGGGATCGTCGGCTACGTCGAGAAAGAATTTCGGGTTGCCGATGAACAGGCCGGCAAAGGTCAGCACGGGCAGCCCGGTGAGCATCGCCGCCGACATGCGGCCCTCGCTCGACAAGGCCCTCACCTTGAGCATCATCGACGCCCGTTCACGAATAACCTTGCTCAGATTCTCGAGTATTTCGGCAAGGTTGCCGCCGGTTTCGCTCTGCACCGACAGGCTGACGACGAACATCCGCATATCCTCCAGATCCCAGCGGTCGGCCATGCCGGTCAACGCATCGCGCAGGTCGGCGCCATACGTCACTTCGTCGACGACGATCCCGAACTGGCTGCCAATCGGATCGGGCATTTCGACCGTCAGCAGATCAAGCGCGGCGGCAATCGGATGACCGGCGCGAAGACCGCGAACGAACACGTCGAGGGCGACCGGAAATTGGTCCTGAATTTTCTTGCGCATGCGCGCCGCACGGGTCTGAAAATAGAACATCGGGATGCCGAGCCCGACAATCAGCGCGAAAGTGCCAATCAGCAGGACCCGGCCGCCGCCGAGCAGGCCGCCGCCGAGCGTAACGATGAGGACGATCAGCAGGAACAGCGCGAACGGCGCCACCAGCAGCGCCAGCATCAACTTGCCGGTTTCCATCGTCACGCCCGCCGCCATCAGCGTCTTTTCGAACCGCATTGCCGGTCCGGCGAGGAACGGGGGCAGGCCTTCCGGGACGTTGGTCGCGCGCCGGCGCAGCCGCTGCATCGCCTCGCCGCGCGATACGCCTTGCCCGATGAGATCGAGCCGCTGGTTGATCGCCCGGCCTTGCATCTGCCGCGCGACGATTGCTGACACTAGCCGTTCGACCGCGAAAACCACCGCGGCGAACACCAGGATGAGGGCCAGGGCGCGAAGCCAGTTTCCGGTCATTGCTCGAAATTCCGGTCCGGACGGAACAGGTCGGGAGACAGTGTGACGCCGTGCGCCATGACCTGATCAAGGAAGCGCGGGCGAATGCCGGTCGCCTCGAACCGGCCCTGCACGACGCCATCCTCCGATACGCCGGTCTGACGATAGCGGAAGATTTCCTGCATGGTGATGACGTCGCCTTCCATGCCGCTCAGTTCGGCCAGGCTGACCAATTTGCGCCGCCCGTCGGACAGCCGTGCCACTTGAACGACGACGTGGATCGCCGACGAAATCTGCGCGCGCGCCGACCGCGCCGGAATGTCGATTCCGCTCATGCCAATCATCTGTTCGACGCGACTGAGGGCATCGCGCGGATTGTTGGCGTGAACGGTCGTCATCGACCCGTCGTGGCCGGTGTTCATCGCCTGCAGCATGTCGAACGCCTCGCCGCCGCGGACTTCGCCAACGATGATCCGGTCGGGACGCATGCGCAGCGAATTCTTGACCAGGTCGCGCTGGGCGATTTCGCCCTTGCCTTCGATATTGGGTGGGCGCGTTTCCAATCGCGCGACATGCTCCTGCTGCAGCTGCAACTCCGCCGAATCCTCGATCGTCACGATCCGTTCGCGATTGTCGATGAACGCCGACATGGCGTTGAGCATGGTCGTCTTGCCGGAACCCGTGCCGCCCGAAATGAGCACGTTCAACCGTGCCGAAACGACCGCCTTGAGAACATCCGATACCTGCGACGGGACCGACCCGATCTCGACCAGCCGGCCCATGCTGATCGGGGTCTTGGCGAATTTGCGGATCGACAACAGCGCGCCGTCGAGCGCCAGCGGAGGCACGACGGCGTTGACGCGGCTGCCGTCGGCGAGCCGGGCATCGACCATCGGCGCCGATTCATCCACCCGGCGCCCGACCGCCGAGACGATTTTCTGAATGATGCGGATGAGATGGCGCTCGTCCTTGAACCGCACCGCCGATGGTTCGAGCACGCCGTATCGTTCGACGAACACCGTGTCGTGGCCGTTGACCAAAATGTCGGTGATCGTACCGTCCTTGAGCAGAGGCTCGAGCGGGCCGAGGCCGAGCAATTCGTCGAGCACGTCGTCGACCAACTGCCGCCGCTCGCCGTGATTAAGAGCGTGCCGTTGCTTGTCGAGCTCCTCGAGGACGATGTCGCCGACCTCGTCGGCGATCTGCGCGTGCGACATATTCTCTAGGGCCGACAGGTTGATCAGACTGAGCAACCGCTGATGAAGCTCGACCTTCAGGTCGGTGTGCAGGTCGGCCGTCGCAAAGGCTCCGGCGTCGCCGACGGTCATCAGCTTACGATCTTGCTCCGCCCGTTCGGGTCCGTCCTCGGGGGCGCCGTCAACATTTGGTTTGCGGATTTGCCACATGATTAATGCTCCAGCCCGAGGGCCGCGGTGAGACCCTTGTCCATCGCGTCGAGATCGCGGCCGAGCGCGCACTTCCGACGCACTTCCGCAACCGGAATACCGCGGCCAATTGCTTGGGTCATGGTCGCGTGATCATTGGCGATGGTGAAGGCGATCGGCCGCCGGAGCACGCGTTCGGCGTCGTTCGCGTCGATCGTCTTGAACAGACCCTTTTCGGTTCGGTTGAGCACGATGCGCACGTCGAGGTTGCCCATTTCCTGCGATTCCAGAAGGTCGATCTGGCGCCGCGCGCGGTGCAGGCTCGGCACCCTTAATTCGGTCACCAGCAGCACGACATCGGATCGCGCCAGCAGCGACAGCGACCAGTTGGCCCAGTTCATGGGCAAATCCACGAACACCGTCCCGAATTGCGAAGTGGCGAGGTCGACGATGCCGAGCAGTTGGTCGCTCGATAGGGATTCAAGCGGCATGATGTCGCGCGGCGCGGCGATCACCTTGAGCCCGCTGGCATGGGTCGCGGCGATCGACCGCATCAGTTCGCCGTCAAGCCTTTTGCCGGCCTCGAGTAGGTCGCTGAAGGTCAAATGAGGGCGCAGGCCGAGCTGGAAGGCGGCGTCGCCGAACTGGATGTCGAGATCGATCAGGCAGGCTTCGCG
>NZ_JACDDV010000009.1:33761-48349 GCF_013816785.1 Sphingomonas sp. | reverse complement strand
AGTTGGTCCACATCAATCGCGTGTCGAAGACGGTCAAGGGCGGCAAGCGTTTCGGCTTTGCCGCGCTGGTCGTGGTCGGAGACGGCAAGGGCCGCGCTGGCTTCGGTCACGGCAAGGCGCGCGAAGTGCCCGAGGCGATCTCCAAGGCGACTGCCGCCGCGAAGAAAGCCATGGTCCGCGTTCCGCTGCGCGACGGCCGCACGCTGCACCATGACGGCAAGGGCCATTTCGGCGCCGGCAAGGTCACCGTCCGCTCGGCCCCATCGGGCACGGGCATCATCGCAGGCGGTCCCATGCGTGCGGTGTTCGAAAGCCTCGGCGTCCACGATGTGGTTACCAAGTCGGTCGGCACTTCCAACCCCTACAACATGATCCGGGCGACCTTCGAAGCGCTGAAGGAGCAGACCAGCCCGCGTTCGGTCGCGCAACGTCGCGGCAAGAAGGTAGCCGACCTTCTCGGCCGTGGAGGCATGGCCCCGGCCGAGGCCGAAGCGACCGCCGACGCGGTCACGGAGTAAGGCAGATGTCGAAGATTAAGATCACCCAGACCGGATCGCCGATCCGCCGTCACAAGACTCAGCGGGCGACCCTGGTCGGCTTGGGCCTCAACAAGATGCACCGGACGGTTGAAGTCGAGGCGACCCCGGAAGTCATGGGCCAGGTGCGCAAAGTGGCGCATCTGCTCAAGGTGGTGGAAGCGTAAGCAAATCTCCCTCCCGCTTGCGGGAGGGTAAGAGCCGCCGTTAGGCAACGAAGGGGTGGGCCTGTCCGCCCTCCCCACCCCCGGCCCCTTCCACAAGCGGAGGGGAGAATCAGCGCGACAAAAGCGAAAGCGAGTGCACATCATGACTTTCAAGTTGAACGACCTCCGCGACAACCCCGGCGCCCGCAAGGACCGCGTCCGCGTCGGGCGGGGCATCGGCTCCGGTAAGGGCAAAACCGCCGGCCGCGGTCAGAAGGGCCAGAAGAGCCGCTCGGGCGTCTCAATTAAGGGCTTTGAGGGTGGCCAGATGCCGCTTCACATGCGGCTGCCGAAGCGCGGCTTCAATAACATCTTCGCCAAGGATTATGCCGAGGTGAACCTGGGCGCTATCCAGAAGATGATCGATGCCGGCACGCTCGAGGGCAAGGGCACACTCGACCATAAGGCGCTCAAGGCGGCCGGCCTGGCGCGCGGCGGCAAGGACGGGGTGCGCCTGCTCGGCAAGGGCGAGCTGAAGGCCAAGGTCAGCTTTACGGTCGCGGGCGCGTCAAAAGGCGCGATCGCCGCGGTCGAAAAGGCCGGCGGCACGGTCGAGGTTATCAAGACCGTCTCGGCCGCCGAAAAAGCGGCCGCCAAAAAGGGCAAGGCGCGCCTCGCGCGGATTGCCGACAAGGCCGACAAGGTGGCCAAGAACGCCAAGCCCGCCCACAAGAGCTAGAGCTGTTGTTGGCTTGGGGGCTTCGCAAGGCGCCTTCAGTCACTATATCGGGCGGCGGGCCACCCGCCAGAGTGCTACTTTGGCGGGAACCTGTGTTGGGGGGCTGATGCCCGTCGCCGCCTCTATTCATTCTAGGGATCACCAATGGCATCCGCAGCCGAACAATTGGCCTCCAACATTTCGATGTCGACCTTTTCAAAGGCGACCGAGCTCAAGAAGAGGCTGTGGTTCACGCTCGGCGCGCTGATCCTGTTCCGGCTGCTGTCGTTCGTCCCGATCCCGGGCATCGATCCGCGGGCGCTGGCGTCGCTGTTCCAGACCCAGCAGGGCGGCGTGCTCGATTTCTTCAATACCTTCTCTGGCGGAAGCCTGGAGCGGATGTCGATCATCGCGCTCGGCATCATGCCCTATATCACCGCCTCTATCGTCGTGCAGCTCGGCGGCACGCTGTACGAGCCGTGGAAGGCGCTGAAGAAGGAAGGCGAGGTTGGGCGCAAAAAGCTCAATCAATATACCCGCTACCTGACCGTGTTGCTGACCACCGTGCAGGGCTATTTTATCGCGACCGGCCTTGAAGGTCTCGCCGCGACTCAGGGCATCGGCGCGGTCGTCGAGCCGGGCATGCTGTTCCGCGTCGCAGCGACCATCAGCCTGGTCGGCGGCACGCTGTTCTTGATGTGGGTCGGCGAGCAGATCACCAGTCGCGGCATCGGTAACGGCGTCTCGCTGATCATCATGGCGGGCATCGTCGCCTCGATGCCGCGTCACATCGCCCAACTGTTCGA
Organism: Sphingomonas sp.; assembly: GCF_013816785.1. Lineage (GTDB taxonomy): Bacteria > Pseudomonadota > Alphaproteobacteria > Sphingomonadales > Sphingomonadaceae > Sphingomicrobium. The sequence goes on along the minus strand of NZ_JACDDV010000009.1, from coordinate 46,143 downwards.
AGGCGGTCGCGCCGGGACGCTGGATCCTTTATTGGTGTTCGGGATCGTCATCGCCGTAGTCGGTTTGGTGATGTTCATCTGCTTCATGGAGCGCGCCCAGCGCCGCGTCCTCATCCAATACCCCAAGCGCCAGAGCGCGCGCGGGGCGATGCAGCAGGAGCGCAGCCATCTGCCGCTCAAGCTCAACACGGCCGGCGTAATTCCGCCGATCTTCGCCTCGTCGCTGCTGCTGATGCCGCTGACGGTGCTGCAGTTCGCCGGCAAGGGCGCCGACCCCAACAGTTCATCGAGCGACCTTCTCATCACCATAAGCACCTATCTGCAGCATGGCGCGCCGCTCTACCTGCTGCTCTACGCGTCGGGCATCGTCTTCTTCTGCTTCTTCTACACCGCAGTGCAGTTCAATTCGGAAGAGACGGCGGAAAATCTAAAGCGCCACGGCGGCTTCGTCCCCGGCATCCGCCCAGGCAAGGCGACCGAGCTTTATTTCGACTATCTGCTCAATCGCATCACCGTCATCGGCGCGGCCTATTTGGCGATGATCTGCCTCATCCCGGAGATCGCGCTCAGCCAGGCCGGCGTGCCCTTCTACCTCGGCGGCACGAGCCTGCTGATCGTCGTCAACGTGACGATGGATACGGTCAGCCAAATCCAGAGCCACTTGATTGCGCACCAATATGGCGATCTGATCAAGAAGGCGAAGCTCAAGGGTGGGCGGCGGCGCTAAATTTCGGCGCAACAGGAGAGCGTCCTTCGTGGATATCATTCTTCTTGGACCCCCAGGTGCGGGCAAAGGGACGCAGGCGCAGCGGCTCCAGGCCAAGCGCGGCATGATCCAGCTGTCGACCGGCGACATGCTCCGGGAAGCGGTCGCCAAGGGCACTCCGGTTGGCCTCAAGGCCAAGGCGGTGATGGCGGCGGGCGAGTTGGTCAGCGACGCGATCGTCTCGGCGCTGATCGGCGAGCGGCTCGACACCGCTGCCGCGCATGGCGCGATTTTCGACGGCTTCCCGCGCACGCATCATCAGGCCGAAGCGCTGGAAGTGCTGCTCGGCGAGCGAGGCCGCAAACTCGACCATGTGATCGAGCTGGTGGTCGACGAGGACGAGTTGGTGAAACGCATCATCGGCCGCTTTACCTGCGCCGCCTGCGGCGCACCCTATCACGACCAGTTTCACATGCCCAAGGTCGAGGGCACGTGCGACGCATGCGGCGGCCACGAGTTCAAACGGCGGCCCGACGACAATGAGCAGACGGTGCGCACCCGTATGGCCGAATATCGCGCCAAGACCGCTCCGATCCTGCCTTATTACGAAAGCAAGGGCCTGGTCCGGCGGGTGGACGGGATGCAGTCGGTCGAACAAGTGGCAACGGCGATCGACGCGATCCTCGACAGTTGACGCAAAGCGCGTAAGCTTGCGCCAATCTTACTGTGGGGCGCCATGTTCAAGAGGACCTTACCGTTGGCCGTGCTGCTCGCTGCCACGCCCGCCGCCGCCGAAGTGGTCAATGCCGATGCGCATGGCTTCGAGGTCCGGCAGAGCATCACCCTGGTAGTGCCGCCGCCGCGCGCCTTTGCTGCCATCAGCCAGGTCCAGAACTGGTGGTCGAAGGTTCACAGCTTTTCCGGCAAGTCGGAAAATCTTTCGCTGCAGATGCGCCCCGGCGGCTGTTTCTGCGAGCGGCTCGACGAGGGTGGCGGGGTCGAGTTCATGCACGTCGTCTTCCTTCAACCCGGCGAGCGGGTGGTGCTGCGCGGCACGCTTGGCCCGCTGCTGTTCGAAGCCGGCGAAGGCGTACTCGACTTGAAGGTCGATCGGATTGCCGGCGGGTCGAAGATCAGCCTCAGCTACAAGGCGGCCGGGTTCGACAAGGGCAATGGCGCCGACCTGGCGCCGCTGGTCGACGCGGTGTTGGGCGTGCAGATGAAGCGGCTACGTGCCTATGCCGCGGGCGCGCCCAGGCGTTAGGCGCGGATCAGGCTGACGGTCCGCCAGGCGGGCGTGTCGGCGGTCATCATATGGTCTTCGCTCGCGACTTCGCGCCAGTCCTCGGTCGATCTGAGATCGGGCATCGAAACATCTCCCTCCACGACGGCGATGACTTCGGTCAACTCGATCCGGTCGGCGATCGGCTCGAACAGCTCGAAGATCGCCGCGCCGCCGATCACCGAGATCGGCATCTCTCCCGCCAGTTGAATCGCACTGTCGACGTCATGCGCCACCTCGGTGCCCGCGACCGCCCAATCGGCATCACGGGTCATAACGATGTGGTGGCGGCCGGGCAGGAGTCCGGGCAGGCTGTCGAACGTCTTCCGCCCCATGATCATCGCACTGCCCATAGTCAGTGCCTTGAACCGCTTCAGATCGCCTGGAATGTGCCACGGCAGCACGCCATCGCGGCCGATCACGCCGTTGATCGCTCGAGCCAGGACAATGGTGATCGGGGGACGGGCCATGGGCTCTCCTACGCTTGCCCGGGCGGCGGCGGCAAGGGTAGGGGAGGGCGATGAACGCGGCGCAACAGCAGCTGGTCGACGAGGTTCGAGCTCGCTTCGGTGATCGCGTCGCGCTGACCGATGCGCTTGACATAAAGCCCTGGTTGACCGACTGGCGCGGGCGTTGGACAGGCCGGGCGGGGGCGATCCTCCAGCCGGGCTCGACCGAAGAGGTCGCGGCGATCGTCGCAATGGCGGTCGACAAGGGCGTCGCGCTGGTCCCGCAGGGCGGAAACACCTCGATGGTCGGCGGCGCGACCCCGCCGGACGACGGCTCTGCGTTGATCCTGTCGCTGCGCCGGATGAACCGCATCCGGGCGATCGATCGCCCGGCGATGCGATGCACCGTCGAGGCGGGGGTCGTCCTCCAGACGCTGCACGAAGCGGCGGCGGCGGAAGGTTTGCGCTTTCCGCTGACCCTTGGCGCACGCGGCAGCGCGACCATCGGCGGGCTCATATCGACCAACGCCGGCGGGACGCAGGTGCTGCGCTTCGGGCCGATGCGCGCGCAGGTCGAGGGGATCGAAGCCGTGCTGCCTGACGGGACGACCCACAATGGCCTGTCGGGCCTCAAGAAGGACAATCGCGGCACCAGCATCGATCAGCTTCTGATCGGCGCGGAGGGTACGTTGGGCGTCGTCACCGCAGCGCGGCTGCGGCTGGTGCCGGCACTCCGGTCGCGCGCCGTCGCCTGGCTCGGCCTCGCCAGCCCGCAGGATGCGCTCGACACGCTACGCGCTCTGGAGGCCAGGACTGACCGCATAGAGGGGTTTGAGGTACTTCCGGCCAAATCGCTTCGGGCGGCACTCGATCATGTCCGAGGCACCCGCGCGCCGCTGGCCGGCGAGCATCGCTGGCACGTCCTGGTCGAAGCCGCCGCCGAAGATGCCGGCGCGGAGTCTCCGGGAGATTTGCTGGCGCGGCTGCTCCAGCCGATGCTCGGCAGCCTGGTCGAAGATGCGGCGATCTCCGCTACCGAGGCACAGGCCGAGGCGTTCTGGCACATTCGCGACAGCCTGTCGGAGGCCGAGCGCGCCGCTTTCGGTCCCGCGACCCAGCACGACATCTCCGTCCCGGTCGACGCAATGCCGCGTTTCATGATCGACGCGGCAGCGGAAGTGGAACGCGCCTTCCCCGGCACAAGCGCCTCGGGCTTCGGCCATCTGGGCGACGGCAACATCCATTTCCACGTCCGTGCCGGCACGCGGGGCGGGCCGGGTTGGATCGACGATGAAGGCCCGGCCGTGACCCGCCTGGTCGACGACCTCGTCACGGCTGCGGGCGGCTCAATTAGCGCCGAGCATGGCATCGGCCAGATGAAGCGCGACGAGCTTGCCCGCCTCTCACCGGACCGGGTGCGAACCCTGAAAGCGATCAAGGCCGCGCTTGATCCCGCCGGATTGATGAACCCGGGAAAGCTGGTCTGACGAGTCCCCGGACGGAACGGTTCACCGCTTGGTGGCGAACCAGATGATATGCCGCGCGCCTTTGCCGTTGCTCCGCGCGCGGACCGACGTTTCCTCGACCTCGAAACCGGTCTCGCGTATTAGGCAGGTAAAGGCGCGATCGGGAGCCGCGGACCATATCGCCAGGACGCCCCCGGGCTTGAGCGCCACCGTCGCCGCGGCCAGCCCGCTAGCAGAATAGAGGCGGTTGTTGGCGGCGCGGGTCAGGCCGTCGGGGCCATTGTCGACATCCAGCAAGATCGCGTCATAGGCGGCGCGCGACCGTGAGATGAGCGCCGCGACGTCGCCGATCACTAGTCCGACTCGTGGATCGTCGAGGCAGCCGGCGGTCATCTCCGCCATCGGCCCGCGCGCCCATTCGATGATCTCGGGCACCAGTTCGGCGACCGTGACCCGCGCCGACCCATCGAGCGCCGCCAGCGCCGCGCGCAGGGTGAAGCCCATGCCATAGCCGCCGATCAACAGATGCGGGGCGGGGCGCTTTCCGAGCCGCTCGCACGTCAACACCGCCAGCGCTTCCTCCGACCCACTCATCCGGCTGCTCATCAGCTCGTTGCGATCGAGCACGATCATATGGTCGGCGCCGCGCCGGAACAGCCGCAATTCCTTGTCCCCACCGGGGATGAGGGCGGTGCCGAGCAAGTCGCGGGGGGTCATGGGTCATCTCCGGCTGGTCGACGGAATGTGGTGCGCCCGGCTGGATTCGAACCAGCGGCCTCAAGATTAGAAGTCTCGCGATCACTTTTGCGCACCATTACGCTCAGCGACGCTATACAACGAAGAAGCCCAGGAAACTAAGATATATGACGACGCCGAAAGTAGATGGGCATTGCCAGGATTCGCTATTTCGTGCTACCTAGATGCTACTTAAGGGAGTGCGTAGGTGAAGGTCAAGCTTAGCGTTCGAGCGGTAGAGGCAATCGTTCCAGCCGAGAAGGATGTGATCGCGTGGGACGCGGAGCTTAGCGGCTTTGGCCTCAAAACCACACCTAAGGGGAAGAAGACCTACTTCCTTTATTACAGGACAAAGGACGGCCAACAGCGGCGTCCAGCGATTGGTGCGCACGGACCGGTGCGCCCCGAGGCTGCGCGAGAAATAGCAAAGCGGTGGCTTGCCGAAGTCGCACAGGGGCGTGACCCGTCTTTGACGCGGAGCCAAGACCGCGTTGCGCCGCTCGTTCGAGCCTTGTGTGCCCGTTACCTCACGGACTTTGCGGAGCCGCGCAAAAAGGCCAGTTCCGTCGAAGGTGATCGCCGGTTGATTGACCTCCACATCCTGCCCGCCCTCGGATCAAAGAAAGTCGCGTCGGTAACGCGTGCGGACTTCTCCGCCCTGCACCATTCCCTCAAGCGAAAGCCCTACGCAGCGAACCGGATGCTCGCACTGGCGTCGAAGATGTTCTCGCTCGCCGAACGGTGGGGAATGCGGCCGGAAGGGTCAAACCCTGCCAAAAACATCGATCGGTTTCCGGAGGAAAAGCGTCAGCGTTTTCTCAACCGGGAGGAGGTCGCTCGCCTTTGGGCCGTGCTGAACTCTCAGGAGGCGAGAAACAAGGTCTCGGCCAGCTCTATCGCGGCGCTGAAACTTTTGATCTTGACAGGCAGGCGTCTAAACGAAGTGCTTGGGATGAAGTGGAGTTGGGTCGATTTCGACGCCAAAGTTCTTCGCCTCCCGGACACGAAGTCGGGTGCCCTCCTAGTCTCTCTTGGTGATGCTGCGATCAAAATGCTTGCTGAGCTAAAAGCGGGCGCTGGCGATCATGTGTATGTCATTCCCAGCCGCCGCAGTGGGCAATCGCTAGTCAATCTGCAAAAGCCGTGGCGTCAAATACGCTCGATGGCAGACTTGGAAAACGTGCGCATCCACGACCTCCGTCACACCTTCGCAAGCGTGGGGGCGGGCCTAGGCATGAGTCTCCCGCTTCTTGGTCGACTGTTGGGCCACACTCAGGCAGCTACAACCGCGAGGTACGCGCACCTCGCGCAAGTTCACGTGAAGGTTGCCGCCGACGCAATTGGTGCCGAGCTGGAACGGATGGCAAATTCAGATTTGGTCTGAACAAGTCGACCACAGGCTGTAGTATGCAAGATCACTCAATCTCAACCGGGAGATTGAGCTTTTTGAACTCGATGCCAGCGATATCGCATACTCCATCTCGTTTTTTGGGGTCGACCTTTCGGGCTGCATCACACGCGTCATGTTCCTTGTCGTACGTAAAAGGACTCGGCGTGTGATCAGGCAGCGGACACTTATGGCCAATCAGTAGTGTGACTGTACGATCGGACCTTGCTAGGTACTCAGTACGCTCCCCATGCAAATCTTGTTTCGCAGAACGTAATCTAAGCCTGTCGCTAGAAGTAACTGCTCCGGCGGGCTCTAGTTTATTAATGAAATCTTCTTCGGATTTTATAATGCTCCTATTCAGTCGATCCATACCACCAAAAAATATCTCGGAGCGTATAAACTCGCGCATCAACTTTGTGCATACTGGGTTTACCACTTGGGCTTTGGGTGCTCGCGCCCTTCTCTGGGGCGCTCCAGCCGCGTACGAATTTGCTGGCAAAGAGACTGCAATGGACAGGGCGAGGGCACATAGGCGAGTGGTTCTTGTGGTTGCCGTTGACATACCGATTAGCTCCCCTGCATCGGGTTGTGCGAATAACTTTACTTGCCTGTGTAGCCCCTAAGCTTCAGGCATTGACGCGCTAGGTCGAAGGCGATCAAGGGATTTTCGGGCGACGCCTTGTTGGCTTCGTATCTGCACTCCGCGATATCGCGGTTGGCTTCTTCGGTCGAAGTGCCTTCCCGCGCAAAGGTCGTCGTGCAAGCGCCAAGTGCTGCCGCTGCCAGCAGCGCGGCGGTACCTTTTCGAGTATTTTTGCGAAACATCTGTCACCCCGTCCTGTTTCTGACTGAGGCAGCACCCGGCTTGAGCCGGGCGTTCGTAACCCTGCACAAGTCAGGGCGCCGCCGCCTTTAGGCGAAACCCTGGACATACGCGTCGGCCACCCGGCCGAGAATTCGACCGGACTTGTGCCAAGGGGTTACGAAGCCCCACGCTCGGGACTGACCGAAGCGCGAACTCTGACTCGCAGATCGCGCCCAAATTCGCAACCAGCGACGAGCGGCTACGGACAATACTTGATCAGGTGTGACAAAAAATGAAAGGACGGCAATGCCGCCGATGCGCCGCTAATGTTCCATAGGTCGAAGGCTGTTCGCGTTCGCGTCGACAGGCAAAGGGCAGCGCAAGGCAACGTCAAGATATTTTCGAGCATGGTTGAGCGCCAACTAGCGTCGTGGAGCGCTGGCTATCAAGAGTCCTCGAAGGGTAGTGCGCTGGTTCCAAAACATTGAAGGAGACCACGCATGACTACCGCCCCCCGCCTGCTGCGAGAGATCGATGCTGCTGAATATCTTGGTCTTTCCCCGAAGACGCTGAGCCGATGGCGATGGTGCCAGAAGGGGCCCGTTGCCCGCAAGCTGGGCGGGGCAGTGCGCTACGCCGTAGCTGATCTTGATGCTTTTGCTGGCCTCTCGTCGGAGGCCTCGTCGTGAGCGGGCAGTCAAATCAACTGGACCCCTATCCCGACGCAGGCAGGTTGCGCGAAAAGGTGCGCGAAACTTTCCGAGAGAGCGCTAACCTAAGTGACTTTGACGACCTCAAAGTGGGTGATCTCACTAGCCTCCGAACGTATGTCGGAGAAGACGCCGCCAGCGCGGTTCGACGGTTGAGGGTGATAGCCGAGCACGAGCGATTGGAGACCGGGATTTCGATGAGCGTTCGGCAAAGCGGCACTTATGTCGTCATGCGCCGCCTCTCGGACGGTTCAAAGGGAAGGCTCGCGGATTGGCTCGATCTTGCAATGGGACATGCGTTCATATTCGCGCCGTTCGGCATGACAGACACAAAAGAAGTGAAACTTGCACGGCGCATCGCGAGCGTCCTGGAAAAAATGGGTCGTGGCAAGTTCAAGGTATTCCATACTTGGGATCACCTGTGCGTTCGGCGGTTGAAAGATTAAGAATGCGGTATACCAACCGCTTGTTCTATTGCCCGATGGGCGACCACGTCATTGTCCAGCCGCGCACCAATGAAACTTTAGACGGGGCATTAAGTCGTCTGAAGCGCCTCGCGCGGAGCTATCGCACGTGGGGCCGGTCGTTCCGAGTTGAGAAGAAGCCAGACGGCATTTTGTGGTGGCGAGTCGAATACGGGAAGAACACGAAACTTGCTCGCTGGTATGCGTCACGACTGGGCGATCGTACGACAATTAAGGAGAACGCTGGCGCAGTCGAACTTGCCAAAGCCAAAGCCACGGCTCGCCATCTGAAGCGCAAGGGTGAGGGTGCTTTTAAGCCGTACCTAGAAAGCGGTAATCTTCTCATCATGCGGATCGAGCCACCTCGTGAGGTTCCCGCGTAAAATAAAGCCATTTATGCGCGCAGAGTGTCCGGCCGTAGGGCGTTTTTTTATCGCTGGCCCATACTAGTTACTTAATATCATTCATTTGGCTAGATAAGTAATAAGTAAAAAAAGCATATTGTGAGAACAACCCTAACCTTAAGTGGCGTATTATGACGCGTGCGATCTGGACAGACAAACAGTGTCGGTCAATGTATCTCGAACGTACCGTGGCACTCGCCCTTCCCGGCCCAGCCGGATCGTAGAACGGCTAAAAGCGTGAGTATGGTCGAATGTGGAATACGTTGCCGCTCGAACGGTTCGTCGAGCATAAGCTGAGGGAACGGCACGCCGAAAAGGGCGCTACACAATGGGCGCGCTACGTCGAATTGCGCACGGAGCTCTCGGAGCAGGTCTTGCCTTGGATACAGCGAAACGAACCCGATCTTTCCGACCACGGCGTGAATCACATTCATGACGTCATGGGCAAGGTGACTGAGCTACTCGGGCTTCCGAAGGAACACGGCGGCGAGGAGGATTGGGTGCTGCCGGACGGCTACAATGTGCACGAGATGCTGCTGCTCCTGCTTGGCTGCCTTACCCACGACATTGGCAACATCCTGGGCCGCGAGAAGCATAACCTCGCAATTGGTAACGCTGCCGTTCTCGCCGGGACGGGGTGGCTCCGGTATCCCGTCGGCGACCGCCGCATCATCGAAAGCATCGGTCGCGCGCACAGCGGAAGGGCAGCCGACGGAAGTAAGGACACCCTTGCTGCCCTTTCTGCCCAGCCGGCCTTCTTTGCAGAGGTGCGGGTGAGCCTCGTCGAGATTGCCGCCGTGCTGCGATTCGCCGACGAACTCGCCGAGGGTCCCCAGCGCACGTCGACGGCGCTCATTGCGCTGGCGAACCGAGACGACGCGAAGCCAGAGCATCGTTTAAGTGAGGGAAGCAGGCTCTACCACCTATATGCTGCAATCACGAACTACCACATTGATCATGCCGCCGGTCGCATACTTGTCGACTACGACATCGACCGTGCCAACATTGATTACCCTGATGGCGATTGCGAGCGCCGGGCGCTTATTCGCTCGCTTCTCTCGCTGGCTTACGGTCGCTCCCTGAAACTTAACGCCGAACGCCAGTACGCTCGGCACTACGCGAAATCGCTCGCTCACTTCCGCGAGACCTCAATTAACTTGCGTTTCAACGAGCGCGGCCAGCCACTTGACCAACTCGACCGCACGGTGATCATCAGCGACGCGAGAACTGCGTTCGAGGCAGGCTTGCGCCTTGAAGTTCTCAACCCGAACTTCGCCATTGATGACGTGCTTAGCGCGCTGCTCGGGTAAGGAGACTGACATGGAGATCGTCAACCCATTCGAGTACGAGGCGGCGTCAAGCCTTGATCCCGACCGAATCTCTGAGTGGTTCATTGACGATCACAATTACGCCCGCTTCATCAAGTCGCGGCGCAACGTGATCTTAGACGGAGACCGCGGCTCCGGGAAAAGCATGATCCTCGTTTATCATGCGATCGAGAACGAGATGGCTCGCGCAAGTGCCCGGAGCCAAGAACCCGATTTGTCTAACGTCGGCATCTACGTACCGAGCAATAACCCGCTTCTTCAGCGCGCGGAGCATGAAGAAGTGCTTGAGTCTGCGCAACGAAGCATAATTTCAGAACGGTATCTAACATACACGATCGTCGCCGCGATCGGGAAAGGCCTTCGGCAGATCGAATCGTATCTCGACGCTGCTGAGCGAGCCGCGATCCTCGACGAGATACGATACCTGATGCCTTCGAAGCGGCTCGATGAGGTGAGCGACCCATTCACTTATGTGACCCGCTTCGTGCGGGACGCGTTGCGTATGGACCAGGAGGCGCTCGCCAAGGGCCTAGATTTTGACTTCAACTTCGATACTTCGTCGTTTTACATTCACATACTCCCGCTGCTCGAGGCATTGCGCAACACTAAGGCACTCTCGCAGACCCACTTCTCGCTGCTAATCGACGACGCTCACATGTTGGACCCGTACCAGCAGCGCATCATTAACTCATGGCTTGGTTACCGCGACCACTCGTTGTTCTCGCTTAAAGTAGCAATCGCGGGCCTCCGGAACTACGATTTGGGCACGACCTTTGGCGGTAACATCCTTGAAGGCCACGATTACACTGCGGTGAACCTCTACCGGCCGTTCCAGAATTTGGACTCCGAGTATGGTCGCTTTGCAGTAAAAGTCGTCGAGCGGCGCCTGAAGCAGGCAGGCATAGCGGAACGGGTGCAGGACTTCTTCCCCACAAGCGAGTCATTCACCAAGGATCTCAGCAACGCCAAGGGACGGGCCGAGAAGCTCGCTATTAGCCGGGGCATCGACCCAAATGATAGGAAAGCGTTCAACGACTTCAGATACAAGTTCGGGCGCGCGCTCTACTTCCGTGATCGCAGCCGTCGCGCAAACAAACCCCAGTATTCCGGTTTCGAAACGATCAGCCACCTTTCGACGGGGGTAGTCCGTAGCTTGCTCAATATCTGCTACGCGATGTTCGAACGCGAGGTGTCATTACGCAAGACAAATCCGAGCTTTATCAGGACAGACGTCCAGCGGGACGTCATCCTTGAAGCAAGCGACAAGCAGTGGGAGTTCGTCCGTGGCGAACTCGACAAGTCGATAGCACACTGCACGCCAGAGGACGCGGTTAAGATTGCGCGGCTTCTCCGGCGGCTGGCCGAATACTTTCGAGGTCGCCTGCTCCACCATGAATCTGAGCCACGCGTGCTGGTCTTTTCCATTTCGGCGTTCGACCCCCTTCGCGACGCAGAGCTAGTGCGCCTGCTCGACCTCGCCGAGGAGGCGCAGCTTCTTTATGTGCGCTCAGGGACCGCCAAGTCGGGAGGCGGACGAGAGAACTACTACGTTGTTAACCGCATGCTGTTCCCCCAGTACGGACTCGACGTTCAGGGGCAGCATGGCCGGGCTTCGCTTCGCGCCGAAGACCTTCTCGGGGCCGCCAACCACGACAAGGCCTTCCCCAACACTATGGGTATCGATCCCCCGCTGGAACAGGGAACGCTGTTTGATGTCTGATGTGATATCTGCTCGACGGGCGATAGTTACCTTCGCCAGCTGGGAACCCCGCTGGAAGGCTAGCGTCCGCGCGCTCCTAAGCGAAAACGACGGGGCATCGCTTCGTATTCTCTACTCCGCCCGATACACGGAATGGACCAAGGCCGCACGGGACGAGATGATCTCCGACGCCCGAGCTGGTGGCTTCGAAGTGGAGCAAACGGAGATCGATCTTGAGCAATCGGGTCGCGCTTGGCGCGAAGCGGCGGCCTTCACTATCGCGCTCGCGGATGCGGGCATCGAAGCCGTATCGCTCGACGGGACTACCATGCCGCGCGAGGTGACCTGGTTTCTACTGCACGCAACGGGCGAACTACGGCTGACGACCGACTACATTTATGTGCCTGCGGGTAGCTACGGTGAGTGGCTTAGCAAAGAGTCGCTCCAGCCGAGGCTAGTGCTTAAGCGCTCTGGCGTCCTCTATCCCGACAAGCCTACTTGCGTGATGGCCATGTCGGGGTTCGACATAGGCCGGCTCAACCAGTTGGTTTCATACTTCGAACCGGCGAAAGTGGAGGTCGCTAAGCAGGTAGGGGAACGCTACGGGAATGCCGGACGGAACAACCCTCAATTGTCGGAGTACGGGCGGCGCGCCCACATCTTCGATTTCGACGGCTTCGATCTCAGCGGAGCTTCACACGTCTTATTGAAGTCGCGAATTGAGCCGCTTCTGCCCAATTATAATGTCCTTCTCGCGTCGCTGGGTCCCAAGCTTTCTGCCGTCACTGCTTTCGAGATCACGGAGGAGCTACCCGAGGTGGCGCTAGTCTATATCCCTTCCAGCAGCTACAACCGCGAATATTCAAAAGGTGAAGATATGAGCAGGAGGGTCGTACGGCGAATTCGGCGCGGGGAGGGCACGTCAGTTCGACCGGGTGGAATTC
>NZ_JACDDV010000009.1:0-33751 GCF_013816785.1 Sphingomonas sp. | reverse complement strand
CATCGTCCTTCTCCAACCTCGCGCGTCGATCTTCAGATTCAACCTCGACGATTCGCTCGAACACAGCTTTTGCCAGTAGCGGCGGCACGGCATTTCCGACTTGCTGCTGTTGAAGGCCAATTGAGCCTGAGAAACGGTACCAGTCGGGGAAGGATTGGATGCGCGCGGCCTCGCGTATTGAGAGCCCTCGATCTAACTTGGGGTGGATGAGCATGTTCTTGCGAAAGTTTCCGATCACCACGGACGGCGCGTCGCTTCGGAGTCGACGATAGATGCCGGTGTGGCAACGAGAGCGATCGGCGTAGTTCCGCATTAGGTGCTCAGGTATGTCTTCCCAATTCCCGCCAGCCGGAACATGCCGATAGCGCTCGACGATGTGGGGGGCGTTCTCAGTGACGAGGTTGCCAGTAACTGTCAGCTCCGCTCCCCGGAGACTGCGGGCGTAATCCGATGTTGCGGGCCGAGGGTACAGAAGCTCACACCGTCCCGCACCTATCTCAAGGTCGGGAAGATCGGCGATGGCCTCCTCTACAGTCACTCGCGCGGTTGCCGTCGCCTCTGGGAATTCAAGAGCCCGACCGCGCAGCCGAGCTACGATGAAGAAACGCGAGCGTAGCTGGGGGACGCCGAAGTTGGCCGCGTCTAGCAGGCCGCTCGAAACAGAGTAGCCTAAGCGGCGAAGATCCTCCTCGACCATCGCGGCGAAGCGCCCGCCCTCGGTCTCGAGAATGCCGCGAACGTTTTCGAATACTACCCAATCCGGCATCACCTTACCGACAAATCCCACGAAGGATCGGTATAGCCAATTCTTCTCGTTGGCGTCGCCGCGGGTTCGCTGGTTCGAAGTGGAGAAGCCCTGACACGGAGGCCCGCCGAACACGACAACTGGTTCGTTGCCTCGGGGAAGTGCAACATCCAACACCGCTTGCATATCGGCCCGCATCACGATCGTATCCGGGTGGTTGAGGGCGTAGGTAGCATGAGCGTGCCGGTCGAGCTCAACGGCGAGCGGAACCTTTACGCCCGCGAGTTGCGCTCCAAGCGACATTCCGCCTGCACCCGAAAAGATGTCAATACCCCGCAACCGAGTCGTTCCCCAACTGTGCACCCGCTGGACGAAGCGGTCCGCGCAAAGGGTCGCAGCGCCCTGCGACAAAGTCAACAGGCGGCGTGCGTGCCAGGCCGCGCGGTGGGGACAAATCGCGATCAACAAGGACCATCGAAGCCATATTGCCGAGCCTAACCAGAGTGCCAGTCGTATAAAAAACTGCCCGTCCGAAAATCGCGAAAAATATCCGCGTTTGCTGGAGGAGCTATTAAGGTAGCGAACGAACGCTTGGTCTGAGAAAAAGGTGTTACCCTTTTGCGATCAACTCCAATGCTACCTATTTGCTACTTGGTTGTTTATCATCGTCGTCAGTAACCTCTTAAGTCATTGAAAAGACTGGCGCGCCCGGCTGGATTCGAACCAGCGGCCTCAAGATTAGAAGTCTCGTGCTCTATCCAGCTGAGCTACGGGCGCCCCAATTCGACATCAAGGTGCGGGGCTTATGCGGTCAGGCGACCGCTTCGAGCAAGCCTTCGAACAGCCGTCTGCCGTCGGTCCCGCCATGCGCCGGCTCCAGCGCCCGTTCGGGGTGGGGCATCAGCCCGAGGACGTTGCCGCTTTCGTTGAGAATGCCCGCGATGTTTCGCGCCGAACCGTTGACCTCGCCGGTGTAGCGAAAAGCGATGCGCCCTTCGCCTTCCAGCCGGTCGAGCGTCGCCGGATCGGCCTGATAATTGCCGTCGTGGTGAGCGACCGGCACGGTGATTTCCTCTCCCGCCTCATAGCGGCAGGTGAAGATCGACTGGCTATTCTCGACCCTGAGGCCGACCGGACGGCAGACGAAATGCAGCCCGGCGTTGCGCATCAGCGCGCCCGGCAGCAGCCCGGCTTCGGTCAGCACCTGAAAGCCGTTGCACACTCCGATCACCGGCACGCCCTTGCTCGCCGCCTCGGTCACCGCGCGCATGATCGGCGACCGCGCCGCCATCGCCCCTGAGCGGAGGTAATCGCCATAGGAGAAACCGCCGGGGATGGCGATGAAGTCGGTCCCGGCCGGCAGCTCGGTGTCGCGATGCCAGACCATCGCCGCCTCGCGGCCCGTCACCTCGCGGATGGCGACGGCGAGGTCGCGGTCGCAGTTGGAGCCGGGAAAGACGAGGACCGCGCTCTTCATCAGGCTACCCGTTCGATCTTGAAATTTTCGATTACGGTGTTCGCCAATAGCTTTCGGCACATCGCTTCGATGTCGGTATCGCTGGTCCCCTCGGCCAGGTCGAGTTCGATCATTTTGCCGGCGCGAACCCCCTCGACGCCGTCGAAGCCGAGGCCCTCCAGCGCGTGATGAATCGCCTTGCCCTGGGGGTCGAGAACACCCGGCTTCAGGGTCACGAACACACGCGCTTTCATTGCATTGCCCTTCCTCTGCGGCCGACCCGGCGCCCTATGCCGCCAAGCCCGCACGGCGGCAAGCTTTACCCTATTTTTACCATTTGGGGGCCTAGGCTGTCGCGCGCCGGGGACTGGCCGGCCGATGGTGGGGGATGAGTGATATGATGGTCGCATTGGCCGCCATGATGTTCGTCTGGCTGTTCGGTTGGGGCGCCGACTATTTCCAGTGGGGCGATCCCACCGGGAAGGTCCAGCTCGCCCTGTTCACCTCGTTCGTCCTCGGCATCATCTGCGGCTACAAGACCCGCGGCTAACGCCCTGGGGGATGACGGGAGGGTCAATCGCCGTCTAAGGCTGACGGCGTGACCGAACTTCCGCCTTACGCCCGGCTGCTCAAACTCAGGATGGACGACACGGGCGACGCGCCGCGCTTCGTCATGCCGTTCCACACCGACGTCGTCGGCCGGCCCGGCTTCCTGCACGGTGGCGCGATCGCCGGCCTGCTCGAGTTCGCGGCGTTCAACGCGCTTCGCCTGGCGGTCGGCGACGATGCAACGACGATGAAGCCGATCACCGTCACGGTCGACTATATGCGCGGTGGAATCGAAACCGATACTTTCGCCGAGGCGGTGATCGAGCGGCTCGGCAAGCGCATCGCCAATGTCGAAGCGTTCGCCTGGCAAAGCGATCGGGCCAAGCCGATCGCCTCGGCACGGATCAATTTTCTGCTGGAACGGCCCCTAGTAGCCGCTTAGCCGCGCCACTTCGTTGGCATGAAATCTCGGCCCGCCAAACAATTCCGCGAGCACCGCTTCGCGCTTCATGTAGAGGCCGATGTCATGCTCGTCGGTCATGCCGATGCCGCCGTGCATCTGGACGCCTTCCTGGACGCTAAGCGCCGACACCCGCGCCGCCTTGGCCTTGGCGACCGAGACCATCAATTCGGCGCGCTCGTCGCCCCCGTCGAGCAGCTGCGCCGCCTTGAGCGTGGCCGCCCGCGCGATCTCGATTTCGCCGTAGAGATGCGCCGCGCGATGCTGGAGCGCCTGGAATTCGCCGATCAGCCGCCCGAACTGCTTGCGCTGTTTGAGATAATCGAAGGTCATCGCCGCCGCGCCGGCGGCGACTCCGACCAACTCGCTCGCTGCACCTGCCCGCCCGGCGTTCAATGCACGCGACAGCGGCGCCCAACCCCCGTCGACCTCGCCAACGACTGCGTCGGCATCGACCTCGACGTGGTCCAGCGTCAGCCGCGCCGCCCTAGACGAGTCTGCCAACGCGACATTCTCGACCGCCATGCCCTTGGCGCCGCGCTCGACCGCGAACAGGGTCAAGCCCTGCGCCTCGCCCGGCGACCCTGCCGTCCGCGCCGCGACCAGGATGACGTCGGCGCTGGCACCTTGGACGACGAATTGCTTGACGCCCGACAGCGAGAAACCGTTGCCCGATCGTTTGGCCTCGCAGGCGATCCGCGCCGGGTCGTGATGCCGCACCTCGTCGATCGCCAGGGCCGCGACAGTTTGGCCGGCCACAATGCCCGGAAACCAGCGTGCCGCCTGCGCTGAACCGTCGAGCGCGCGCACGGCCACGACTGCTGTGGTCAAGAAAGGCGAGGGGGTGAGGTTGCGCCCGACTTCCTCCAGCACCAGTCCCGCCTCGACCATCCCGAGCCCGGCGCCGCCCTGGTCTTCCGGGATCAGGATACCGGTCAGCCCAAGCTCGGCGAACTGCTTCCACAAGGCGTGTCCGAATCCGTCCTTGCATCCGCTGTCGCGCCAATGCCGAAGCTGCGCCTTGACCGCGCCCTCCTCGGTCATGAACGGCGTGACGCTGTCCTGCAGCATGCGCTGATCGTCGGTCAGGGTCATCATCTGGGTCAGGCTCCCGGCAGTCGCAAAATATGCTTGGCGACGATGCCGAGCTGGACCTCGCTCGTGCCGCCTTCGATCGAATTGGCCTTGGTCCGAAGCCAATCACGCGCGGCCTTGCCGCCCATCGAACGTTCGCTGTCCCATTCCAGCGTGTCCGACCCGCCGGCGGCGATGATTAGCTCGTGGCGGCGCTTGTTGAGTTCGGTCCCGGCATATTTCATCATGCTCGGCATCGCCGGATGCGCTTCGCCAGCTTTCAGCTGGTCGATGAACCGCTCGCTCATCGCCGCGAACGCGAGGGCGTCGACGTCGAATGCGGCGATTTCGGCGCGGAGCAGGGGGTCGACCTCGCCGACGCTGGCGCCCAACGTCTGCTTCTCGCCAACCAGTCCCATGCCGCTGATCATCTCACGCTCGTGGCCAAGCAGATATTTGGCGACGTCCCAGCCCTTGTTGACCTCGCCGACCAGCTGGTCCCCAGGCACCTTCACATCGTCGAAAAAGGTTTCGCAGAAGGGCGAGTTGCCGCTGATCAGCAGGATCGGCTTGGTCGAAACGCCCGGGCTGTCCATGTCGAACAGGAGGAAGCTGATGCCGCCATGTTTGGTTTCGCTCGACGTCCGCACCAGGCAGAAGATCCAGTCCGCCTGATCGGCATAGCTGGTCCATACTTTCTGGCCGTTGACGAGGTAATGATCGCCACGATCTTCGGCCTTGGTCTGGAGCCCTGCCAAGTCCGACCCGGCGCCCGGTTCCGAATAGCCCTGGCACCAACGGATTTGCCCAAGGGCAATCTCGGTCAGATATTTGGTCTTCTGTTCCTCATTGCCGTACTTCAGCAGCGCCGGGCCAAGCATCGAAATGCCGAAACTGGTCAGCGGCGGCCGCGCCCCGATCGCCGCCATTTCCTCCTTTAGGATCTTGGTTTCGGCCGGACTCAGTCCGCCGCCGCCATACGCCTTAGGCCAGTCAGGCACCGTCCAGCCGCGCGAGGCCATGACGTCCAGCCATTGCTTCTGCGCCGGCGACTGAAACACGAAACTCCGACCACCCCAGCAGGCGTCTTTTTCGGAGCGTAACGGCGTGCGCATTTCCGCCGGGCAGTTTGCCTCCAGCCAGGCGCGTGTCTCGGCGCGGAATGTTTCAAGTTCGGCCATGCTTCTTGCCCTTCGCCGCCCAGAGTCCTAGCCCGTTTTGGGACCAGACCGGGGCGATAAGCAAGCGGAGGCGGCGGCGTGGATTTTGACCTTACGGAACGCCAGTCTTTTTTCCGCGACCGCGTGCGCGACTTCATCGAAACCAACGTCCGGCCGCGAGTCGCAGACTATAAGGATCAGATCGATGCGGGCGACCGATGGCAGCCGATCGATCTGATCGAAGAGCTTAAACCCAAGGCCCGCGCCGCCGGCCTGTGGAACTTGTTCATGCCGCCCGGCGGCGCGTTGCAGCACGTCGACGAGAGCTTCGAATTCGAGGGCGAGCAGCTGACCAACCTCGAATACGCGCTGTGCGCCGAGGAGATGGGGCACATCCTGTGGTCGAGCGAAGTGTTCAACTGCTCGGCGCCCGACACCGGCAATATGGAAGTGTTCCACCGCTATGGTACCCGCGAGCAGAAGGAGCAGTGGCTGGCTCCGCTAATGTGCGGCGAAATCCGCTCGGCCTTCCTGATGACCGAGCCCGGGGTTGCCTCGTCGGATGCGACCAACATCGAATGTCGCATCGATCGCGATGGCGCGGATTATGTCATCAACGGCCGCAAATGGTGGTCGTCCGGCGCTGGCGATCCGCGCTGCAAGGTCGTCATATTGATGGGCAAGACCGATGCGTCCGAGAACCGCTATCGCCAGCAATCGATGGTGCTGGTGCCGATGGACGCGTCTGGCCTGACCATTGAGCGTCACTTGACCGTCTATGGCTTTGACGACGCGCCTCACGGACATATGGAAATTGAGCTTAAGGATGTGCGCGTTCCCGCGTCGAACCTGCTGCTTGGCGAAGGGCGCGGGTTTGAGATCGCGCAAGGGCGGCTGGGGCCGGGCCGCATCCACCATTGCATGCGCATCATCGGCGCGGCCGAGGAAGCGCTGGCGCTGATGGCCAAGCGACTCCAGTCGCGCACCGCCTTCGGCAAGCGGCTTTCCGAGCATAGCGTGTGGGAGCAGCGCGTCGCCGAGGCGCGAGTCGAAATCGATGCAACGCGATTGCTTTGCCTGCTCGCCGCCGACCGCATGGACAAGGCCGGAAACAAGGCCGCCAAGGCCGAGATCGCGATGATCAAGGTCAAGGCGCCCAACATGGCCTTGAAAGTCATCGATGACGCCATCCAGGCGCACGGCGGCGCGGGGGTCAGCCAGGACACCTCGCTTGCCGCCAGCTGGGCCGGCATCCGCACCCTGCGCCTCGCCGATGGTCCGGATGAGGTGCACAATCGCAGCATCGCACTGATCGAGTTTGCGAAGCACGCGGATACGTTCGAATGAGCGCTTTGTTTGACCTCTCAGGCAAGATCGCCATCGTCACCGGATCATCACGCGGCATTGGTCGGGCCATTGCCGAAGCTCTCGCGGATCACGGCGCGAAAGTCGTCATCTCGAGCCGCAAGCAGGACGCCTGCGACGAGGTCGCCGCTACAATCAACGCCTCCCACGGCGACGGCACCGCGATCGCCGTCGCCGCCAGCATTTCGTCCAAGGAGGCGCTGCAGGCGCTCGTCTATGCAACCCGGGCTGCGTTCGGTCGCATCGACGTTCTCGTCTGCAATGCGGCATCCAACCCCTATTATGGGCCGATGGCGGGGATTAGCGACGACCAGTTCCGCAAGATCCTCGACAATAATGTCATCGCCAACCACTGGCTGATTGCGATGGCCGCGCCTGAAATGGTCGAGCGCAAGGAGGGCTCGATCATCATCGTGTCGTCGGTCGGCGGGATGACCAGTTCGACCATGATCGGCGCCTATAATATCTCTAAGGCAGCCGACTTCCAACTGGCGCGCAACCTTGCCGCCGAATTTGGGCCGAGCGGCGTGCGGGTCAATTGCATCGCGCCGGGCCTGATCAAGACCGACTTCGCCAAAGCGCTGTGGGAAAATCCCGAGACGCTGAAAGCGGTGACGCGCGGCACCCCGCTGCGCCGCATCGGCCTTCCGCATGAGATCGCCGGCGCCGCCGTCTACCTCGCCTCCCCCGCCTCGACCTACATGACCGGGCAGGTGATGGTGGTCGATGGCGGCTCGACCATTGGGGTGGGGTTATGATTCTGGTTGTTCCCCGGCGTAGGCCGGGGCCCAGGAGCGCGGAGGGCGCTGCTTGCGCAGCACCCTGGACCTCGGCCTTCGCCGGGGAACGAGGCTAAGATGAGACTCGCTAACAAAATCGCCATCGTTACGGGGGCCCGGTCGGGGATCGGCAAGGCGACCGTCGAGCTGTTCCGGAGCGAAGGTGCCACCGTGGTCGGCGCGGACTTGCACGGCGCCCACGTCGACTGCGACGTGGGGGACGAGGCGCAAGTCCAGGCACTGGTCGACAACACCGTCCGCGATCATGGCAGCCTGGACATTTTCTTCGCCAATGCTGGTATCTCGGGCGGGTTCGACGGCATCTTCGACCAGGACGCCGCGATGTGGACCGAAATCCTGCGCATCAATCTGATCGGGCCATTCCTGGCGATCAAATATGCCGCTCCGGCGATGAAGGCCGGCGGCGGCGGATCGATCATCTGCACCGCCAGCGTCGCCGGGCTTCGCGCTGGCGCAGGCGGGCCTGCCTATTCGGCCTCGAAGGCGGGGGTGATCAACCTGGTCAAGGTCGCCGCGACGCAGATGGTCGGGGCGGGCATTCGCGTCAACGCGATCTGCCCGGGCCTGATCGAGACCGGCATGACCCAGCCGATCTTCGACCGCGCTCGCGACAAGGGGCAGGGCGACCGCATCGGCCATCTCAATCCGATGAAGCGCGGCGGCTTGCCGGTAGAGATCGCCAATGCGGCGCTGTTCCTCGCCTCCGACGAATCCAGCTACGTCAACGGACAGGCGATCACCGTCGATGGCGGCCTGAGTGCAAGCCATCCCTACAACCACCAAAGCTATGGCCGGACTTCGACATGAGCGCCGAAAATCCTGTCCTACAAGCCCGCTTTTTGCCTAGGCTTTTCGCGGTCCAAATTGTCCGCGAGTCGCGCCTTTCGTCAGGCCCGAAGTTTAGACCTGGCCGGAATCGCGCGGTAGCATCAACTTCATCAACTTTATCTCGCGCAAAATCCTGCTGGAGACCCCGATGACCGGCCCGATTTCGACCACTCACCACGGCGATGTCCTGATCGTCACCTCGAACAACCCGCCGGTCAACGCATTGGGCGCGTCGGTGCGGCAAGGGCTGGTCGCGGCAATCGAGCAGGCCGAGGGGGACGAGGCGATCAAGGCGGTGGTCATTCGCTGCGAGGGGCAGACCTTCTTCGCTGGCGCCGACATTACCGAGTTCGGTAAGCCGCCGGTCATGCCGTGGCTGCCCGACGTGGTCGACCGGATCGAAAATTGCTCAAAGCCGGTGATCGCCGCGATCCATGGCACTGCATTGGGCGGCGGGCTCGAAATTGCGCTTGGCTGCCATTACCGTGTCGCGGTCCCCACCGCGAAGCTCGGCGTGCCCGAGGTCAAATTGGGCCTGCTCCCCGGTGCCGGCGGGACGCAGCGCCTGCCGCGCGTCGCGGGCGTGCAGCGCGCCCTAGAAATGGTCACCAGCGGGTCTCCGATTTCGGCGAAGGATGCGTGCGATGTCGGCTTGGTCGACCGGCTGGTCGAGGGCGACCTCGCCCAGCACGCGGTCGCTTATGCCGAGGAAGTGCGCGACATCCGCCCGCTGCCCAAATCATCCGAGCGCGACGACAAGCTGGCCGAGGCGCGCGCCAGCCCGGCGATCTTCGACGAGTTTCGCAAGGCCAATTCCCGAAAGTTCCGCGGCTTCGAAGCGCCCGAGGCCAACATCAAGGCGGTCGAGGCGGCGGTCGCTAAACCCTATGCGGAGGGCGTGATCGACGAACGCAACCTGTTCATGGGGCTGATGAGCGGGACGCAAAGCCGCGCCCAGCAATATTTCTTCTTCGCCGAGCGCAAGGCGGCCAAGATCGACAACATCCCCGAGGACACGCGTCCGCGCGACATCCGCAAAGTCGGGGTGATCGGCGCCGGGACGATGGGCGGCGGCATTTCGATGAATTTCCTGTCGGCCGGGATCCCGGTGACGATCGTCGAAATGGCGCAGGACGCCTTGGACCGTGGCACCGGCGTGATGCGCAAGAATTACGAAGCGACCGCCGCCAAGGGCCGAATGACCGGCGAACAGGTGGAGCAGGCGATGGGCGCGCTGACCCCGACGCTCGATTTCGAGGCGCTAGCCGATTGCGATCTGGTCATCGAAGCGGTGTTCGAGCAGATGGAGGTCAAGAAGGAGATTTTCGGCCGCCTCGACGGAATCGTGAAGCAGGGCGCGATCCTCGCCTCAAACACCAGCTATTTGAACGTCGACGAGATCGCCGCTTCAACCTCGCGGCCGCAGGATGTCGTCGGCCTCCACTTCTTCTCGCCTGCCAACATCATGAAGCTGCTGGAAGTTGTGCGCGGGGCGAAGACCGCTCCCGACGTAGTGGTCACCGCGATGCAGCTGGCCAAGCGGATCAAGAAGGTCGCGGTGGTCGCCGGCGTGTGCCACGGCTTCATCGGCAACCGCATGCTGATGCCGCGTCAGGTCGAGGCCATCAAGCTGCTGTTGGAGGGCGCATCCCCCGAGCAGATCGACCGCGTCCATGTCGAGTTCGGTATGCCGATGGGGCCGTTCCAGATGGCCGATCTGGCCGGGGTCGACATCGGCTGGCACCGCGACAAGGAGCGGATCGAGAATATCCGCGATGCGCTGTGCAGCATCGACCGATGGGGCCAGAAGAAGGGCGCCGGATTCTACGACTATGACGACAAGCGCCGCCCGTCACCGTCGCCGGTCGTTCAGCAGATTATCGAGGATTTCGCGTCGAAACAGGGCATCACACGGCGCGACATCGACGATCAGGAAATCGTCGAGCGCACCCTCTACACGATGGTCAACGAGGGCGCGAAAATCTTGGAAGAAGGCATGGCGCAACGCGCGTCGGACATCGATGTCGTGTGGATCTACGGCTACGGCTGGCCGGTCTATCGCGGCGGCCCGATGTTCTGGGCCGACACCGAGGGGCTGCAGAAGATCGTCGATGGTCTGAAGGCGCAGGAAGCGCGGATGGGGAGTGACTTCAGCTTTAGCCGGCTGTTGCTCGACAAGGCCGCCAAGGACGAGAAATTCACGCGCTAACGGCGGCAACCGGCAGGGGAAAAGGCGATGAGCGATTATATGGTCGAGGAAACCACCGGCGACGCGACGGTGCGTTATTCGCGCGGGGCGGCCTGGATCCACTGGATTACCGGGATTTTGGTGCTGGCTCAAATCTATGTCGGACTCCGCTTCGCTGACCTCCCTCGCGGGCCGGCGCGCATGGAACTGCTCACGGTTCACAAGACACTTGGTGCGACGATCTTGCTCGCCGCCGGAATTCGGCTCGCGTACCGGCTATTCAATCCGCCGCCGCCCTATCCCGCCGAGCTTCCGAAGTGGGATCGATTCGCCGCGGTCTGGAGTCACCGCATCGTCTACGTGATGCTGTTCGCACTCCCGCTCACCGGGCTGATCGCGGTGTCGGAGCGGTCCAAGGACGGGTGGGTCGATCTACTGTGGGGAATGCGTATCCCCGCGCTTCCCATCGGGGACGGCGAGGCGTTCGGCGAGGTCCACCAAATCCTGGTGTGGACGACGATTGCCTTGGTGGTTATTCACATATCCGCCGCGATCTATCATCACCTTATCGCCCGTGATGCCGCGTCGGGCCGGCTTCCGCCGCTGCCCTCAACGCGCCGCGATTGATCTTTTCGGCGAGAGCAGCAGCATCATGCCGGCGAGCGCGGCGACCCCGGCGGCGGACAGGAAGGTCGCGGACTGCCCGCCCCGGTCCCACAGAAGGCCTGCGCCGAAACTGGCGAGCAGCGCGGCGATGCCGTTCATGAAGAAAAAGGCGCCGAAACTTGTCGCGCGCTGGCCTTCGGGCGCGGCATCGGCGATCATCCGACTGAAAATCCCCTGGGTCAGCGCCATGTGCGCGCCCCACAACAGCACGCCGATCGCCACCGCCCACAGCGCCGCCGCCTCGGCCAGCCACAGGTCCGCGGCGACCAGCAATGCGATCCCGCCAAGCAGCAGTGTCTTGGGATCGATCCGGTCGCTCAGAATGCCCGCCGGATAGGCCAGTACCAGGTAGGACAGGTTGAACAGCGTCAGGACCAGCGGCGACCATTGGGTGGCGAGTCCAGCATCCATCGCCTTCAAGATCAGGAAACTCTCCGAAAAGCGCGCCAGCCCGAACAGAAAACCTACTCCGATCAGCCGCTTGACCCGGGGATCGAGCGAGCGGAAGCCGGCGAACTTCATCTTGGCCTTGACCGGCGCGCTGTCGCGGCTTTCGCGCAGCATCGTCGCCGCGAATGCGAACGACAGCGCGGCCGGGATTACCGCCACCCAGAACACCGAGCGGATATCGCCGGCGAACCACAGCATCAGCCCGACCGCGGCGAGCGGGGCGAGGAAGGCGCCGACGGTGTCGAGCGACTGGCGCAGTCCGAAGGCGCGGCCGCGTAGCTCGGGCGGGGTCTCGTCGGCGATCATCGCATCCCTGGGCGCGCCGCGAATACCCTTGCCGATGCGGTCGATGAAGCGCGCACCGAGCACCGGCAGCGCGGTCGTTGCCAGCGGAAACAGCGGTTTCGACAGCGCCCCCAAGCCGTAGCCGATCAGCACCCATTTCTTGCGCTTCTGCTGCCGATCGCTGAGACGGCCGGAGACCAGCTTGGCCATATTGGCTGTCGCTTCGGCGATGCCGTCGAGCGCTCCCATTGCCGCCACCGGCAGGCCGAGCGTGACGGTCAGGAAGGCCGGCAGCAGTGCATGATAAATCTCGCTTGACAGGTCCATCAGCAGGCTGACGATGCCAAGCACCCAGACGGTACGGGGGAGAGCTGGGCAGGGAAGGGCGGGGCGGCTGGCCATCATGGTTGCGTATAAGCAAATTTGCTAAATACGAAATCTTTGGTAGCTTCAATTTCATGTGGGGAAATGCATCACCGTCGGCAATCGCGTCGCGCTTCGCCCGGCTTATCGAACAACTCGGCGGTGATACCGCCGCGGCGAAGGCGATGGGCCAGCAGCGCGAACTGCTCGCTGCGGTGCAAACGGCCGAGCCGGCGACGCTCAATCAGGTCGCGGCCAAGGTGAAGCGCGGCGCACCGGCAGTCAGCCGGGCAGTTGATACGCTGGTCCGAGGCGGGCTGGTCGAGCGGCAAGCAGATCCCGACAATCGCCGCCGCCTCGCGCTGCGCCTGACCGACCAGGGCCGGCAGGTGCTGGTGCGCCCGCCGGCAGCCGACGGCTCACTCGAAGGCCGCCTAGGCAAGCTCGCCGCCAGCGAACTCCGCGCGCTCGAACGCGGGATCGAGATCCTCGAACGCCTGCCGCGCTAGGCCGACCGCGCCAGCCTATTTGCGGCCCGAGCCGGATTTCTTGCCGCCGCCGTCCTGCTTGTTGACCGTCGCCCAGGCGCGCGCCTCGGCCTCCTTGTGGCTCACGCCGTCTTTCTTATAGCCTTCCTCGATATGCTTGGCCTTGCGCTTTTGCTTGTCGGTATAGGCGCCCTTGTCACCCTGCGGCATCGTCATTCTCCTCACTCTCTGACCAGCACAAACGTTTGAAATGGCGGCGAGCTGCGGTTGCCGCGTCGCACCATTTCGGCTACGGGCGCGGCAACTCTACTCCGGGACATCGAAATGACCTCTCGCAACGTGGCGATCATCGCCCACGTCGATCATGGCAAGACCACGCTCGTCGATCAGCTCTTCCGCCAATCGGGCACCTTCCGCGACAATCAGCGCGTCGAGGAACGGGCGATGGATTCGAACGACTTGGAGAAAGAGCGCGGGATTACCATTCTGGCCAAATGCACTTCGGTCGAGTGGCCAAGTGCTGACGGGACGACCACGCATATCAATATCGTCGACACGCCCGGCCATGCCGATTTCGGCGGCGAGGTCGAGCGCATCCTGTCGATGGTCGACGGGGTCATCCTGCTTGTCGACGCCGCCGAAGGGCCGATGCCGCAGACCAAGTTCGTCACCGGCAAGGCGCTTGCGCTGGGATTGAAGCCGATCGTCGTGGTCAACAAGATCGACCGCCCCGATGCGCGCGCATCGGAAGTTCTCGACGAGGTGTTCGATCTGTTCGTCCTGCTCGACGCCAGCGACGAGCAGCTCGACTTTCCGGTGCTCTACGCCAGCGGTCGCAACGGCTATGCCGGCGAAACCGACGACCTTCGTGAGGGCACACTCAGCCCATTGTTCGAGACGATCGTCAGCCATGTGCCCGCGCCGTCTGCAGACCCCGACGGGCCGTTCAAATTTCTGGTCACGCTGCTCGACCGGGACAATTTCCTCGGCCGCATTCTGACCGGGCTAGTGTTCTCGGGCTCGATCAAGACCAATGCGCCGATCCACGCGCTTAGTCCCGACGGCAAGATTGTCGAGACCGGTCGCGCATCGAAGCTGATGGCGTTCCGCGGGCTTGAGCGGGTTCCGGTCGAGCAGGCCGGGGCGGGCGACATCATCTCGATCGCCGGCATGACCACCGCGACCGTCGCAGACACCATCGCCGACCCGTCGGTCAGCGATCCCCTTCACGCCCAGCCGATCGACCCGCCGACGCTGTCGATGCGCTTCGCCGTCAACGACAGTCCGATGGCCGGGCGCGAGGGCACCAAGGTAACCAGTCGCATGATCCGCGACCGCCTGTTCCGCGAGGCCGAATCCAACGTCGCGATCAAGGTCACCGAGGCTTCCGACAAGGATAGTTTCGAAGTCGCCGGGCGCGGCGAATTGCAGCTCGGCGTGCTGATCGAGATGATGCGCCGCGAAGGCTTCGAGCTCGGCATCAGCCGCCCGCGCGTCCTCTATCGCGAGGATGAGGACGGCAAGCGCACCGAGCCCTATGAGACTGTCGTGATCGACGTTGACGACGAATATTCGGGCACGGTCATCGACAAGATGGCGCTGCGCAAGGCGGAGATGACCGATATGCGGCCGTCGGGTGGCGGCAAGACCCGCATCACCTTCTCCGCTCCTTCGCGTGGCCTGATCGGCTATCATGGCGAGTTTTTGTCGGATACCCGCGGCACCGGCCTGATGAACCGCATTTTCGAGCGCTACGGCTTCTACAAGGGCGTTATCGAGGGCCGCAAGAACGGCGTGCTGATCTCCAACGGCTCGGGCCAGGCCAACGCCTATGCGCTCGGTTTCCTCGAGGAACGCGGCATCCTGATGGTCGCGCCGGGCGACCCGCTCTACGAAGGGATGATCATCGGCGAGAACGCCAAGACCGACGATCTCGAGGTCAACCCGATGAAGGCCAAGCAACTGACTAACTTCCGCGCTTCGGGTGGCAAGGACGACGCCATCCGGCTCACCCCGCCCAAGCGGCTCACGCTCGAGCAGGCGCTGGCCTACATCGACGAGGACGAGCTGGTCGAAGTCACTCCGGCTTCGATCCGTCTACGCAAACGCTTCCTTGACCCCCACGAGCGCAAGAGGGCTTCGAGGGCTAAGATCGCGGCGTAAGCCGAAGCCGCCAAGCATAAGGTGATAATGCCACGGCGAATGCAGCCATCGCCCTACGGCCAAGGAAAAATCGTCGGGCCGATCGGCAAACTCCAGCCGATTAGCTGCGAGAGCGATGATCGCGCTCCAAATTGAATGATTGCGGGCGGATGAACGGTGCAACTTACAAGGGAAGTGTTGGTTAGTAGACTCATAGGAAGGTTTTTATGCCCGCACATTGTGCGCCAACCTTCGATATGCCGGCCTCCGCCTTGCGCGGATCGAGTCGGCTAAACATGAGGACTAGGCAATGAAAAAACTAATCTTGCTCGCCGGCGTCGCGGCACTTGCTTCGACCGGCCCACTGGCCGCCCATCCCAACAATGGCAAGGGTAAGGGCCACGCCAATCACGCGACGATGAGCCACGGCGGGGGCAAGGCCACCGCCAAAGCGGTCGGTAAGGCCCATCGCGGATTAGTGACGAGCGACCGCTACGGACGTCTCTACGCCCTCGACACGCGCGGCAGTTGCCCTCCGGGCCTCGCCAAGCGGCACAATGGCTGCACGCCTCCGGGTCAGGCGAAGAAGCAATACAACATCGGACAGCGTTACAATCGCAATTTCGGCAATCTTTGGACCTATAACCAGATCCCCGATTACCTGCGCAATCAATACAGCCTAGATCAGTCGGACCGCTATTATTACAATAACGGCTACCTGTACCAAGTCGATCCCCAGTCGATGCTGATACAGCAGGTGATCAGCGCGATCCTGCGCTAATCTTGCCAGAAGCGATTTGGGGTCGCCCGGCGATGCATCGCCGGGCGGCCCTTTTTGTTTGGGCCGTTCCGGCGCTGAAGGGCGGTTTTGAGGCGAAGCCTATATCGCCGACTTTCACATATCTGCGACGGGCAGCTAGTCGGACTGGCGGTTCAATATACAGCCCGAGGTGCTTGCCTGGCCCTCTGCCTGGTTGGACGGATCTCCCCGAACCCATTTGGCCGCGCCTGGGCCCATGTTGACGGCCGGCCAGTTGCGCATGCCACAGTCCGACCGGTGCGTCCCGCCCGACGTCTGGACCGTATTGCCATGGATTTCGACCGGTCCGGTCGGAGCGTCGACGTTGATCCCGATCAGGGCATTGCTAACGACGTTACCCGTAATCTTCCCGCCAAACATCGCGCCCGGATAACGGGGGTTATCACCCGCCTTCCACGGATTGGCGCCGACCATGATGCCATAGCCGCACCGCCGGCTCTTCCCGCAGTCGATCCGGTTTCCGGTCACGACGGTCCCGGTATAGTCGCCGCTTGTGCTCGGAAAAGCTTGCAGCATGAGTTCGGCGAACGACGCCTTCGCAAAGACGCCGCTGTGGCGGAATTGATTGCTCTCGATCCGGCACCGGCGACAGCCGCCGAGGATCAACTGGACATCAGTGTTGTCGCTAAAGACGTTGCGGCGAACGACGGAGTCCTCGCTGTCGTGTATCGTGATTCCGTCGCTCCAGATCTCGCCGGGCCGATGGTCGCCGTTTGGGCCGATGAAATTATCCTCGATCGTCAGGGCGTTGGACCCGGCGAGCACCTCCATCGTGGTGTAGCAGGTAAAATTGCGGAGCAGCGACTTGCGAAGCACGAAATTCGACCCGAGTACTCTAAGTCCGCCGCCCAGCGGCCGTCGGTCCGCCTGGCTGCAATCGGCGCGCCGCATCGAGTTGGTGCTGCCCTCGACAACTAGGTGGATAAGGCTAATCCCATTGGCCGCAACTTCGACCGGCATGATATTGGGATTGAGCGAGCCGTCGAGATCGATCCGGATAGTCGCGCAGCGGCCCGCACCGAGCCTGTCGCAGCCGGGCGCGCTGTCGGCTACACCGGCCGTGGCGATGATGAGGGGTTTCACGATCCTAACCTGGCGGCGCACCACATAGGTGGCAGGGGGAAGCTCGAGCCGCCCACCGTGGGCCGTTTTCTTAATGCAGTCGATCAGGGCGCCCGACGCATCCAATGAAGAATTGGCGAATTTCGCTAGCGACGAACAGGCGCTGACCGGCTTGGCGCAGGACGCGGCGAGACCGGCAATCAAGAAAAGGACAATGGTTCTGATACTTGGCACTGAGGTCCCCTGAAACCGAATTCGCACGACCAAAGTAAGTAACGACGCGGCCACCACGATGGGTCCGAAGCAGGCTCGGGTTTGCAAGGTCAGCCCCGCTCGGCCAACTCCAGGATTGTGGCCCATTCGTCGTCCTTCACCGGAGCGACGGACAGGCGGGACTGGCGGATCAGCTCCATTGTCGCGAGCCTCGGCTCGGCTTTGATCGTCTTTAGCGATACTGGCGACACGGGCCGCACTGGCTCGACCGGAACCTTGACCCAACTGCCGTCCTCGCCGTCGGGCTTGCCCGGACCGGCGATGCGCATGATGCCGACCACCGCGCGCTCGTCGTTGCTGTGGTAGAAAAAGGCCTCGTCGCCCGCTTTCATCGAGCGCAGGTGCAAGCGGGCGGCGTTGTTGCGTACCCCGTCCCAGTCGGTCCCACCGTCGCGGACAAGGTCGTTCCAACTATATTTGCCCGGCTCGGATTTCATCAGCCAGTAGGCCATGCCTTACTCCTTTTGATGCAGGACTATCGCGCTCCCATCGTTCAGGCAATTGCTGTTTGAAATCGCATAAAACAGCCAAATATAACGAAGTTCCAAGATTTGACCCCGTCATTGGCTCGACTCACCGCGCCTCGGTTGTGCACTGCACCATCTTCGCTATGGGTCTCAGCGAGTTAAGAGCGAGCGGATCCGAACGGCGTCTCGAAACGAGATCGATCCGGAACCCAGGGCAAGACGGACGCGCACTCCACCATTCGCCTGAGCAATATCCGCTCCGCGATCGTCGGACTGCCGGCCGCATGGTTTAGAGTATGATTTGAACAAGTTTTTGAAAGCCGGCCTCGCGCCGGTGTTTGCTATCGTCGCGCTGTTCCCGCTCGGCGGATCAAGCGTTGCGCTGGCCCAGCAGGTGACGACCTCGCTGCCGCTCGTCCAGGCTGTCGTGCGGACCGTCACCACTCCGATCGATGCCGGCACAGCAGCGATCGGCTCGGTCGTCACCGCTCCGGCCGCGCCGATCGCGCTGTCGGCGCTGGTCGAGTCCAACAGCATGGGTGCCGCGCTTGACGAGGAAAGTAAGTGCATGGCCACCGCGGTCTATTTCGAAAGCATGGGCGAGCCCCTCGAGGGACAACTGGCAGTGGCCGAAGTGGTCATGAACCGTGCCAGGTCGGGCCGCTATCCCGCCAGTTGGTGCGGCGTCGTCAAACAAAAGGCGCAGTTCAGCTTCGTCCGTGCTGGCCGCTTCCCACGCATCGATCCGGACTGCGCGGCCTGGCACAGGGCCCAGGCAATTACCCGCATCGCCGCGCTTCACCTGACCTCGAAGCTGTCCTCGGATGTGCTGTGGTATCACGCCGACTATGTCGCCCCGACGTGGCGGCGGAATCTACAGCGAGCCGAAAAAATCGGCGCGCACGTCTTTTATCGCAGCTGATCCTCGTTCCGCCGCAGTTAGTCGTCGTCTTGGCGTTAACCAAGGTTCAAAGGATTCGCGGGGAGCCGTTCAACGCGCACTATCTTGTTCCAGGACACGGGGAATAGCCTGAGGACGGGAGGCTCGACGGTGCTGAAGATCCTGATCGTCGAAGACGACGCACAGCTGGCGACCACGCTAAAATATCTGGTCGAGGATAATCCGCGTTATCGCGTCGTTGCGACCGCGGACGATCTCGAGGGCGCGGTCGAGGCGGCCGAGCAGCATCAGCCCGACCTGGCCCTGGTCGACCTTCGCCTGGCGCATGGCACAACCGGCTTTTCGGTCGCGGTCCGGATGGGCGACTTCGACATTCCCTGCTTCTTTATCACCGGCCGGGCGCCCGACTTTCCAATGCCCGACCTGGCGCTCGGCTGCCTGATGAAGCCGTTCACCGCAGAGGACGTCCACCGCAGCCTCGCCGCGGCCGAAGACATGATGCGCGGGCGCGAGGCGCTTCGTCCCAAGATGCCGGTCAATTTGACGCTCTACGATCAGGCCGAGGAGAGCGAAGGCGCCGAGCCGTCTCAGCAGCCGGGCTTCATCCCCTCACGCCGATCTTTGAAGACCCGCCTCGAACATTGGATCGCGGGCACGCAGCATTAAAGGCGCATGATACCCCTGCGCGGCTCGCGCTGGCCGAGCGATTCCGCGGTAAGCCTGGCGCCGGCATCGAGCAGGGCCTGTCGCCGTCCGGCGATCGAGGTGCCGAGCTGGATTGCTTCAAGGCGCCGCAATTTCTCGAATGCCGGGTGGGCCAGCGCGTCGCGGACGTATCGCGCGGTCTTGGGCCAGAGGTTCTCGTCCACCTCAAAATCGACATAAGCGGCATTGCGGAAGAAACTGGCGATGGAAATGTCGGCGATGCCGAAATGGCCGAACAGAAAGCCTGAGGCAGGAACTTCGCCCTCCAGATAATCGAGCGCGGTCGGAATGTCCGTCGACAAGGACTTCTCGATCCGTGCTTGATCGCCCGGCTTGCCCCACACCAGCGGATGGACGAACCTCGGATAGAAAAGCCCCCAGATGAATATATCGCCAAGGCGCGTATCGGCGAACTCTTCGAGCCAGCGCGCGCGGGCGCGATCCTTGACGTCGTCGGGGAGCAGCGGCTCCTCCGGCCATGCTTCGTCGAGATAGGCGCAAATCACCGAGCTGTCGGTCAGCACCAGACCGCCGTCTACCATCACCGGAATGCGGCGCAGCGGGCTCAGCCGCTCGAATTCGTCGTCGCCGAAAAAGGGCGTGATCGGGTCGACCTCATAGTCGATCCCCTTGATCTCAAGCGCGACCAGCACTTTTCGGACATAGGGGCTGACGAAGCTGCCGATGATTCTCATCGCCTAATCCCCCACTGGCCACGACTGGATGCCCGACGAGGATTCGAACCTCGATTGACGGAGTCAGAGTCCGTAGTCTTACCATTAGACGATCGGGCAGCACTGCGGCGAAGCGTCGGGTCGCCGGGCGGGCAGATAGAAAACGCACCTCTTCGTGTCAACGCTCGCTGGCGCCCGGTTGCGCCGTGGCGCTACTTCAGGTTAGTCTTACCCTAAGTCAGCCGCGCGGCATTTCCTGCGCGGTGAAGGATAGAACGGGCGTGCGACGATGGCGCAGCAGGTCGCCAGTGCGCCGGTCCCCCGCTTTGAGGGATCGGCCGACGGAAGGCCCAACCACCGACGGGGGCAGCGCGACATCTACGGCGCGCTCGACCTGGGTACCAACAATTGCCGCTTGCTGATCGCCCGGCCCGACGAAGGCGGGTTCACCGTGCTCGACGCCTTTTCGCGCATTGTACGGCTAGGCGAGGGACTGTCGACCAGCGGCAAGCTGAGCCAAGACGCGATGGACCGGTCGGTCGACGCGCTTGCAGTCTGCGCCGAAAAGCTGCGCCGCCGCCACGTCACCCTGTCACGCTCGGTCGCCACCGAGGCGTGCCGCCGGGCGGTCAACGGCCGCGATTTCGTCGAGCGGGTGCACCACGAAACCGGCGTCGCGCTGGAGATTATCGCTCCGCAGGAGGAGGCGCGGCTAGCGGTGCTTGGCTGCCACAAGCTGCTCGAGCCAGGCGACGGGCCGGCCTTGATCTTCGATATCGGCGGCGGATCGACCGAGTTGGTGCTGGTTGAGCAGGGCGAGGTCAG
Organism: Sphingomonas sp.; assembly: GCF_013816785.1. Taxonomy (GTDB): domain Bacteria; phylum Pseudomonadota; class Alphaproteobacteria; order Sphingomonadales; family Sphingomonadaceae; genus Sphingomicrobium. The sequence goes on along the minus strand of NZ_JACDDV010000009.1, from coordinate 13,005 downwards.
TCCGCGCATCCGTGCCTGGTGGTCGGCGCCATGGGGCGTTGTGTCGTTGACCGAAAGCGAAGGCCGCGAGGCGATCGAGGGCAAGGACCGCGTCGCCGCCTATCGCCGAATGCGCGAGCGCGTGGTGCGCAGCTTCGCCCGCTTCGTTGAAATGCTTCCGCAGGATCTGACCAACGTGCGCCTGCTCGGCACCAGCGGGACGGTGACCACATTGGCCAGCGTCCACCTTGCGCTGCCAAGTTACGACCGGAAGCAGGTCGACGGGCTGCATGTGCCGGTCGGCGACATGCGGCGCATCTCTACGATGATCGCCGAGATGGACTTGAAGCAACGCAGCGCATTGCCGTGCATCGGCGCCGATCGCGCGGACATGGTCGTGGCCGGCTGTGCCATCCTGGAGGCGATCCTCGACATCTGGCCGGCCGAAATGCTTGGCATCGCCGACCGAGGGATTCGCGAGGGGATATTGCGATCCCTGATGGCTCGCGACGGATATATATTGTGAGCGGCGGCGGAAGCGGGCTGCGCCAACGGGTCAAGACCGCCAAGGGCCGCAAGGTCGGCTCTACCCGTTGGCTCGAACGGCAGCTCAACGACCCTTACGTCAAGCGAGCCAGGGCCGAGGGCTATCGTAGCCGCGCCGCCTACAAATTGCTCGAACTCGACGAGAAATATGGCCTGCTCCGTGGCGTCAAGGCGGTCATCGACCTGGGCATCGCTCCCGGCGGCTGGAGCCAAGTCGTCCGCCGCCGCGCACCCGCCGCCCGGGTCGCGGGGATCGACCTGCTGCTGACCGACCCGCTCGACGGGGTCGCCATCCTGCAGATGGATTTCATGGACGAGCAAGCGCCTGCCGCCCTCGCCGAGGCGCTCAGTGGGCAGCAGGCCGACCTAATCCTCTCCGACATGGCGGCCAACACCGTCGGCCACCCGCAGACCGACCATCTGCGCACCATGGCGCTGGTCGAAGCGGGCATGGTGTTCGCGATCGAGGTGCTCAAGCCCGGCGGCTCCTACGTTGCCAAAGTCCTGGCGGGCGGTGCCGACCACGGCCTGGTCGCCGAACTGAAGCGCCACTTCACCACCGTCAAACACGCCAAGCCCCCCGCCAGCCGTAAGGATTCCAGCGAATGGTACGTGATCGCGCAGGGCTTCAAGGGGCAGGGTTTCCGATAATTGTCACCCCGAACTTGATCCGGGGTCCACTTTCTTCGGCACATCGGTTCAATGAAGCAGATTCCGGCGCTAGCCCGGAATGACGAGTCATCCCTTTCGCGCCGCCTCGACCGCCGCCTTCAGCGCGTCATAGCCCGCGGCCGAGTTGATCACCCGGTCGCCGATGACGAACAGGGGGGTGCCGGTCGCGCCCAATTGGCTGGCGAGGCCCATGTTGGTCCTCAACTCCGCTTCCTGTGCCGGGTCGTCGACCGGTTGCGGGGCGACGCCGGCGGCACGGGCAGCCAGTGCGATGGTGTCCGGGCCGGGACGGCCGGCGGCGTACAGCGCGTCATGATATTGTGCGAACTTACCCGCCTTCGACGCGGCCAGCGAGACGCGGGCGGCGGCAACGCTGTCAGGTCCGAGGATCGGCAGCTCGCGATAGATCACTCGCAGCCCCTTATTCTCGGCAATCAGCTTCTCGATGTCGGGGTTGCTCTGCCGGCAATAGCCGCAGGCATAATCAAAGAAATAGGTCAGCGTGACCTCGGGCTTGGCCGCACCTTTCCAGCTGGAATAGAACGGCGATTCTAGGCTGGCCCGGATCGGCGCGAGAGTGGTCGCAAATTGCCGGTCGCGCAGGGCCTCGCTGGCATCGAGCACCATCTCGGGGTGGGCGATCAACGCCTGGCGCACCATCCGCTCTCCGAAGAGCGACGGCCCGGCCAACAGCATCGCCCCTGCGGTCAGGACCGCGCCTATGATGCCGCCCGCGATCGCCGCCGTCCACGGCGCCCTATTTATCTCGAGCACCCTTTTTCTTGTCCTTCTTGACCGCTTCCTCTGACACCATGGCGATATCCTGCGCGCGAAGATAGTCGGGCGTTCCGGGCGGCAGTCCCGCCATCGCCATCTTGGCGCTGGCCAAGGCGATCTTGTTCTTGCCTTCCAGGTTATTCTGTTCGGCGCTTGCCAACGCGGCGCGCGGCTCATCGCCTTCGTGATCGTAGACGATGCCCAGTTGGAGCCAGGCGAACGGGTTGTCGTTGTCGCGGTTGACCGCGTTTTTCAGCACCTGCTTGGCCTCGGCAAAATTCTTGCTGTCCTCCGAGGCGATCAATGCGTGGCCCAGCGTCACCGCGATCATCGGTTGATCGGGGGCCTGCGCAACTGCCTTGCGCAGCGGCGCGATGGCGTCCTTGGGATGGCCGCCCTCGAGCAGAATCTGCCCCTTCAACTCCAGGAAAAACGGGTCATCGGGCGAGGTGGCGAGCAGCGCCTCTGCCTCGGCATTGGCTTTGTCAGGATAGGCACCAAGGTGGTAGGCATAGGCGCGAGCGTAATGGGCGGGGATGCTCTGGTTGCTCTCGGGGTAGAGGGTCACGGCCTGCTTGGGCGTGACATAGCCGAGCAGCTTCGCTTTGACGCGTTCGAACCGCGCTTCGAGCTTGGGATCGATCGGCTTGGCCCAGGCAGGATCCTTTTTGTAGATTTGCTCGAGCGCCTGAATACGCTCGCTCGACAGCGGGTGGGTGCGGTCGTAGCTGTCCTTGGAGTAGATCGCCAACCGGTACTCCTGGTTCTGCAGTTTCTTGAAGAATTCCAGGCTGCCCTTGCCGGTCACTCCCGCCTTGGAAAGATAGGACGCGCCGGCGAGGTCGGCGGTGGATTCCTGCGCGCGGCTGAACGACAGGAAATTGCCCAGCGCCGCCTGCTGGCCCGCGGCGATGATGCCAAAGCCGGCATCCCCCGCGCCCGCCGCAATTGCCGCGGCGCCAAGCAACAGGCTGAGGATCGTGATCCCGGTGGCCTGCCGGGCGCCATCGTAGATGCGGATCGCATGACCGCCGGCGACATGGCCCAGTTCGTGGGCGATGACCCCCTGGAGTTGGTTGACGTTGTCCGCGGCGGTCAGGAGGCCGCTGTGGATATAGACGATTTGGCCTTGGGCTACGAACGCGTTGATCTCGGGATCGTTAAGCAAGACGATCTTGACGCTTTTCGGATCGAGCCCGGCCGCTGATATCAGGGGGTTGCTGATGTCCCTGAACATCAATTCGGTTTCGCTGTCGCGAAGCAGGGACTGCGCCGCGGCAGGCTGGGCTGCCGCGAAGAACAGCAAGAGGCCCAGCATCAAATGCCGGACCGTGCGGAGATGGCGAAAGATCATGCCGCGATCTCCCATTGTCGGTCTGAACCACAGATGAAATCCGGCCCGCCTTGTGAATTGCGGGCCGGCTTCATCAATCGATCGCGCGCGTCATGGGTCAGCCGAACGTTCGCTGCCACCAGCCGCCGCGAGGCGGCTCGCCCGACTCATCGTCCGCGTCGGTCGCATCATTGTTGGCGGGGGCAGGGGCCGCTTCCTTGGGCGCCGCTTTCTTGCGAGTCGCGGCGGGCTTGGCCGGGGCGGGCTCTGCCTCGACTTCGACACTGACCGCCTTTTTGGCGCGCGAGCGCTTTGGCTTGGCCGCAACCTCTTCGATGATCGATGGAACGTCAGCTACCGCCGCCGGCACGGGAGCAGGGGCAGGGGCTGATTCGGCCGGCGCATCCTTACGCGCACGCGGACGGCGGCGCGTTTTCGGCTTTTCCTCGGCCAATTCCACGATCGAAGGCTCGTCGGACGGCGGCGTATCGATCATCGGTGAGACTTCAGCCTCGATGTCAGGCGATTGCGCGTCGCGGCCCTCCGTGGGCGTGTCGCCACGTCCGCGTCGGCTGCGGCCACCACGGCGTCCGCGACGCGAGCGGGACCGCTCGTCGCTTTCGCCGCCGTCGATCGATGTGGCGACCAGTTCGCCGTCACCGGCCGGTTCGGCATCGCCGTCGCGCTCCTGGTCGCCTGCGGCTGATACGCTCTCGCCACGCTCCTCATCGCGGCGGCTGCGACCCCGGCCGCCACGACGGCGGCGACGGCGACGGCTGCCGCCTTCCTCCTCGTCTTGGCGCGGCTCGCGCTCGGCGCGCTCGGGACGCTCGGCAGGCTCTTCTTCTTCCTCTTCCTCGTCGATATCCACATACAGATCGTCATCATCCTCGATGATCGGCGACATCGCCGGACGGTCCCTGACCACCGGACGGTCTCCGGAGCTCTCGACCGTCATGCGAGCGCCCTCGAACGCCTCGTCGATGGCGATTTCGAGGGTCACGCCATAGCGTTCCTCAATCTCGCCAAGTTCGTGACGCTTCTTGTTGAGCACGTAGATTGCCGCCTCGCGCCCGGCGCGCAGAATAATGCGGTCGCCGCGACCTCGCGCCGCCTCGTCCTCGACGATTCGGAGTGCGCTGAGGCCCGACGACGCCGCCGTGCGCATCAGGCCGGTGCCGTCGCAATGCGGGCAGGCCTTGGTCGAGGCTTCGAGCACCCCGGTGCGCAGCCGCTGGCGGCTCATCTCCATTAACCCGAACGAGCTGATCCGGCCGACCTGGATGCGCGCGCGGTCGTTCTTCAGGGCTTCCTTCATCGCCTTCTCGACCTTCCGAACATGCGACGACTGTTCCATGTCGATGAAGTCGATGACGACCAGCCCGGCCATGTCGCGCAGGCGCAGCTGGCGGGCGATTTCGTGTGCCGCTTCCAAATTGGTAGCGAAGGCGGTCTGTTCGATATTATGCTCGCGGGTCGACCGGCCCGAGTTGATGTCGATCGACACCAGCGCCTCGGTTGGATTGATCACCAGGTAGCCACCCGATTTCAGCTGGACCACCGGCTGGTACATTGCGCTCAGCTGATCCTCGACGCCATAGCGCTGGAAGATTGGGGTCGGGTCGGAATAGTTCGCCACCTTCTTAACGTGGCTCGGCATCAGCAGCTTCATGAAGCCGCGCGCCGCCTTGTAGCCGTCCTCGCCCTCTACGATCACTTCGTCGATCTCGCGGTGATAAAGGTCGCGGATGGCGCGTTTGATTAGGTCGCTGTCGCGGTAAATCAGCGCAGGCGCTGAACTGCCCAGTGTCTTTTCCCGAATCTCGTCCCACAAACGGGCGAGATAGTCGAAGTCGCGCTTGATCTCGACTTTGGTCCGCGACAGGCCGGCGGTGCGGACAATCAGGCCCATCGTCTTGGGTAGTTTCAAATCCGAGATGATGGTCTTCAACCGCTTGCGGTCGGCGCCGTTGGAAATTTTCCGGCTGATACCGCCGCCGTGACTGGTGTTGGGCATCAGCACGCAATAGCGGCCGGCGAGGCTCAAATAGGTCGTCAGCGCAGCGCCCTTGTTTCCGCGTTCCTCCTTGACGACCTGGACCAGCAGCACCTGGCGGCGCTGGATGACGTCCTGGATTTTGTAGCGGCGGCGAAGTGCCTGGCGCTTCTTGCGCAGTTCCTCCGCGGCGCTCTCGTCGACCGGCGAGCGGGCCGAGCCCGTGCCGACGACATTGGGTTCATCGCCTTCGCCTATCTCGTCGCCGTCGTCGCGAGACTCGCGCTCACTGTGGTCGTCATCCTCGCCGTCAAAATCGTCATCGTCGTCGAGGTCGGCCGACCGCAACCGCTCTTCCTCGGCGGCATGTTCGGCTTCTTCGGCCAGCAACGCGTCGCGATCGGCCTTGGGGATCTGGTAATAGTCGGGGTGGATTTCGCTGAAGGCGAGGAAGCCGTGGCGATTGCCGCCATAGTCGATGAACGCCGCCTGCAGCGACGGCTCGACCCTGGTGACCTTGGCGAGATAGATATTGCCTTTGAGCTGCTTGTGCTCTTCGGATTCGAAATCAAATTCCTCGATTCGATTTCCCGTGGCGACGGCGACCCGGGTCTCCTCGGGGTGGCGCGCGTCGATTAGCATGCGCATGGACATGGTAAATTCTCCGAGCGCGCAGGACGGTCGCTGGGGGCCGTCGGCGCGCAATATGATGGGCCAGCGCCGTGGCGGCGGTGGCGCGATGTGCGGAAATTGCCTCTGCTGCAGTAGCCATCGCGATCTTGGTCGCGAACGACGCGGCGCCACGCTCGGCGAAGAGCGTGGGGTGGGCGTCCAGTGGCATCATGCAGCGTCAACCTTGAAAGCCGCGGGTCCGATCGGGTGGCTCGCCTGTCTGGGGACGGGTTTCGCTGCCGATGGGTGCGGCCGGCATCCGTCCGAAGGGCCGGAAGGACGATCTGGGTTAGCACCGGGTGTGGTGAGCCGCAACCTTTTGCGCAGGCGAAATATTATCACGCCGCTTGGCGAGTGCCAGCACGGGCCCTAATCCCTTGAGGATGGAGCAAAACTCGCGGATCGGGCTGGCGGTGGGACTGGCGGTGCTGGCCGGGGTCGGCGCAATCGTTTTCGCGTTGTCCGCGGCGAGGACCCTCGAGGGGGCCGGTGGCCCAGCGGTGACCGGAGAGGCGCGGCGAGGCAGCCTGACGCTCAATCTGGCCGAAGCGGTTGCGGACGTTCGCGTTCGGCGGGCGAAGGTGCCCGGCCGTCCAATCGTGCTAATCGACCCAGGTCATGGCGGGCGCGACCCCGGGGCGCCGGGCATTTTGGGTCTGATCACCGAAAAGGCGCTGACCTTGGTCATGGCGAAGGAGATCGCTGATCTTTTGGAACAGCGCGGCCGCGTCCGGGTCGCACTGACCCGCGAGGACGATCGCTACCTGACGCTCGAACAGCGCGCCGGCATTGCGAGGCGACTCCACGCCGGGCTATTCGTGTCGATCCATATGGATAGCGCGCCCAATCCGCTGGCCCAGGGCGCGACGGTCTATTCATTGTCGGATGTTGCCTCGAGCGAGGAAGCGGCTCGCTTCGCCGCTGCCGAAAATGCCGATGGCGCTTTGTCCAGCGAAGCGAACGGGTCGGTCCGCGCGCTACTGGCCGATGTCGCATTGCGCGAGCAGATGGAAGCTTCGGCGGGCCTCGCCGAGCGCATGCTCCGCCGAGCGCAAGGCGGCGTCACGCTGCGACCGCGACCGCATCAATTCGCCGCCTTCCATGTCTTGCGCCGCGCCGAAACGCCTGCCGTCCTCATCGAAGCGGGGTATATCAGCAATGTCGACGACGGGGCGAAACTGGCCACCCCCGAAGGCCGCGCACCGCTCGTCCGTGCCTTGGCGCAAGCGATCGAAGCCGACATCGCGACCCGCGCGGCGCGATAATTGAGCGGCTTTCGCGCTGCGGTCGAAGTCGCTAGACGGTCGCCACGCCATGGTTTCTTCTACCCTCCAGTTTCCCGATTTCGTCGCGTTCAACCAGCGCGTCCACGATCGCGTCGATCCGTGGTTCGAGCGCCGTTGGGTGCGGCGGCTGAGCTGGGGTGCGGTCGGCGCGTTTCTCGTCGGGACACTGATATTCGTCTATTTCGCGGCCGGCCTGCCGAGCAGCGAGAAATTGCTCGCCTACCAGCCGCCGTTGCCGACCAATGTGCGCGGCTACGACGGCAACCCGGTTCAGACGTTCGCCCGCGAGCGGCGGGTCGAACTCGCCTATGATGAATATCCGCCCCTGGTCGTCCACGCCTTTATCTCGGCGGAGGACAAGACCTTCTTCCGACATGGCGGCATCGACTATCCAGGCCTGGTCGGCGCGGTGTTCGATTATACGCGGAAATCGGTTAGTGGCGGGCGCGCCAAGGGCGGATCGACGATCACTCAACAGGTCGCCAAATATCTGCTGCAGGACGATCAATATGCGATCAGTCGCAAGATCCGCGAAGCAATCCTGGCATTCCGGCTCGAGGATACGCTGTCCAAGGAACAAATCCTCGAACTCTACCTCAATTCGATTTTCCTCGGCCGCAACGCTTATGGCGTCCAGGCCGCGAGCAGGGCCTATTTCGACAAGGACGTCGGTGACCTAACCCTGTCGGAAGCCGCCTATCTCGCCGTGCTGCCAAAGGCGCCAAGCAACTACGATCCGGTTCGCGCGACCGACAAGGCGCTCGGCCGGCGCAACTATGTGCTGCGCGAAATGGCCAGCAATGGCTACATCAGCGAGGCTCAGCGCGCCGAGGCCTCCGCCTCGGCTCTCGGCACAATCCGCTACGGCAGCAGCGCGAAGTTCCGGGATCAGGGCGGCTATTTCATGGAGGAGGTCCGCCGCGACCTGATCAAGCGGTTCGGCGAAAAGGCCGAGGACGGCGTCAACAGTGTTTATGCCGGCGGATTGTGGGTGCGCACCTCAATGGTCCCGAAGATGCAGGACGCCGCGGCCGACGCACTGCGCGAAGGCCTGGCCAAGTTCGACGGAGGCCGCGGCTGGCGCGACAACGGCCTTAGCATCGATGTCAATGGCAATTGGCAGCAGCAACTGCGCCTCGCGGCGCTCGGCACGGGGTTCCCCGACTGGAAAAAAGCGGTCGTACTGTCGAAATCCGGCGGCGTGGCACAAATAGGTTTTCCGGACGGAACGACTGGTTCGTTGCCTGCCTCAGCCGCGGTGCAACCCAAGCGGGGCGAAGGCGGCGCCGCCTACGGCTATCTGCGGCCGGGCATGATCATCATCGTCAAGCAGCTCGGCGCGAGCAGCTATGCGCTGCGCTCGATCCCCGAGATTGGTGGTGGGTTCGTCGCCGAAGAGGTCCGCACCGGCCGCGTCACGGCGATGCAGGGTGGGTTCGACGTGATCGGCTCGTCCTACAATCGCGCCACCCAGGCGTTGCGGCAGCCGGGTTCGGCGTTCAAGCCGATCGTTTACGAAACCGCATTGGAGAATGGCCTGACCCCCGCCTCCATTCTGGTCGATGCGCCGTATTGCGTATGGCAGGGCGCGGCTCTCGGCGACAAATGCTTCCGCAATTTCGACGGCAAATATTATGGGCCGAAAACGCTTCGCTGGGGTGTCGAGCAATCGCGCAACCTGATGACCGTTCGTGCTGCCTCGCAGACCGGGATGGACAAGGTGATTGCCACCGCCGCCAAGCTGGGAGTCGGCAAATATGACCGCTATCTCTCGATCGCGCTCGGCGCCGGCGACACCACCGTGCTCCGCCTGACCAACGCCTACGCGATCCTTGCCAATGGCGGGCGCTCGGTCGTGCCAACGCTGGTCGACTATGTCCAGAACCGCAACGGCAAGGTCGTTTACCGCAGCGACAATCGCTGCCAGGTGATGGAGGCCGACAACGGCGGGGCGTGCAACACCGCCGATTGGGACGGCAAGGCGATGCCGCGCCCGCCGCTGCGCCAGAAGCAGCTGCTCGACCCGCAGGCCGCCTATCAGATGGTCCACATTATGGAAGGCGTCATTGAACGCGGCACCGCCACCATCTTGCGCGACCTCGATCGGCCTCTGTTCGGTAAAACCGGCACGACATCGGGCCCGACCAATGTTTGGTTCGTAGGCGGCACGCCCGAAGTCGTCGCCGGCACCTATCTCGGCTATGACCAGCCGCGGCCGATGGGCAGCTATGCGCAGGGCGGACGCATCGCCGCGCCGGTGTTCAAACAATTTGCCCAGGTCGCTTTCAAGGATATGCCGAAAATCCCGTTCGTCGCGCCCGCTGGCATCCGCTTGGTCCGCGTCGATCGCGGGACCGGCAAGCGCGTGTTCGGCAGTTTCCCGACTACGGTTGATCCCAAGTCGTCGGTCATCTGGGAAGCCTTCCAGCCCGAGACCGAGCCGCGCCGCAGCTTCCGCCGGAGCGTCGAGCTGGCGAGCGCGCCCGCGGTTCGCGCGCAGCCGCCAGGAGCCCGCCGCGCGGGCAAACCCAGGCGCGCCAATCCCAATGCCCCGGCCGACAGCGCCGACTTCTTGCAAAGGCAGGGCGGGATTTACTAGGCGGGCGGAAACCTCCCAACGGAAAGACATTCCCATGCGCGCCGAAGCGCAAACCCATATCGACCAGATCAATGCCGCGACCCAACTGCTGCGCCGGTTCCTCGACTGGGACAAGGCAAACCGGCGGCTGGCCGAGCTCAACGACAAGGTCGAGGATTCGACGCTGTGGGACGATCCCAAGGCCGCGCAGGAGGTGATGCGGGAGCGCCGCCGGCTCGATGAGGCCATTGCCGCGACCCGAAAGATCGAGAGCGAGTTGACCGACATCGTCGAGTTGATCGAAATGGCCGAGGTGGAAGGCGACGAGGCGCTGGTCGACGATGGGTCGCGCGCGCTGACCGAGCTTGCCGAGCGCGCCGAGCGGGACAAGGTCGCGGCCTTGCTCGCGGGCGAGGCCGACGCCAACAACGCCTATGTCGAGATCAATGCCGGCGCCGGCGGCACCGAGTCCAACGACTGGGCGGGCATGCTTCAGCGGATGTATTCGCGCTGGGGCGAGCGCCACGGGATGAAGGTCGAATTGGTCGATCATCATGCGGGTGAGCAGGCCGGAATCAAGTCGGCTACGCTTCTGATCAGAGGCGAAAACGCCTACGGCAATCTCAAGGTGGAGGGCGGGGTGCACCGCCTAGTCCGCATCAGCCCCTACGATTCATCGGCCCGCCGCCATACCAGTTTCGCCTCGGTCTGGGTCTATCCCGAGGTTGACGACGACATCGACATCGAAATTAACGAGAGCGAGCTTCGCATCGACACCTACCGGGCATCGGGCGCCGGCGGGCAGCACATCAACACCACCGATAGCGCGGTTCGCATCACCCATTTGCCGACCAACATCGTCGTCCAGTGCCAGAATCAGCGATCGCAGCACAAAAACAAGGCCGAGGCGATGAAGCAGCTCAAGGCCCGGCTCTATGAGGCCGAGCTGCAGAAGCGCGAGGCCGAAGCCACCGCCAGCGCCGCTTCGAAGACCGACATCGGTTGGGGCCACCAAATCCGTAGTTACGTCCTGCAGCCCTATCAGCTAGTCAAGGATCTGCGCACCGGCGTCACCTCGACCGCGCCGGGCGACGTGCTCGACGGCGATCTCGATCGGTTCATGGCCGCCGCCCTGTCGCAGCGGGTGACCGGCGAGAAAATGGACGTCGAGGATGTGGAGTAAGTCTGCCGCCTCGTTGGCGGTTTTCCTTCTCACCGCATGCCGAGCAGAGCCGAGCGCCGCGATCTTCCCCGAGGCGCGTCGCGACGTGGCGCCGATCGTTTCCGACAGCTTCTCGACCGAAGACGCCCGCGACCGCGCTGGGGAAGCCGAGGAAGTGATGCGCCTAGCCGGGGTCGCGCCTGGAATGTCGGTCGCCGACATCGGCGCGGGCGAGGGCTATTACACCGTCCGTCTGTCGCCGATTGTCGGTGCCAAGGGCCGGGTGCTGGCCCAGGACATCATCCCCGAAACGCGCGACCGCCTGGCCGAGCGGGTGCAGCGAGAAAACCTCAACAATGTTGCGGTGCGGCTCGGCGAGCCCGCCAATCCGATGCTTCCTGACGGATCCTTCGACCGCATCTTCCTGGTCCACATGTACCACGAGGTGACCCAGCCCTATGAGTTTCTGTGGCATTTGCGATCGGGGCTGAAACCCGGCGGGCTTGTCGTGCTGGTCGATGCGGACCGCCCGGTCCGGCGTCATGGCATGCCCCCCAACCTTGCCGATTGCGAATTTGCCGCGCTGGGGCTGCAGCCGGTGAGCAAGATGCGGCTGACCGAGGGCGCCGCCTATCTGACGACCTTCAAGGCAATCGGAGTGCGGCCGCAGCCGTCGGCGATCAAACCCTGCGCGGTCAAAAACTAAAGCAACCCCATTCGGCGCATGCTGCGGCATTCGTCGCCCGGCGCGAAAATCAGATGATCGAGTACGGTAAGGTCGATCGCCTCGGCCGCCTGTGCCAGCGAGCGGGTAGCGCGACAGTCGGCTCGGCTCGGATTGGCGTCGCCGCTAGGATGGTTATGCGCCAGGACGACACCCGAACTGCCTAGCCGCGCGGCGTCGGCGACGATCGTCCGCACCGGCAGATCGACGGCCGCGGTCTCGCCCTCGTAGCGGTCGAGCTGGATACAGTGCGCCGATTGGTCGACATGGGCGACCCACAATTGCTCTTGGGCCGACCCCGCTTCGTCGAAGCAAGCGGCAAAGAAGCGCCGGGCGGCGGCATGTCCGTTCAAGAGCGCGGGCGATTCGGCACGCTGATAACGCATGCCGTCTGCTACCTCAGCAGGGCGCGCAAAGCCTAAGGTAACCGGGACCGAATCGAACTTCGAAACGGACCAATCGAGCTGGACGAAACTGGCCGGTCAGCTAGGGTAGTGCGATGCGTCAATATCTCGACCTCATGGAGCTTGTGCTCAATCAGGGCAGCGAGCAGATGGACCGGACCGGTACTGGGACGCGGTCGCTGTTCGGTGGCCAGATGCGGTTTGACCTGGCCGACGGCTTTCCACTGCTGACGACCAAGAAACTGCACTTGCGGTCGATTATCGTCGAGCTGCTATGGTTCCTCAACGGCGACACCAATGTCCGCTGGCTACAGGACCGCAAGGTCAGCATCTGGAATGAGTGGGCTGACGAAAACGGCGATCTCGGCCCGGTCTACGGCAAGCAATGGCGAGAATGGGAAGGCGCCGATGGCCGCCATGTCGACCAGATCGCAAACCTCATCGACCTTATCAAGCGCGATCCGGCATCGCGGCGGCAGATCGTCAGCGCCTGGAATCCGGCCGAGCTCGACCGGATGGCCCTGGCGCCTTGCCATTGCTTGTTCCAGACGCAGGTCGCGAATGGGCGCCTAAACTTACAGCTTTACCAGCGCAGCGCCGATTTCTTCCTCGGTGTGCCGTTCAACATCGCCAGCTATGCGCTGCTCACTCACATGCTGGCGCGTGAGTGCGGGCTCGAGCCGGGGTTTTTCGTGTGGACGGGCGGCGACGTGCACCTTTACGCGAACCACCTTGAGCAGGCGCGGCTGCAACTGTCACGCAAGCCACGAGCGCTGCCTACCCTGATCCTTAAAGATCGCGGGCAGCCGATCGACGGCTATGTGCCCGAAGATTTCCTGATCGAGGGCTATGCGCCCGATCCGCATATCGCTGCGC
>NZ_JACDDV010000074.1 GCF_013816785.1 Sphingomonas sp. | reverse complement strand
CCGCTTTTGGCCGCTTTCGGAATGGCGGCGATGGCCGGCTCGCTGAACCGCCGGTAGCGCTCGGGATCGGCATCGACGACCGAACCGCTGCGGCTCTTACGCTCGGCTCGAAGCTCGGCCGAATAGGTCAGGGCGAACGACCTTCGCCACCAGTTGAGGGATTCCTCGCCATCGATCGATCCGGCCGCGGCCAGCAACGCCGGGGCCGCCCGCGCGACCGCGTCGATCGCTTTGGACCGTGCCGCCGCTCCCGGCGCCCACACCAGCCGGGATGGCTGGGCGAACCGAGCCCAGACCGACACGCTGCGCGTTTCAAAACCGTTGAGCCGATGGAAATCGGCCTCGCTCAGCACCGCATATTTGGCGATCAGCCCGCCATGGCGGAACGGGAAGACGTTGGGCGGAATTAGGGCGTTGGCGTGCGCCAGCCATGCCTTGTCGTAGGCGGCGAGATAATCGGACACGATCAGGTAGAAATCGAGCATCAGCCCGTCGAGGTGACGCTCGCGCAGGCACGATCCGTAGAACAGCACCGCCCGGCTGGCCGCGCCGTGCCGTGCCGCGATCGCTTCGGCCATGGCCGTGATCTGCGGGTCGACGGGTTGCGCCAGTTCGGTTTCGACCAACGCACGCAGAGACTTCGGCACGGAACTGCTCAGGCGGCGATGCGGACGAACGACAGCGGTTGCGCAGTGCGCAGCAGGATCGGCTTGCCGATCCCGGCGCGGAAGGTCTCGCCGTCGAGGATAACCTGGCTCGCCTCGCCTTCGATCTCGATTTCGTCGGCTTCCTCGACATGGACACCATCCATCTTGGTCCGGCCGAGCTTGCCGCGGAGGCTGGCGGCGAAAGCACGCAGTAACGAAAAAGGCTTCTGCTCGACGGCGACGAACTTGAGCACGCCCTTGCCGTGCGATGCCACTTCGCTCGACAGCAAAATCTTCTCGAGCGTGGTGACGAACAGCAGCGAGAAGCGGCCGTTGATCGCTCCTTCGCGCCGCACCGATACGCTGAGCGGCGCGGTTTCGGGGGGCAGGAAGCTGGCGCGCAGGCGGAACACCTGGTGCAACACCACGGCGATCGCAGTGATGAAATGGCTGACGCTATTGGGCAGGCCGAGCGGATAAATGCGCTCGCGGCAATAGAGCATGATGTCGGCGAGGCCGGCGCCGCCCAGAAACATTCCGATCACCGGCGCCAGCCCGCCCTCACCCCCGGACAGCGCGATCAATTCGCGCGCGACGAGGTGCGGCGCGAGGTCGGCCTGGGCGAGCACGAGCAGCTTCTTTAGCGCGGCGATCGGGTCGCCGTGCGCCCCTAGGTCGAGCGCGATCAAATTGGTCTTGCCGCTGGGCAACACCGCCACCGGCGGTAGAGTCGTTCCGGGGAAATGATTTCCATTGTGAAGCTCGGTCAGCGCCGCCTGCACGGTACCGTCGCCGCCGTTGATCACTAGCACGGCGGGTTGGATTCGAGCGATGGTGCGCATCGCCTCGCCGATCTGGCCGGCTCGCTCCACCTCGTAATGGAAGATGTCGGGATGCTCGGCGCAGAAGGCGCGGATGCGCGGCAATTGGGCAAGGTTGCCTGTCGATTTGGGATTGCTGAGCAGGGCGATCCGCGGCCTCGGCATCAGCCCCCCACGGGCCCCACGCTCAGGCCGTGGATATAAAGCAGGGTCACGCCGACCCGCGCCGGACCGTTGCCAACGTTGAAGGCAGCCCTGGAATAGGCTGGCTTGGGGTTGAACAGGCTGACCTTTGGATCGCGGGAATAGCCGCCGCCGTCCTGGCGGTCACGCTCACCGTTGACGTTGAAATCGTGGTGGACCGCGACCGCATAGCGGCCCGGCGCCGGAACCGGCAAGCAGACGTCCATCGCGCGGCCGGTCACCGGCAACTTGACCTTGCTGATACGGCCCTTCTTTGCCAGCCAACGGCTGCTGTCGCCCCCATAGAGCGAGACCTTGAGCAGGCCGCGCGCCTGCTTGAAGCCGACGACATGGACCATGACCGACGGTTTGCCGGGAGCGCAAGCGGGCGTTGTCGCGGCCTCGGCCGGAAGCGCAAACACGCTCATCGCCACGATCGCCACGGCAGGAATGACCAGGTGCTGGGGACGGAATTTCAACATGATTTACTCGCTAAATTCGCTATAGGCACAAGCGGCGCCTCGTTTCTTCCCGTTTCCTCCCCTAAGGAATCGGTCAGGCCGGACGCCCCGGCGTCCCTGTCGGCCCGCTTTGCGGCCAAATCATGGTGCCGCGACGACGAAAAGGTGCACATTCGTGGCGTTGGTCGACCGCTATCTTGCCCGCAATATTGCGGTCCCCCTGCTCGGTACGCTGGTTCTGGCGGCGATGCTGCTGGTGCTCGACAAAATGCTCCGCCTGTTCGATTTCGTGATCAACGCCGGTGGGCCGGTCAGCGTCGTTTGGCGGATGCTGGCCAATCTGCTGCCCGAATATCTCTCGCTCGGGATACCGATCGGCCTGTTGCTCGGCGTCCTCCTGGCGTTCAGGAAGCTGGCCTTGTCGTCGGAGCTCGACGCGCTGCGCGGGATCGGGATCGGCTACGGCCGGCTGCTGCGTGTCCCTTACATGTTCGCGATCGCACTGATGTTGGCCAACGTCGCCATCGCCGGATGGGTCGAGCCCTACAGCCGCTATCGCTATGAAGGGCTTCGCTTCGATCTGCGCTCCGGCGCGCTCGGCGCGTCGATCAAGGTCGGCGAGTTCAACAATCTGGGCAAGCGAATGACGCTTCGGATCGACCGTAGCGACGACCATGGAATGCATTTGTCCGGCATTTTCATCGCGCTCGACGACAAATCGGGAATGCGGGTCGCGGCAACCGCTGCCGAAGGCCAATTCCTGTCGACCGACGATCCTGGAACGATCATCTTTCGCCTGAAGGACGGCATCCTGGTCCAGGAGGGCAAGAGCTTCGCCACCCCGCGTACCTTGTCGTTCACCAGCTATGACCTGCCAATCAAAGTGCCCGCAATCGACGGGTTCCGCGGGCGCGGCAATGAGCAGGAGGAGCTGACCTTGCCCGAGATCGCCCGCCGCGCCTATGGCGAAACCAAAGCGGCGCCGGAGGAAACGCTGGCCGCCCGCGCCAATTTTCATTTTCGGCTGGTCGAAGTGGTGATGATGCTGATGCTGCCGCTGCTGGCCGTCGCGCTGGCGGTGCCGCCCAAGCGGAGCAGCTCGGCGCTCGGCATCTTCGTCGGGATCGTGCTGGTGGTGACCTATCACAAGGTCAATCAATATGCCCAAAGCGCGGGGGCGCAGGGGCGGTTCATCCCGGAGCTGGCGCTGTGGGTGCCGTTCCTCGGCCTCGTCGCCCTCATCGCCTGGATGTACCATGTCATTGCCCACCGCCCCGGCGGCCAGCCGATCGGAGCGCTCGAAGCGGCGTTCGCGCGGCTCGGCAAACTGCTGCGCGGCCTTCTCCCCCGTCGCCGTGACGGACTGGTCGAGGCCGCCGCATGATCAACTTCAACTTCATGCCGTCGCGCCGGATCGCGACCTATGCCGCGCGCCTATTCCTGACCCGCAGCCTGGCCGTGATGGCGGCGCTGGTGCTGGTCCTGCTGACGCTCGATCTGCTCGGTCAGTCGGGAAAGATCCTGGCCGTGCCCGGCAATGGCGAGGCCGAGCTGTGGCGCTACGCGATGTTGCGCATTCCGAGCCTCATCTCCTTCCTGCTGCCTTTTTCGGTGCTGCTCGGTACGTTGATCGCACTGGTCGGGCTCAACCAGCATAGTGAGGTGGTATCGATGAAGGCGGCCGGCCTGTCGGCGCACCAGATTCTCGCGCCGATGATCGCGGCCAGCATTGGGGTTGCGCTGCTGCTGTTCGCCTTCAACGAGCTGGTCGTGGTGAGCAGCGCCCGCGAGGTCAATATTTGGTCCGACAATGACTTCAAACCAGTGCCGCCCGAACGCGACGTTCTTTCGAATGTATGGATACGCGACGGCGACGACATGGTCCTCGCCGGCCGCGTGATAGGCCGGGGCGCCGCGGCCCGTCTTGAGAAGATCACCATTTATCGGCGCGAAAAGGGGTCGCTGAAAGACGTGGTGAATGTGGCGCGGGCGGATCAGGTGCCGGACGGATGGAGGCTGACCGGCCTGCGCACCTTCGACGCACGGCGTAACCTCGTCTCAACCGAGAAACAGCGCGACGGCCTTGCCGGCGTCGACCCGACCCGTTTCACTTTAGCCAAGGTCAACCCTGGCGAGCGCAATTTCGTCGCGCTCGGGCAGACGATCGCCGAACTGGACGCTGCCGGCCGGCCTAGCGACGAGGCGCGCACCGGCTGGTGGCACAAGATTTCAGGACCGCTGTCGACGCTGCTGATGCCCCTGCTCGCCGCAACCGCCGCTTTTGGCCTTGCCCGCTCGGGCCGAGTACTGCTGCGCGCGGTGATCGGCATGGCGCTCGGTTTCGCCTATTTCGTGGTCGACAATCTGAGCCTCGCGCTCGGCAATTTCGGCGCCTACCCGCCGATCGTCGCGGCCTGGGCGCCCTTCCTATTGTTCCTGCTGATCGGCGAACTTGTCCTGATCAGACAGGAAGAATAGTCACGCGCAGCCAGTCCGGGGGGCTGGTGAGCGTGGCGATCAGGACCGCCAGCTGCTCGCCGCGAGGCGGCCGACTAGCGGCGCCAGCCCGCGATGGCTCGAAGCATGATAAGGGGATGCCATGTCCAGTGCGGCGCACAGGCGGCGATGGGCCTGTGCGAGCGCATGATAGGGCAATCCGGGCAGCAAATGATGCAGCGCATGGTAGCGCAGACCCACCGGCGCCCACAGCGCGGGCATGGCCGCGGGCGGTGGCACATTGACGCTGTCGAGATATTGCGCCGTGACGCTCATCGGCTCGCCGTCATTCTCCCACAAATGCGCGACCAGCGTGCGAACCTGGTTTAAGAGCATTACGCCCGACGCCACGACCAGGAAGATGGCGAACGCCCGGAGCGGGACGGTCCCCGTGACGGCCATCGCGATCAGCGCGATCGCCCACAGGCTGGTCGCGGTCTCCATCCACTTCCACTGTTGCGCGAAGGCACCGGTTGGCGCCGGGCGACGAAACGACGGATTGATCTGCAGGCCCGAATAGCGTGCAACGACCAGCGAGCGGAGTCGCGGCGACAGCAGTGACAGTGGCGTCAGCACCGCGAACCGGAACAGTAGCGCGACCGGGGCAAAAAGGGCGGCGACGACGAACAACGGTAGCGTCCACGGCTTCATGAGCGCCAGCGGCAGATATTCGGGATCGTCTGCGGTGCCATAGCGCGTCTTGCCGTGGTGCATGTTGTGCACGCCCTCGTACATGAACGACGGCACTAGCAGCGGGATGCCGACGATCAGATTCCACGTCAGACGGAAGCCGGGAACGGCGTTAGGCTTGATATGGGTCAGCTCGTGGATGAAGCTGCCCGCACGGTACAGCGCGAGGATGGCGATCACGGCCCCGATCAGCATCACGGGCGTCGAACCGGCCGCCATCGCGGTCGCCAGCGCGCCATAGCCGATCAGGACCGACGCGATCAGGTCGCCCCAATAAACCGCGGGGCGCGCGACGTTGAGGTCGCGGGTCAGATCGGCCGCCGCCTTGAGCATGGCCTTGTCGTCGGCCCACGACCGGGGAGCCGCGCGCGCCTTGACGGCACCTCCGGTTGCCCGGTCGAAATTGGCGAATTGATTCATTGATCCGGTCCAAGGGCGCGAATTGCAGGAGATAGTGGCGCATTGATGGCGGTTCATATGCGCGCCTTCACATGAACTTAAGCTGTTCGGCCGGCCGGGCGCTTGCCCGGCGGCAGGGTCGCGGCTAGCTCGTTGCCCATGACCTCCGCCCCGCTCTCCGTCCGCCCGGTCGCCTCCAAGGCCGACCGCAAGGCGTTCGTCGACTTCGCGTGGCAGGTCTACAAGGACGATCCCGCCTGGATTCCGCCCTTGAAGGACGAAGTCCACGGACTGATCGATCCCCGCAAGAACCCATGGTTCGAGCATGGTCGCGCCCAGTTGTGGCTGGCGGAGCGCGGCGACGCGATCGTCGGGCGGATCAGTGCGCAGGTCGATAATCTGGTCCAGACGCATATGGCGGCGGGCTTGGGCCAATGGGGCATGTTCGAAGCGCTCGACGGGAAAGCCGCGGCAGCGCTGATCGCGACGGCCGAGGAATGGCTGCGCGGGCAAGACATGACCCGCGCGATGGGCCCCATCTCGATCTCGATCTGGGACGAACCGGGGCTGCTGATCTCGGGCTTCGAACAGTCGCCGATGGCGATGATGGGTCACCACCGCCCGGCCTATGCCGCGTGGATCGAGGCGGCGGGCTATGCCAAGGTCAAGGATCTTCATACCTACGAGCTCGACATCACCAAGGATCGCCAGCCGATGATCCAGCGGCTGGTCGCGGCGGGCAACGCCAATCCGCGCATCGCCATCCGCCAGGTCGACAAGTCGAGATTCGCCAGCGAAGCGACGATCATCCTTCACATCCTAAACGACGCCTGGTCAGACAATTGGGGTTTCGTGCCGCTGACCGACGCCGAGATCGTCTACGCCGGCAAGAAATTGAAGCCGATCATCTACGAGGACATGGTCCGCATCGCCGAACTCGACGGCGAGCCGGTCGCGTTTATGCTGACCATTCCCGACGTCAACGAGCTGATTGCCGACCTCGACGGCAGGCTGTTCCCGTTCGGCTGGGCGAGACTGTTGTGGCGGCTGCGCAAACCCCGCACCCGGCGCGTGCGCATTCCACTGATGGGCGTGGTCAAGCGCTTGCAGGGCGCGCGCATCGCCGGCCAGCTGGCCTTCATGCTGATCGAGAAAATCCGAATCGCTTGCGTCGAGAATTACGGAGTCAAGGAGGGCGAGTTCGGCTGGATCCTCGAGGACAACCAGGGAATGGTGTCAATCGCCGACCTGTCGGGTTCGAAGATCAACCACGTCTACCGGATCTACGAGCGCGACCTAGGCTAGCTCGATCCAGGTCGGCGCGTGGTCCGACGCTTTTTCCTCGCCCCGCGCCCACTTATCGACGCCCGCGCCGCGAAGCCGGTCGGCGGCCTGCGGCGAACAGAGCAGATGGTCGATACGAAAGCCCGCGTCACGTTGCCACGCCCCGGCCTGATAATCCCAGAAGGTGAACAGCTTTTCCTCGTCGGGGTGGAGCGCGCGCAAAGCGTCAGTCCAGCCCTGGTTGACGATCGTGCGGAATGCCGCCTGGCTTTCCGGCTGGAACAGCGCGTCGTCCTTCATCGCCCGGCGCGAGAAAGTGTCGCGGTCTTCGGGGATGACGTTGTAGTCGCCGGCCAGCACCGTCGGCCGTTCGTCGGCGAGCAGGGCAGCGGCGCGCTCGCGCAAGCGCTCCATCCAGCGGAGTTTATAGTCGAATTTCTCGGTTCCGATCGGATTGCCGTTGGGCAAATAGATCGAGGCGACGATCAGCCCGTGCGCCTCGGCCTCGATATATCGGCTGTGGGTATCGTCGGGGTCGCCCCGCAGGCCGACCTGCCGCAGGACCGGCGCGTCTCCCTTCGCCAAGATCGCCACCCCGTTAAAGCCTTTCTGCCCATGCCACACCGCGCCATAGCCGGCCGCCTCAATGTCTCCGATCGGCAGGGATTCGTCGGCGCACTTCAGTTCCTGGAGGCAGGCAATGTCGGGGGCTTCGCGCCCAAGATATTCGAGCAGGCGCGGCAGGCGCGCACGAATACCGTTGATGTTGAACGTGACCAGCCTGGTCATCAGACCGAAAAGCTCGATCCACAACCACAGCCCGAGGCGGCGTTGGGATTGGTGACCTTGAACGCCGATCCGCCGAGATCCTCGACATAATCGACCTGGCTGCCATCAAGGAGGTCGAGGCTGACCGGGTCGACCACCAG
>NZ_JACDDV010000073.1 GCF_013816785.1 Sphingomonas sp. | reverse complement strand
CCGCTGAAGTGCGCGAGAGGGCGCGGGAGTTCCAAGGGAGCGAAAATGCCCAAGATCGACCAAGCGCATATACTGATCGTGGCAACCGACAGGTTCGAGGAGAGCGAACTGTTCGGGCCGCGTAAGATTTTGCTGGATAGGGGCGCGAAAGTGACGCTGGCGTCGCTGACGCAGGACGAAATCATGGGCACGGTTCATGACGAGCCGGGCAGGCGGATTACGCCGGGCGCCACCATCGCCGAGGTGCGGGCGACCGACTATGATGCGCTGCTGTTGCCTGGCGGGATCGGCAACCCGGACCGGCTGAGGATGCATGAGGATACAATTGGGCTAATCCGCGAATTCGCCAGTGCCGACAAACCGGTCGCGGCGATCTGCCACGCGCCTTGGCTGCTGGTCGAAGCCGACCTTCTGCGCGGCAAGAGGGCGACCAGCTGGCCGTCGATACGTACCGACCTTCGCAATGCAGGGGCAGAAGTGGTCGACGAGGCGGCGGTGACCGACGGCAATATTATCACCAGCCGCAAACCAGACGATGTCCCGGCCTTTACCGACGCCCTGATCGCGGCGATCGAGGCCCGGGCCTGATCCGGGTCTAAACCGGCTGGCAAGGTTTATGCCCTATCAGCGTAGGGATGGATTGGGGATTAGAACAGCATCCGATTGAGACACTGGCCATCTGGGCTGCGCCGGCGGTGCTGGCGGCGGCGAGTTGCTGGTCGGCGACGGTCTTGCTTGGGGGGCCGGGGGCGGTGATCGCTGCGCTCGGACTAGCCTATTTGATCGGGATAACTGCGATGCGCGTGGCGGGAAGCGAAAGCGGGTCCCTGAAGATGGCGCCTTTCGAGCCACTTCCTTTCGATAACACAGTCGACGAATTGTTGCTTGACGATCCGTTGGGGTCGGTCGAGCCCGACGCCAGGGTCAGCCGGCTGTTCGCCCCCGACGAGCGGACGCCGGGCGCACTGGTGATGAGAATCGCCGATTACCTCGGCGATCGGCCCGCGCCCGCATTCGACGGCGGATCGTCCAACGAAACGCGGCCGCTAACCGATGCCAGCGCCGCGTTGCATGCCGCGCTCGCCAATATCAGAGCTTCTCTCCGCTGATCATTCGAAGATTGTCAGGGCTTCGATGGATAGGGTGACCGACCCGTCGCGGTTGCGCACGGGCGGGCATGCCAAGGCGATATCCGCGACAATCTGCCCCGGAATGGAGAAGTCTCCCTCGCTGAGGTCTTGCGTCAATTGCGCTGCCAATTCATCCGCGCCGGGACCGGGAACGCGCAAGATCATTTCATGGCGTTCGCCGACAAATGTAAGCGACTGCCAATCGATGGATGTGAATTCGGTGAGCAAAATCCTGTCGCGATCGACCCCACCGCGGCGAAGAAAGGCGCGCAACAGGCCTGCTGCGGCGAGCGAAAGCGCAAGCTTCATCATTGACCATCCTCCAGAAAAGACTGCACCCGTTGGATGGTGCTGGCGCGCGGTTCGCGCCCTCGCCGCAAGTCAAACACGAAGCGCGGATCTCCCATGACCAGGCGGCCGAAACGTGTGGCCGGCGTGTTGTTGAGTTTCAGGAATTTCTCGACCTCTCGAAGTATATGCACGGCGATTTGTCTCCACCAAAAGGCGACTCGGCAACGCATCAATTCCAACGCATTTCCTACTTGTCTAGGAATTTTCCTATGGTTAAAGGTGTCGTCATGTCTGCCGACCCCCGCCAAACGCTGGAACAGCTCTGCGTTGAGAGAGGCGAAAATTTCGCGTCGCTTTCGCGGCTGATCGGCAGGAACGACGCCTACATTCAGCAATATTTGCGAAAAGGCACGCCGCGCCATCTGCGGGAGCGTGAGCGCCGAACGCTTGCGCGTTACTTCCAGGTGCCCGAATCCATGCTCGGTGGCCCGCCCAACGACGATGCCGCAGCCTATGGCGCGCTGGTGCCGGTAATGCGGAGCGAGGTGCGGGCATCTGCCGGCCCCGGCGCCATCCCCAACGACGAGCGGGCGCGGCCCTATTTCGCGTTCGACCCGCGCTGGCTCAAGGCGATAACCTCGGCGCCCACCGCGCAATTGTCGATGATTCGAGTCGAGGGCGATTCGATGGCGCCGACGCTCAATGCCGGCGACGACATATTGGTCGACCTGTCGGCCTGCGCCGAGCAGTTGCGCGACGGCATCCATGTGCTGCGCGTTGACGACACGCTGCTGGTCAAGCGGCTGGCGATTCATCCGGTGGGCCGGCGAGTGACGGTCCAGTCGGACAACCCGGCCTATGGCGACCTGCCCGACTGCGGTCTCCATGAAATCGAATGTATTGGCCGGGTGATCTGGGCCGGGCGGAGAATTGCGTGACGGTGGAGGTGCGTCGGCTGGGATCGGGCAATCTGGCGGAGGCGCGCGGGATGAACGCGCTGTTCGCCGAGGTGTTCGAGGACCAGGCGAGCTACGCCGCGCGGCCGCCAGAGGACGACTATCTACGCTCGTTGCTCGGCCGCGATGAGTTTATCGCTCTGGGCGCTTTCAAAGGCGACGCGATGATCGGTGCGCTAGCCGCCTATGAACTGCCCAAGTTCGAGCAGCGGCGGAGCGAGATCTATATCTACGACCTGGCCGTGCGCGAGGATCATCGGCGGCGTGGCGTGGCGACGACGCTCATCGAAGCGCTGAAACCGATCGCGACTGCGCGTGGGGCGTGGGTCATTTATGTCCAGGCCGACCCGCCCGATGCGCCGGCGGTAGCGCTTTACGACAAGCTCGGGGTCCGTGAGGACGTACTGCATTTCGACATCAGCCCCGGCGGCGATCCCAAAGCCAGATAGCGAGCGCCAGCGCGACGCCGATAGCGAAACCGGCCAGCATCCACACGATCGGCTGGCCGACGTTAATGCCGTGGACCGCGCCAATAACCGGACCGAGGAACAGGAAGATGCCGCCGGCGGCCGGGGTGCGCTTGCTCATATCGCGCACATGCCCTCCCTTAATCTCTCCGGCAAGCAGGAGGGGAGAAGATGGTGAATTCTTCGTTGACCGCGTCCGTCACCCGAAACGCAAGGCGCGGCGGGTTACACGGCGCCATGGACACGCCTTTCATCTCCGGACGCGGCGCGCTGGCCGATGCGGCGCAGCTGATCGAGGCCTATGGCGACGATGCCGGGTTCGAGGCGGCGGCGCGCGCCGAAGTGAGCCGCGACAAGGGCAATGTTATCCGCTTTTGCCACTGGCGGCAGATCGAGCGGGTGATCGTCACGCTGACCGAACGTGAGGTTCGCGGCACCATCCACTAACATATTGGCCGCGTGCCATTTTGCAGGTGGTGGCGTCGGCCAGTCTCCATGCTAGGCTATCGCCGGTATGAGTGGGCGACACGCCGGGCGGGGAGCCGTCACCATCTTGCTGGCGGGCTGCGCCGGGCTGGCGCTCGGGGCGGCACCGCTGCGCGCGCAGACAGTGCCGACGGACCCCGCTGAGCTCGACCCGTCGGCGCCGTTGGACCCGATGCCCGACCTCGGCGTCGACTGGCCCGACCTTGAAACGCCGGAACCGGCGCCGCCGCCCGAAGCGCAGGGGGTCGCGCCCGCCGATGCTGCTGAAGCGACATCGGAGGCGCTCGAACGGGTCGAGGATAGTGCTGCTGCGCGGCAATATCGCTGGACCCTGAGCGGGCTCGAGGGGGTCGAAGGCGGCGACGCTGTGCGTCTGGGCTTCGAACAGCGATCGGCGCTGAAGGAGGATCGCAAGTCGACCGCCAACGCCGCGCAGATCGACCGTCGTGCCCGCGCCGATGCCGAGCTGCTCGCCGAACTATTGCGCAGCCAGGGCTATTATGACGCCGCCGCCGAGCCGCGGATCGAGGCAAGCGGCGCTGATCTTATCGTCGAGATCGCGGCCGTGCCCGGCCCGCGCTACAGGTTCGACAGCGTCGAGCTGCCCGGTCTCGATCAGGCTGCGGGCGAGGAAGCGGTGCGGCTGCGCGCGGCTTTCGCGGTCAAGACGGGCGACCCCGTGATCGCTCAAAAGGTCATCGACGCCGGCATCGCGCTGCAGGTGGCGCTCGGCGAGCGCGGCTTCGCGACGGCCAAGGTCGGCGAGCAAGACATCGTCGTCGATCATCAGGCGACGGTGGCGCGGCTGGTGCTGCCGGTGACACCCGGCCCGGTGGCGAAGTTCGGCGTCATCCGCGTGTCGGGCGCGCCGCCCTTTTCGGCGCATCATGTCGGCGTCATCGCGCGGTTCAAGCCGGGAGATCGCTACGAGAAGAGCGAGGTCGACGACCTTCGCCGGGCGCTGGTGGCGACCGGGTTAGTAGCGTCGGTCGAGGTAGCCGCACAGCCGCGCGACGAGGGGAGGACGATCGATCTGGCGGTGACGCTTCAGCCCGCGCCGATGCGGACCATCGCCGGCGAGCTGGGTTACGGCACCGGCGAAGGTCTTCGCGCCGAAGCGAGCTGGCAGCACCGCAACTTCTTCAATCCCGAGGGCGCGTTGACCGTGCGGGGCGTTGGGGGGACGCAGGAGCAATTGTTTGCGGTCTCGATACGCCGCAACAATTGGCTGCGCCGCGACCAAGTCCTGAGCGCGCAGGCGCTGGCGAGCCATGTCGACCGCAAAGCGTTCGAGGCCAAGACCTTGTCTTTATCGGGCGGGTTCGAGCGGCAGAGCAATTTCATCTGGCAGAAGAAATGGACATGGAGCCTGGGCGCCGAACTGATCGCGACCGACGAGCGCGACACGATCGCGGCAACCGGCCTGCCGCGACGGCGAACCTTTTTCATCGCCGCGCTGCCAGGCAGCCTGGGGTATGATGGCAGCGACGATCTGCTCGACCCGACAAAAGGCTTCCGCCTGCTCGGGCGGCTGAGCCCCGAAATCAGCTTCCAAGGCGGTACCTTCCCCTATGCGAAGGCGCAGATCGACGCGAGCGCCTATCGTCGAGTGGGGAAGCGGATCGTTGCCGCCGGGCGGCTGCGGCTCGGCACGATCGCCGGCGCCGGGCGCGACGATATCGCGCCGTCGCGGCGCTTTTACGCCGGTGGCGGCGGGTCGGTGCGCGGATATGGCTATCAGCGATTGGGTCCGCAGGACGTCGATGGCAACCCGATCGGCGGGCGCAGCCTGGCCGAGTTCAGCCTTGAGGCGCGCATCCGGCTGAAGGTGCTCGGCGGCAATTTCGGAGTGGTGCCGTTCGTCGACGGTGGCACGCTGTCGACACAGGCGCTGCCAGATCTCAAGCATTGGCAGATCGGTGTCGGCATCGGCGCGCGCTATTATTCGAGCTTCGGGCCGATCCGGATCGACGTCGGCACGCCGCTCAACCGTCAGGCGGGCGACAGCCGCATCGCGGTGACCGTCAGCCTGGGCCAGGCCTTCTGATGGCCGGAGTGGTGGTCGCGGACGGGCGGGGGCCGCAGCGGATCATCGTCTCGCGCCGCCGCCACTGGAGCCGGCGGCTACTCAATGAACTGACGGTGCTGCTGCTCGTCCTGCTGGGGATCGGGGTCGGCGGCCTGATCTTGCTCGACACCGCGCCAGGTCATCGCTTTATCGTCGACCGCCTGTCGCAGATCGAAACAGCGACCGGCCTCAAAATTCGAGTGGCGCGGATCGAGGGGTCGATCTTCGGCGCGGTGAAATTGAAAGGCGTGGCCGTCAGCGACCCGCAGGGCGTATTCCTGACCAGTCCGGAAATTCACGTCGATTGGGCACCGGGCGCGTGGCTCTACAATAGCCTGCACATCGACCGGCTCGAGGCCAGGCTGGTGCGGGTCGAGCGGTTGCCCAAGTTGCGGGTGACGGGGCGCAAAGGTCCGCTGCTGCCCGGCTTCGACATTCACATCGGGCGCTTGCAGATCGACCGGATCGAGCTGGCCAAGGCGGTCAGCGGCACAGCTCGGACCGGCAGCCTCAACGGCGAGGTGGAGATACGCGCCGGACGGGCGATGGTCGGGCTCAATCTGGCGATGCTCGACGGCGACCGGCTGGCGGCGCGGATCGACGCCGAGCCCGACCGGAACCGCTTCGACATCGGGCTGCGAGCGATCGCACCGGGCGACGGGCTGCTACCTGCGCTTACCGGGATCAAGCGGCCGATCGACCTGACGATCGAAGGCGACGGCAGTTGGACGCGGTGGCGCGGCGTGGCGCGGTTGTTGGTCGAGCGGCGCGATACCGCCAATCTTGCGCTGGCAGCGGACAGCGGGCGCTATCGACTGTCGGGGACGATCGCGCCCGCGCCCTTGCTCAAGGGCCAGCTGCAGCGACTGACCGCGCCACTGGTCAAGGTCAATGGAGCGGCGACCTTCAAAGAGCGGATTCTCGACGGCCAACTGACATTGGTATCGCCGTCGCTGCGCGCGGTCGCGTCGGGCGCGGTCGACCTTGCAGCGCGGCGCTACGACAAGGTCAGCGTCGGGCTCGACTTGCTGCGCCCGCCGGCGCTGTTGCCTAATATGACCGGTAAGAGCGTGCGCATGGTGTGGACGCTCGACGGGGCGATGGACCGCGCCGACTATGCCTATCGCCTGACCAGCCCCCGAGTGGCGTTTGACGACACCGGGTTCGTCGATGTGCGCGCGGAGGGGCGGGGCAAGCTCACGCCCTGGCCGATGCGGGTGCCGCTGCTCCTGAAGGCGCGGGCAATTACCGGCGTTGGCGATGTCGCGGGCGGGATTCTCGGCAATCTGAGTGTCCAGGGGATGCTGTCGATCACTCCGCAGCTGGTGCGGGGCGACAAGCTCGCGCTCCGCAGTGACCGGCTCAACGGCACCATGTCGCTGTTGATCGACCTTAAGACGGGGCGGTTCGACGTTGTCTTGTCCGGGGGCCTCAAACGCTACCTCATACCCGGACTCGGCATCGTCGATATCGAGACCAGCTTGCGGGTCGTGCCCGGCCCAAATGGGAAGGGATCGGGAGTGGTCGGCAACGTCCAGGCGTGGGTGCGGCAGCTCGACAATGGCTTCCTTGCCGGGCTGACCGGCGGGCTGCCGCGGCTGACCAGCGATTTGGAGCGCGGCAGCGACGGCATTCTTCGCCTCACCAACTTGCAGCTTTATTCGCCCAAGCTCAGACTGTCCGGGCAGGGCATCCGTCGTCGCGACGGCACATTCCAGATCGAGGCGCGCGGTCGGCAGGCGCAATATGGCCCGCTGCGGCTCAGCCTCGACGGGCCTATCGAGCGGCCAAAGATCGAGCTGTTTCTCGACCGGCCCAACGACTCGCTCGGAATTCGCGACCTGCGGCTGCTGCTCGATCCGACACCGGTCGGGTTCGCCTATCGCGCCAATGGCCAGTCGCGGCTCGGGCCGTTCACGTCCAATGGGCAGATATTGCTGCCGAAAAACGGCCGGGCGACGATCGCCATTGCCGCGCTCGACGTTTCGGGCACGCATGCGACTGGAAGCCTGCGGTCCGACCCGGGCGGCTTCACCGGCGGCCTGCGCGTCACGGGCGGCGGGCTGGACGGAACTCTCGGCTTCGCGCCAGTCGGCGGGGACCAGAAGATCGAGGCACACCTCACCGCGAGCAATGCCAGCTTTCCCGGGCCACCCGCGCTCAGCGTGCGCTCGGGCCGGGTCGACGGAACGATCCTGCTGGCAGAGGGGCGAACCACGCTCGACGGCGTCGTGACCGCTCGGGGATTGCAGACCAGCGGCGTGATGCTGGCGCGGCTAACCGCCAACGCCAGGCTGGTCAACGGAACTGGTCAGGTGCGCGCGGCGATTGCCGGAACCCGTGGCACGGCGTTCAACCTGGTAGCGCTGGCCGAGGTAACGCCCGAACGGATAAGCGTCACCGGGCGCGGCGAACTCGACCGACGACCGCTGACGCTGGACAGCGCGGCGGTGATCACTCGGGTCGAGGGCGGCTGGCAAATCGCGCCGACTCGGGTGCGCTTCGCCGGCGGGCGCGGGACGCTGTCGGGCCGCACCGGCGCCCGGCCCGAGCTGCGCGCCGACATTGAGGCGATGCCGATGCAACTGCTCGAC
>NZ_JACDDV010000072.1 GCF_013816785.1 Sphingomonas sp. | reverse complement strand
CTCGCGCAGCACTTCGGGCGAGGTCGACCCGCAGCCATCGTTGATGTTCGTGCCGTTGGGGCTGGTGCCCAGCGCGACCACTTCGGCGCCCAATTCCCACAGCGCCTCCGGAGCGACCTGATAGGCCGCGCCATTGGCGCAATCGACGACGACCTTGAGCCCGTCGAGCCGGAGGGTCTCGGGAAAGGTCGACTTGGCGAAATGGATATAGCGCCCGCGCGCGTCGTCGATCCGCTTGGCGCGGCCGATTTTCTCGGCGTCCACCAATTTCGCGGCGGTCGTCAGATGTTCCTCGATCGCCACCTCGTCGTCGTCACTAAGCTTATAGCCGTCGGGGCCGAACAGCTTGATGCCATTGTCGGCGAACGGGTTGTGGCTAGCCGAAATCATCACACCCAGATCGGCGCGCAATTCCTTGGTCAGCATCGCCACTGCCGGGGTCGGCAGCGGTCCGAGCAGCACCACGTCCATCCCGACCGAGGTGAAGCCCGCGACCATTGCGGATTCCATCATATACCCAGACAGGCGCGTATCCTTGCCGATCACCACGCGGTGGCGATGATCGCCGCGCAGGAAGTGGGCGCCCGCCGCCTGGCCGACCCGCATTGCGGTGTCGGCGGTCATCGGCGCGACATTGGTGCGCCCCCGAATCCCGTCGGTGCCGAAGAATTTGCGTCCCATGGGCAGGCTGTAGCGCGAAAACCGTTAAGCTAAAAAGCCCAGATGCCCGCGGGCCGGTACCCGAGCGCGCCATGCGCCCAGGTCGCGGCCAGCCAGAGAATGGTTCCGGCGATAAAAGCGAAGCCGTCCGGCAGCGCGAAACCCCGACCGAACGGGATGAAACTGGTCTTGGCTTTCCAGTCGCGCCACGGCCCGCCGATCAGCCTTTCCTTCTTCACGTCCTGCCCAAACGACCCACCGATGGCCAGGATCACGATCGCCGCACTCACGATAAGTGCCGCCGCGACCGGATTCACGATGGCATGGACCAGTGCCCACAACGCAAAGCCGATGTTCATCGGATGTCGCGTGATGGCGAAAACTCCGCGCGGCTCATCGATCTTCGTTACCGGCTTGCCGGGGCGGGGAAAGGCCGGATTGCGGCGCAGCGAGCCGACGAACAGGATTGACCCCAGCCACATCAGCAGCGTGGCGACGATCCACCCCGCCTTGCCCCCGTCCCACAGCGGCTGCGGCGCTTCCGCCGATGCCGGTCCATAAGCGCGGCTGATCCACCACAGGATAATCAGCGCAATCAGCGAATAGGCGCCTGCGAAGCCGCGCTCGCCAATCATCCTGATCGTCGCCGCGCGCAGCGGATGCGACAGCAGGAAATGCGTGCCGACGAAGGCGATCGCAGCGATGATGAGCCAGGCTAGAGCAGTCATTTTCGATAGGCCTCCGGTAAATCGCGCCGTTCGAGCGAGCGGTAACGGTCGCGCAGCCGCGTCTGATGATTGTCGAGCGGCTGGCGGACTCCGTCGATCCACACGGCTTCGGCGGCGGACGACAGCTCAAGCGGATCGCCCGACCAGATCACCACATCGCCGCGCCGCCCGGCGCCGAGGCTGCCGATTTCGTTGCCCATCCCGACTGCTTCGGCCGGGCGCGACGAGATCATCGCGAACGCCTCGCCCCAGGTCAGGCCAGCGGCGCCCGGCACTTTCGAGAGGGCGACCAGGTTGCCGGCATATTGGCGCTGATTGCGAACGAAACGAGTGTCGTTGTCGTCGATCATCCCGATCGCCACCCTGACCCCCGCCGCACGCAGCCGCCCGACGTTGGACTGGGTCGCGGCGAGCATTTCGAAGCTGGCCGGAAGATCGTTGAGCGCGGAGGCAATCACCCACACCCCCGAGGCGGCGATCTGGTCGGCCACGGTCCAGCCCTCGGTCACGCCGACCAGCGCGATCCTGAGTCCCGAAAATTCGCGCCGCAACTTGAGCACGTTCAAAATGTCGATCGCGCGCTCGACATGGACTAGCAATAGTTGACGTCCACGCACCACCGGCACCAGCGCGGCGGCGTCGAACCGAGTCAGCATGACATCGTCGGTGCGCCGCGCATCGCGGCTGATCAAGCCGGGGTCGGGTCGTTCCTCATAGGGCACAATCTCCGGCGGAGCGGCGGTGCCCCGTCCGACCACAGGATTGCGAAAGCCGGCAAGGTCATTCGCTTCGCGCAGCGCGTTGCGGAACAGCACGAACGCCGACGCCCGCGATCCTCCGGCCTTGTCGGCCCCGCCTTCGCCCAACTCGACGAACTGGAACGCGCGGGCACGCAACACCGCGTCCATATCGGCACCGGTGTCGATCACCGCGCCCTGCCCGGCGAAGATGCTCCGCCCCGCGACGGGCGCAACCACCGCGCGGGTTACGCCGTCGGCTCGGCTCACGGCGATCGTCGAAGCCTTGGGGTTGATCGCCGGCGCAACATCGATCGCGGCGTTGAAGGGACTCGACCCGGTTTCGGTGTCATCCGACCCGCTCGCTCCCGAGTCGACTTCAGTCAGACCCAGCCGCGAAAAGCCCGCGACGATCCCTGGCGTCACCCATTTGCCCCGCGCATCAATGAGTTCGGCCGTTTTCGGGATGCCCACGTCGCGACCGGCGGCGACGATGCGGCCATCGCGAACGATCACCGTTCCACCCTCGATCGGGTCCGATCCGTCGCCGAGCACGACCGTGCCGCCAGTGATAGCGATGGTTTGCGCGCTGGCCTTGCAGCCAATGCATGCGCCCGCCACCCCGCACATGATCCCAAACATGCCGAGCCGCGAGAGGCGTTTGGGACGAGAAGCAGACCGCATCACTTCACATCCCCTTCGCCCGGCTGACCCAGTTCGAAGTCGCTGACCGGCCGCTTTGCCGGATTGGCCGCGTCGTACATCATCGCGCCGTCGATCCACACCTTGTCGGGCCGCGTGTAGGCGCTGAACGGATCGCCATTCCACAGCACGACATCGGCCACCTTGCCCGCCTTGAGGCTGCCGGTCTGACCGAAGATGCCGAGCGCGCGCGCGGGGTTGGCGCTGAGCCAGGTCCAGGCCGTCGCCTCGCTGATGTCGATCCCAGCGCGCTTGCCGGCGGCAACCGCCTTGGCCGCTTCCTGGTTCAGTCGCTGGATGCCGTTGGCGTCGTCTGAATGGACGATTGCGCAGGCGCCGGCATTGTGGACGAAGGCGATATTCTCGTTGATCCCGTCATAGCTTTCCATCTTGAACCCGTACCAGTCGGCCCACATCGCCGAGCAGATGCCGCTGGCCTTCAACAAGTCGGCGATCTTGTACGATTCAACCGCGTGGTGGAACGCGCTGATCTTGTAGTGAAATTCCTGGGCGACATCGATCATGATCGCCATCTCGTCGGCGCGATAGCAGTGATTATGGACCAGGATCTTGCCCTGGAGCACACCGCGCAGCGTATCCATCGCCAGGTCGCGAGCAGGAATCTCGCCGCCGTCGCGCTCATATTTGGTCCACTTGCGATTATATTCCTGCGCCCGAATCCAGGTCTGACGGATGACCGCGATATTGCCCATCCGCGTCGCCGGCCCGCCCCGGCCGCCGTAGACCCGTTTTGGATTCTCGCCGCACGCCATTTTCAGGCCATAAGGCGCACCGGGAAACTTCATCCCCTGCACCGTCCGCGCCGGCACATTCTTGAGGACAACCGAACGCCCGCCGAACAGATTGGCCGAACCGGGCAAAATCTGCAGTGCGGTAATTCCGCCATTGGCCAACGCGCGCGAAAAGCCGGGATCCTGCGGCCAGATGCTATGTTCGGCCCACACCTCGGGACGGGACGGGCCCGTCGCCTCGTTGCCGTCGCTCAGCGATTCGACGCCGGGCGAGGGATAGTCACCAAGGTGGCTATGGATGTCGATGATGCCAGGGGTCACGTATCGGCCGGCGGCATTGATCACGTTCGAACCCTCAGGCGCGGCCAGCTCGGGCCCGCCCACAGCTTGCACCTTGCCGTCGGCGATCAGGATCGAGCCGTTGTCGATCCGCCCGCCTTCGCCGTCGAGGATCGTCGCCCCGCGAATCAGCGTCGTGACGCCGGGATAGCGGGCATAAGTCGACGGATAGGGGTTTTGATCGATCCGGATCGGCGCCGCCTTCTTCGGCGGTGGAGCCACCGCCGCGCACCCTCCTAGAAAGAGCAGGAGGGAGGCGGCAACGGCTCGACCCATGGTCATTTCACTCCGTGCATCAACTTTTTGAGCGGCCAGGCGAGCAACAGCAGGACGACGCCGATCGCCATCGACACCCAACCGATGGTGGTGAATACGCCGACATAGGTATTGAGACTGACCTGCAGGTTGGTGACCTGCCCGCCGACCGTTTCTACCGAGGCGACCTGCGCGACCAGCCCGGCGACATATTGCGCGACCGCGATCGACAGGAACCACACGCCCATCATCATACCGACGATCCGCGCGATCGACAGTTTGGTGATCATGCTGAGACCGACCGGCGAGATGCACAATTCAGCGACCGAGTGGATCAGGTAGAGGCCCGCCAGCCACCACAGGCCGACCTTGAAATCGGGACCGGCGAATTGTGTGCCCCAGACAAGAAACAGGAATCCCGCGCCGACCGCCAGCAAGGCGAATGCGAACTTGATCGGGATGGTCGGTTCAACTCCCCTGCGTGCCATCGCATTCCACATTATCGAGAAGAATGGCGCCAACATCACAATGAAGGCGGCGTTGAAGAATTGCGTCTGGCCCGCGGAGATGCTGAACAGGCCGAACACGCTCAAATCGGTATTGCGGTCGGCGAACAGGGTAAGCGACGATCCAGCCTGTTCGAACAAGGTCCAGAACACCGTGTTGAACGTGATCAGGATCATCGCCGCGATCATCATCTGAAACTCGGTCTTGGTGCCCTTGAGGAATGACCAGATGAGGATACCGGGAACCGAGATCAGAAAGGTTCCGAACATGATCTTGCCCATGATCGGCAAGGTCGTGACGTAGCCGACGAATCCCGATCCTTCGGGCGGTTTCACATAGTTCATCAGGTTGCTGAACAGGAACCATGCCACCGGAATGGCAAGCAGTGCGCCGACATAGATGACATAGTCTCGATTGGCCGGTGCACCGGCCGGGCGATCGCCGACCCCGTCGAGCTTGCCGCCATCGAACTGGATCAAGGTCCACGACACCAGCATGCCCGCCGCGGCCAGGGCGAAGCCGGCCCACCAGCCAAGGCCGCCCCAACTGCCCATGCCCACCGCCAGCAGCGGGCACAGTATCTGCGAAAAAAGCGAACCGAGGTTGATGCCCATATAGAAGATCGTGAAACCCGCATCTCGCCGGCGGTCGCCATCGGCATAAAGCGTGCCGACCATGGTCGAGATATTGGGTTTGAAAAAGCCGTTGCCGACAACCACCAGGGCCAGCCCGATCAGCAATAGAAAAACATTGAAGGAATTACGTTCGCCTTGAGCTTCGAAGCCGCCGGCGGGAATTTTCCGCGCTTCGCTGCCATCGGGCGCGAGCAGCGATACGCTCTTGTCCTCGTTGCCCTTGATCTGGAGCGGTGCGCCATTGGCGACGACAAACTGCTTGATATTTTCGCCGGCGCCTTGCTGGACTACCTCGTAGCGCTGACCGTCGATCATCGCATATGGCTTGGCCGGCTGCCCACCGAAGCACAAAGTCAGATAGCCCAGACTCATCAGGATGGCGCCAAACTTGACCGAGCGCTTCGACCCAAGGAAGCGATCGGCCATCAGGCCGCCGATCAGCGGGGTTAGGTAAACCAGGGCCGTAAAGCCGCCGTAGAGACCGGTGGTGGTTTGATCGGAAAACAGGAAATGCTGCGCGAGATAGAGCGTGAGCAGCGCCCGCATACCGTAATAGCCGAACCGCTCCATCGCCTCGGTGGTGAACAACCGGGCGAGCTGGCGTGGGTGGCCGAACCATTCGTCGCGCCGCGTGGGATTTTCGTGGCTGATATCCGGTTCGCGCGGATTGTCCGCGGTCGGGGTGTCCACCATATACTCTCTCCCTGGGTAGCGAGGGTCGTTATCGGCGCCCTCTTGTTCTGGCGGCGCACCCTAACGGCGTTTCCGCCGGTGTGAAGCCGATTGTTGCCAACGGGTTGCGTCGCTATGCGAGCGGCATGACGCTCAATGACAGGACCTCACCGCTATCGCTGCTTGAAACGCGCCGCTCCGGCAAACCCCGCGACATGGTCGCGCCGGGGCCGAGCGAAGCAGAGCTGGTGCGCATCCTGACCATCGCCGCACGCGTCCCTGACCATGGCAAGCTCGCCCCCTGGCGGTTCGTCATCGTCGGCCCCGGCCAGCGCCGTCAACTCGCCGATCTAATCGCCCTCGCGCTTCCCGAGCATGACCCCGACGCAAACGCCGCCCATTATGCCAAGGCGCTTGAATTCGCTCACCAGGCGCCAGCGTTGGTGGTGCTCGTCTCGGCGCCAATCAAAGGCCATAAAATCCCAGTGTGGGAACAGCAGCTGTCGTGCGGCGCGGTCGGAATGAACCTGCTCACCGCGACCCATGCGCTTGGCTATATCGGTAGTTGGATCACCGGGTGGCCGTCTTATAGCGAGCGGGTACACGACGCCTTTTGCGGGCCGGGTGAGCGGATTGCCGGCTTCCTCTTTCTCGGCTCGGCCGGCGAGGATTTAGAGGAACGGCCACGCCCGGCGCTCGACACGATCGTGCGAATTTGGGACCCGCCAAGGGATTGAACAAAATGCGCCTTGCTGTATTGTGACAGCATGACGCTCGGCCGACCTCATGAAAAGCCTGTCTACATTCGCCTTCGCGAGGTGATTGCGGAAGCGATCCTTGCGGGACGCTACAGCGATGGCGATCCGCTTCCCTCGGTCCGCGCCCTCGCCGCCGAGCAGGGCGCCAACCCGCTGACCGTCGCCAAGGCCTATCAGGGCTTTCAGGACGAAGGACTAATTATCGTCAAGCGCGGAGTCGGCATGTTCGTTGCTCCTAGCGCCGAAACCCGGCTGCGCGCGTCACATCGCGAAGCCTTCATCACCACCGAATGGCCCGAAATCCGCGACCGCATGGCCCGGCTCGGGATCGATCCAGCGGATCTGGCTGAGCTCGCCTAACCCAAAGCTTCCGCCGGAACCGCATAAAGCAACGCCGCGCCCTGCTCCGCTCCGGCCGCCAGACCTAGCGCCTCGGGGACCACGGCACTCAGGAAAAAAGCCGCCGCGGCCTTGGTCCGCTCGTCCGCCGCCGCGGCCAGGCTGAGCCGCTCCATCAGCCATCCCGCGACCATGGCCGATGTCATTGTCAAGAACGGATAGCTGCCCGCTAGCCGGTCGTCGGGCGCTGCCTCGCGCAGGCTCACCGCCGCCACCTCGACCGCATCGCACAGCGCGACGAGGCGAAGATCGCGCGTCTCGGCCCGGATATCGGCGATCAATCCGTCGAAGACCAAGCCGCCGTCCAGGCCCAGCTTGCGTCCGACCAGATCGGCCGCCTGGATCCCGTTGGTGCCCTCGTAGATCGGCGCGATGCGGGCATCGCGCAAATGCTGCGCGGCACCGGTTTCCTCGATATAGCCCATGCCGCCATGGACCTGGATGCCCAGGGTGGCGACCTCGCATCCCACGTCGGTGCCCCACGCCTTGGCCAGCGGGATCAGCACTTGCGCACGCGCGCCGGCCGGGGGGTCGCCTCGCACCGCGCGATCGGTCTGGCCGAAGGCATAATAGACCAGCGCCCGCGCTCCCATCGTCAGCGCACGCATGCGCATCAGCATCCGCCGGACGTCGGGATGGTCGGCGATCGGCACCGGCAACCCGTTGCGCTGCCCCTGTTTCCGCTCGATGGCGAAGGCGACCGCGCGCTGGGTCGCGCGCTCGGCGATGCCGACGCCTTGCAAACCGACATTCAGCCGCGCATTGTTCATCATCGTGAACATAGCGCGCATGCCGCCAGTTTCGGGGCCGATCAGCCAGCCGGTTGCCCCGCCTCCTGCAAAATTACCGGCGTCGCCATAGCTCATTACGCAAGTCGGCGAGGCGTGGATGCCCAGCTTATGCTCGATCGACACGCAGCGCAGATCGTTGGCGCCGCCATCGGGCAGTATCTTCGGCACCAGGAATAGCGAAATCCCCCGCGTTCCTTCGGGCGCGCTGACGGTCCGCGCCAGAACCAAATGGACGATCTGGTCGGTCAGGTCATGCTCGCCATAGG
>NZ_JACDDV010000071.1 GCF_013816785.1 Sphingomonas sp. | reverse complement strand
GGGGGCGGTGATCAGCGTCCCGCGCAGCGAGTTGAAGCGGAGGCCGCGCGAGGCGATGCCGCTGCGGTTGACCGAGCCGAGTCCGTCGGCGAGCGGCGCGTCGAGCGGCAGCGAATAGGCGAAGTCAGGCGCGGGCAGAGGCGAGTCGCCGCGCATCGGTCGGGGTGGGGCTAGGCCGAGCGGAACGAGCACCGCCGCGGTCGCCCGAGCGGCACGACGCTCGGCGGCGCCACTGCCCGCTTCGCCCAGCGCTTCACCGCTGGCGAGAACGCGGTCGCCGGCGCCGAACGCTTCGCCTTGCAGCGATGCGGCGCGCCGGGCCGCTTTGGTTTCCAGCTCGGCGAACCGGCGTTGGCGATCGGCCAGCTGGGCGCGGCCCTTGGCAAGGTCGTCCCGGGCCTGGGTCGCGGTACCTGCGAGTCGGCGGCGCGCGGCAACCTCGGCGGCGAGCGCGGCGCTGCGCCGTTCGATCACCGGCATGGTCGCGTCGAGCAGCGCGCGGACTCGTACCATCTCGTCGATCGACCCGCCGTCGGCCAGCGCCAATAGCGGCGGCTGACGGCCCATGGTGG
Organism: Sphingomonas sp.; assembly: GCF_013816785.1. Lineage (GTDB taxonomy): Bacteria > Pseudomonadota > Alphaproteobacteria > Sphingomonadales > Sphingomonadaceae > Sphingomicrobium. The sequence continues at coordinate 7,790 of NZ_JACDDV010000071.1, read as the reverse complement.
CGAGGCCGGCGAGCAGGGCGGCGAGCGGCGCGCGGCGCTTGGCAAGTCGTTCTTCGCCGAGGATGACTCGCGCCTTGGCCAAGCGGAGTGCGGCGTCGGCGGCACTGATCTGGGCTTCAGACTCCTCGATCGCGGCGGCAGCGGCGGCCTGCTCGGCTTTCAGTTGCTCAACCTCGTTGCCGGCTTTGGCTGCGGCGGCCTCGAGCGACGACAAGCGCTTCGTCGCCGCCTCGGCCTCAGCGCGGGCTTGGGCGAGCACCTCGTCGGCAGTGATCTCGACCGGCCGCACCGGAGTGCTCGCCGCGACCAGCAGCGGCACGGCGAATATCAGCAGGGCAAAGGCGCGGCGCATCATCCCTCGCGATGGTATGGGTGATTGGCGAGGATCGAGGTGGCGCGAAACAATTGCTCGGCGAGCATCGCCCGCGCGAGCAGGTGCGGCCAGGTCGCCGGGCCGAACGAAAGCAACAGGTCGGCGGATTCGCGCAGCGGCTCAGCGTGACCGTCCGCTGCTCCAATCAGGAATCGCGTCTCGCGCCGCCCGCCATCGCGCCAGCCCTCGAGCTTCTTGGCGAAGTCGATCGACGCCAAGGCCGTGCCGCGCTCGTCGAGAACCACCGTGATACCGTTCGACGATGCCTCGGGCAATGCGCCGCCGCGGTCGGGGAGTTCGGTTATCTTGGTCGGCCAGGTGATGCGCTTCAGATAGCGGTCGGTCAGCTCCGCCTCGGGCGAGCGGCCGATCTTGCCGCGGGCGATGATGTGCAACAGCACCGTCAGGCGCTGGGGCCGGCCGCCTTTGCCGGCGCCTCGTCGCCGAACGCCCACATCCGCTCGAGATTATAGAAAGTGCGGACTTCGGGCCGGAAAAGATGGACGATGACGTCGTCGGCATCGATCAGCACCCAGTCGGCCACCGGCAGTCCTTCGATCCGGGCGATCCGGCCGAACTGCTGCTTGATCTTGGCGGCGAGCTTGGTCGCCATCGACGCGACCTGGCGCGACGATTTGCCCGATGCGATCACCATATGATCGGCGATCGACGATTTGCCGGCGAGGGGAATGGTGACCACCTCGACCGCCTGATCGTCGTCCAGTGATTGCATGACAAGGCTGTGCAGCGCCTCGACGTCGACCGGCTGGGTCGGAACGGCGGCAGGCGCACGGGCGGGATCGGCCAAGGTTACTCCTTATGGGTCGACGGCATGCGACGCTTGCGGGAAGTGAAGCGGCGGTGCCAGTCCGGATCAAGCGCGCGCAGGCGGGTGGCGGAAGTTCGGTCAGGGGGCAGGCGAAGGAAAATGATCGCCGGTGCACTCCACTCCGTCCAGTGCCATGCCATGGCCGAGGAACGGACGAAATGCCTCAACCAGCCCATCGCGCGCGCCGCGCGGGCATCGTCATCATAGCCGGGTCGCGACAGGAGGGCAATCGGCACCATGCGTGCCAGTCGGCGCCAGTCCTTCCATTGATGGAATTGCGCCACAGTATCTTCGCCCATCAGCCAGATGAAGCGCTCGTGAGGCCAGCGCTGCTGGAGCGCGGCAATTGTGTCGACCGTGTAGCGGGTTCCCGACTGCGCCTCGAAGTCACTGACCTTGATGCGGCTAAACCGGGCCATCGCCCGGGCCGAGGCCAGGCGGGCGAGGAACGGGGCCATACCTTCGGCGGGTTTCAGCGGATTGCCGGGCGACACGAGCCACCAAACTTCGTCGAGGCCAAGCGCTGCCATGGCCGCCAGGCTCATCCGGCGGTGGCCGCGGTGCGCGGGGTTAAAGCTGCCGCCGAGGAGACCAATGCGCCGCATGCCAGCTGTATACAAATGATTCGGTCACTTCAAAGCACCGGACCGAAAGGTTATGAATGGCGTGACGATTATAGAGACGTGGTGGGGCAAGGATATTTGCGTTCGAGCAAGCGCTGCAGCACATCCTTGGTGTCTGTCGAGGCTCGGCGGCCGGCGGGCACGGCGCGCAGGGCGGCGAGATATTCGCTTTTGCCGACGCGGGGTTTTCCGCGCGCGGGCGGACAGAAAAAGCTTGGCTTTCCGGCTGCCTTCGCCTCCGCATAGTCGGCCTTCAATCGATCTCCGTCAGCCTCGATGATCGCCTTCAACCGGTAGAAATCTCGCGAGAAGAGCGCGAGCGGGCCGCGCCGGACAAGCGCCTCGGCTCGGGGCAGGAAGACCGACACCGGCACGGCCTCCGCGGCGCCCATCGGCATGGCGATCAACAATCCGCTCAGCAAGATTCTGCGCAGCGGTGGGTGCCTTAAACCGAGCAGGGGAATTTGCGAATCATAATGCGGGTCATTGCCTCGGTCATGTCGATCGCAGCCCGCTCGACGGAAGGAATCGCGGTCATCCCGTTTAGAAACTCTTCATTGCCGATGCGCTTGCTCCCCTTGGGTGGGCAATAGCGCGGCCGATGCCCCTCGGCGAGTGCCGCGAGCCGCAAGGCGCGGGCTCTGAGTCCCGCGGCTCTGGCCTCCCGGACCACCGGCTGTAAATCGCGCGACATCAATGCCATCGGCCCCTTGGCCTTGAGCGCCATCGCCCGCTTGTAAAAGGCCTCGGCGTTCATCGATTGGGCGGGCGCGGCGGCAGGCACGACGAGCAATAATAACGACGCAACTCGGAACTTCGACATGCGAAACGGCCTCCTCGGGCTTGACCGCTTAAGTCGAGCCTCGCTGAACCCGCCTTTAACGCGTCAGACGCCCGCCGGTGCCGCGCCGCCGAGTCCAGGCTTGGGCTTGCGGCTCTTGGGGATCGACGAGCCGGCAGTCGGAAGCGCCGGCTTGGCCGAGCGGCCGCGGTCGATCGAGCCGCCGTCGAGGATCGTCTTGATCTCGTCGCCCGACAGCGTCTCATATTCGAGCAGGGCCTTGGCCAGCGTCTCGAGCTCGCCCCGATGTTCTTCAAGCAGATGCTTGGCGCGGTCATAGCCCTGTTCGACGATGCGACGGATTTCCTTGTCGATCGCCCGCGCGGTTTCGTTCGACATCTGCTTCTGCCGGTTCATCGAATAGCCGAGGAACACCTCCTCGTCGGCGTCGGCATATTGCAGCGGACCCATCTCGTCCGACATGCCCCAGCGGGTGACCATATCGCGCGCCAGGTTGGTGGCGTAACTAATGTCGCTCGACGCGCCTGAGCTGACCTTGTCGTAGCCGAAGATCACTTCTTCGGCGACGCGACCGCCCATCGACACGGCCAGGTTGGCGTACATCTTGTCGCGGTGGTAGCTGTAATTGTCGCGCTCGGGCAAACGCATCACCATCCCCAGCGCGCGGCCGCGCGGGATGATCGTCGCCTTGTGGATCGGATCCGAAGCTTCTTCATGGATCGAGACGATGGCATGCCCGGCCTCGTGATAGGCGGTCATCTTCTTCTCGTCTTCGGTCATGACCATCGATCGGCGTTCGGTGCCCATCATGACCTTGTCCTTGGCTTCCTCGAACTCGCCCATCGCCACTAGCCGCTTGCCGCGCCGCGCGGCGAGCAGGGCGGCTTCGTTGACCAGGTTGGCGAGGTCGGCGCCGGAGAATCCGGGTGTGCCGCGGGCAATGACCCGCGGGTCGACGTCAGGAGCCAGCGGCACCTTTCTCATGTGGACGGCGAGGATTTGCTCGCGGCCGTCGATATCGGGGCGCGGGACGATCACCTGGCGGTCGAAGCGGCCAGGGCGGAGCAAGGCCGGATCGAGCACGTCGGGCCGGTTGGTCGCGGCGATGATGATAATGCCTTCATTGGCCTCGAACCCGTCCATCTCGACCAGCAGCTGGTTCAAGGTTTGCTCGCGCTCGTCGTTGCCGTTGCCGAGGCCGGCGCCACGATGGCGGCCGACCGCGTCGATCTCGTCGATGAAAACGATACACGGAGCTGATTTCTTGGCCTGTTCGAACATGTCGCGGACACGGGACGCGCCGACGCCGACGAACATTTCGACGAAGTCCGAGCCCGAGATGGTGAAGAACGGCACCCCCGCCTCCCCCGCAATGGCACGGGCAAGCAGCGTCTTGCCTGTGCCCGGCGAGCCGACGAGCAGCGCGCCCTTGGGAATCTTACCGCCTAACCGCGCGAACTTGCCCGGGTCCTTTAAATATTCGACGATTTCCTCGAGCTCCTCGCGCGCTTCGTCGATCCCGGCGACGTCGGCAAAGGTGACTCGGCCTTCCTTCTGGGTCAGCATTCGGGCGCGGCTCTTGCCGAAGCCCATCGCGCCCCCGCCGGCGTTCTTCTGCATCTGGCGCATGACGAAGAAGCTGACGCCGAGGATCAGCAAGAAGGGCAGCGACTGGTAGAGCAAGATCAGCCAGAAGCTCGACTGCTCTTCGGCCTTGACCGCGACGCCGACGCCCTTGGCAATCAATCGGTCGGAGACATTGGCGTCGGGCGGAGCGATGGTGCGGAAGCCTTTGCCATCGGCCATCTTGCCGCTGATCGCGACATTGCCGGCCGATGAGGTGGCGATGGTCACCGACTGGACATTGCCCTCGTCGACCTGCTTGACGAATTCGGAATAGGCGAGCGGCGGTCCCTGGACGGCCGTGCCACTGTCGAATGCGCGGACGAACAGCACCAGGCCGAAGATCACCGCCACCCAGATGATCAGCGACTTGGTCCAGGGGTTGCCGGGCTTCTTCTCGGGGGTCTTGTCGTCCACGGGCTTGTGTCTCCTATCGGCCCCTAAAATAGGCGCATTAGCCTTAATGACAATGGAACGCTCGTTTCAGCTGCGATGAGGTGGAGCGGAAGATAGACGCCAGCGCGGGCCTCCTTCTAGCCGGAGGCCCGACAAGGTGATGGTCTTGCCCGCGGTGAGCGCAGCCATAGCCCGGGCGAGATCGGGACCGCGCGGGGGCGCGGCATCCAGCTTGTCGAACGCCGCCAGCAGCAGGCGGCGCGTCATCTCGCGGGGGAGATTTGAGGGGTCGATGACTATCGCAGCGCCATCACGAACCAGCCGCCCCTCGATCAAGGAGGCAAACGCCCAGTCGAGTGCTTCCTCGGCTTCGCGCAATGCCGCCGCGCTGACCGCCAGCCGGGCGGGATCGATCCAGTCGGTCTCCGCCAACCATTGGCGAATGCGAGTGCGATCATGGCGCGGGTCGTGGTTCGAGGGGTCGTCTACCGGCTCGATTTCCGCGCTGTCGACAAGCCCGACAAGTTCCGAGTGACGCCAGCCAAGCAGCGGCCGAACCAGCTCCACATTGTCGAACACGGGCCGAGCCTGGCGGGCTCCGCTCAAGCCCGAAATTCCAGCGCCGCGGGCGAGGCGCATCATCAATGTCTCCGCCTGGTCGTCGGCGTGATGGGCAGTGGCGATCGCTGCGAGGGAGCGCCCGCTCGCCCACTCGCCGAGCAGGCGGTAGCGCATCGCCCGCGCCTCGGCCTGGAGGTTGGCAGTCGGCAGGCCGTGCCAATCCGCCACCAAGATGTGGTGCGGAACGCCGAGCCCGACACACACGCCGGCGACCAGGGCCGCTTCATGCGCACTGTTGGCGCGCAGGCGGTGGTCGACTGTCGCCGCCTCGACCAGGCCGGGCCGCGCGGCTGCGGCGAGGAGCAGCAGCGCCAGACTGTCCGGGCCCCCCGAGACAGCGATGCCGACCCGCTCGCCCAGCGGCACCAGCGCGTCGAGGTCAGCGGCGAAGCGCGCGAGGGCTTCGGCCGCCGGGATCATCGCTTTACTTGCACTTGGCCTCGGCCTTGGCGGCGGGGAGATCGACTTTCAGCGGAGCGCGAAGCGTGGCGCCATAGACCTCCTCGAGCTCCCCATAGGCCTTGCACGCCTGGCTCGGCTGGCCGAGCTTGACCAGCGATTTGCCGAGATAAAAGAGGCTGTCCTGGGCGCGCTCGCCCTTGGGATCGCGGCGGTAATTGGCGAGCAGCGCTTCGGCTGCGGCGCGCGGCTGGCCCTTGTCGAGCATCGAACGGCCGATCAGGTTATTGGCCCAGCTGACCCGGCGATGATCGGGATATTTGGCGGCCATTGCCTTTAACGAAGCGATCGCGGCATCATATTTCTTCGCGGTCCACAGCTGAAAGCCGGCGTCGTAGGCGGCTTCGGCGGCGGCGTTCGGATCGGACTCGTCGACCGGCGGTTTGGCGCGAGGCGTTTCTATTTTGGGTCGGGATGCCGGTGGCGGCGAATCGGTGGGTTGCTCGGCCGCCTGAACCGGTTCGTCGGTCGTTTGACCGCTCGGTTCGGCTTTGCCGGTGGCGTCCGGCGCGGCCCCTTGCTCGATCGCGCGCAGGCGTCGGTCCTGGTCGGCTCGCAGCCGGGCGAGGTCGGCCTCCATCACGCCGAGGCGGTTGCCGTTCTCCTCCGACTGGCGGACGAGGTCCGACATCTGCCTCTCGACCGCGTCGAGCCGTCCGCCAAGCGTGCTAACCGCGTCCTGGGTCGCGGCCGGATCATCGGAAAACCCGGCTGTGTCGGCCGGCTGCCCCTTGGGAAAGACCTGCTTCTGAACCTGGCGAACCTGCTTTTCGAGCCGGTCGATGCGCTGCTCGGGCGTCGGCGGGCGCCTCTGCGCAGCGGCGGGCGTCAAGGCAAAGGCAGCGGCGGCAAGGAAGGAAAGAGAGATCGGCAAACGCATGTTGAGCCTCGAACGGTTTCGGCGATGGATGGCGCGAGTTTGGCGGACCTCCGCTGTCGCGCCGATGAACTATTGCCCGGGGGTGGCCGGCGCGATGCTGTTGTCGGTTGTGGCCGGCGCGGGAGCCGGAGGCGTGTCCCTGCGTCTGACCGCAGCCCGGGGCTTGGCCGGAGCGGCCGTCGCCGCCATCGGCACGGATGCCGGCGGCGACGTTGCCGTGCTCTGACGAGGGCCGCGGAGCAGGTCGGATGCGCGCAGGCTGACTCCCGTGACGCGCTGCCCGGTGGGGCCGACCGCGGGCGCGTCGGCGGTGCCGACCGAAATGCGCAACGCTTCCGGCTTTCCGGTGGTCAGCACCGGCGCGGCAGCGGTCGCCGGCACCTCGTAGCTTTGGCCGGCGGCAAGCTCGCCCTGCTTCAGCACATTGGTGCCGTCCTTGACCTCGATCCACACCGATTCGTTAGCGGTTAGCACCACCGGCCCGGATGTCGTTGGAGCCGCGGGGACGGGCTGATCGGGCACGGCGATTGCATTGGCGGCCTCTGGTGACGGAACGCCTTCTTCGACTGAGCGATTGCCCAGCCAGGTGAAGAGGATCACCGCCAGCAGCACCAGGCCGAGCGCGCCGAGTACAAGTGCCTTGGGCATAGCGCGGGACGGATCGATTGTTTCGTAGACTTCGGGGCTGGTCATGGTCGGGCGCGACCCGCCCATTTCGGCGCGCAGCGCATCGCCGATCTCAGCCCGGTCAAGTCCCACCGCGACGGCGTAATTTTTGGCAAAGCCGATTGAATAGGTTGAGGCCGGCAGCGCGTCCCAGTCGCCGATCTCGATGCTGGCGAGGTGGCGCATCGGGATGCGGGTCGTGGAGGCGACATCCTCGATCGACAGGCCCTTCGCCTCGCGCGCTTGCTTAAGCCGCTGGCCAACCGTCACCATGCCGTCGGGTTCGATCTCGTCCATTCGCTTCCCCCCGCCTGTAACAGGCTTGAATTTGAACCTTTTGTCGGGGCGACCCGTGCCCCTGTCAACCGGCCTTGGGCACGCCGGTCAGTCGAGCGCCACTCCATGCCGCTTCGCCCAATCGCTGAGCGACTTGCGCATGTTGGCGGGGGGCTTGGCAAGCAATGTTTCGACCTTGGCGCGAACCGCGACGGCATCGATCGACCGAATCATCGCCTTGA
>NZ_JACDDV010000008.1 GCF_013816785.1 Sphingomonas sp. | reverse complement strand
CGCTCGGGTCAGCTTTGCGGCGCCGCCGGCGCGTGCCGCGAAATCAGACTGTAGCTGCGCTTGTACCATTTGCTGCCAGGATAGTTGGCGCCGAGCACTGCGGCCGACTTCTTCGCCTCATCGGGCAAACCGAGGTTCAAATAGGTTTCGACCAGCCGCTCGAGCGCTTCGGGCGTGTGGCTCGTGGTCTGATATTTTTCGACCACTTCGCGGAAGCGCGTTGCCGCAGCGAGCCAGTTTCCCGAGCGCTGGTAAAAACGTCCGACCTCCATCTCCTTGCCGGCGAGATGGTCGTTGATGAGGTCGAGCTTCAACCGCGCGTCGCTGGCGTAACGGCTTTGCGGATAGCGGCGGATCAGCTCGTTGAAGCTGTCGGACGCCTGTTGAGTGATCTTCTGGTCTCGCGAAACATCCTCAATCTGCTGATAATAGCTCATCGCGATCAGATAGTTTGCGTAGGGCGCGTCCTTGTTGCCGGGGTGGATCGTCAGGAAACGCTGTGCCGAGCTCGTCGCGTCGGGATATTTCTGCGCCATATAATAGCCGAAGGAACTCATCAGCTGCGCGCGCCGCGCCCACACCGAATAGGGATGCTGCCGCTCGACCTCGTCGAACAGCTTGGCTGCCTCTTCGTACTGGCCACTGTCGAGCCGCTGCTTGGCAAGGCTGTAGAGCGTGTTGACGTCGCGCGCGACGTAGGCAGTGTCTCCCTTGACCTTGTTGCGTGCGCAACCGGCGGCGGGAAGCAGGATGACGGGCAGCAGCATCAGCGCCGCGAGACGGGTCTTGTTCACCATGGTCACGTTCCTAGCGCGGGGCGGGAGCGAGGCCAAGCGGGCAATCGCCCGGCCTAGCCCCGCATTCGCCGAAAATGCATTTATGCAGGATGAGCGACGGCCTCGTCGTCTTTCTCATCGCCGGTCCGAAGGAAACTATCGGGTTTTAGGCCCATCCAGACGAGCGCCGGCGCCGAAATATAGATCGACGAATAGGTACCGATGAAGGTGCCGAGCAGGATGGCGATGGTCAGGCCGAACAGCACTGGCGGGCCGAGAACCAGCAGCACCGCCAACGCCAGCATGATCGACAGCGAGGTGACGATCGTCCGCGACAGCGTCTCGTTCAGCGAGAAATTGAGCAGCGAGACGATCTCCATCTTGCGATATTTTCGAAGGTTTTCACGAATGCGGTCATAGATGACCACCGTGTCGTTGAGCGAATAGCCGACGATCGCCAGGAACGCCGCGACGATGTTCAAATCGACCTGCAACTGCGTCAATGCGAAGAATCCGAGAACCATCGACACGTCGTGGAACAGGGTAATAAGCGCGCCAACCCCGAACTGCCATTCGAACCGGAACCAGATGTAGATGGCGATGCCGATCATGGCGAAGGTGATCGCCAGCGCACCGTCCCAGGCCAGCTCGCCGCTAACCTTGCCCGACACCGATTCGCCGGCGCTGACCTTGGCGCCCGGGTAGGCCTGGGGAATGAAGGCACGGACCTTGGTTACCACCGCATTGGCCGCCGCGTCGGGGCCGGCCGGCTTGGGCAGGCGGATCTGATAAGTTTTGTTGTTGCCGAACTCCTGGATGCTGGCCTCGCCGACGTCGAGCGTGGCGATGCGTCCGCGCAGCACCTCGATGTCGACCGGCTGGGCGAATTCGGCGCGGACGATCTGACCGCCGACGAAGTCGATGCCGAGGTTGAGCCCGCGCACCCCGACCAGCGCCAGACTGGCGACCGAGGCGAGGATCGACAGGATGAGGGCGATGTTGCGCCACTTCATGAAGTCGACGTTGGTGTTGTCGGGAACCAGCTTCAAAAGCTTCATCGTGTCGATCCCGTCAGATGTTGATCGCGCGCGGGCGCTTGGATTTGACCCAGATCGCCACCAGCATGCGGGTGAAATTGACCGCGGTGAACACCGAAGTGATGATCCCGATCAGCAGCACGACGGCGAAGCCGCGGATCGGGCCGGATCCGAAATACATCATCAGCGCGGCGGCGATGGTGTTGGTGATATTGGCGTCGAAAATCGCGGTGGAGGCTTCGCGGTAGCCGGTTTCCAGCGCGTCGAGCGTCTTTCGCCCGCGCCGCAATTCCTCGCGGATGCGCTCGTTAATCAGCACATTGGCGTCGACCGCCGCGCCGATCGTCAGGACAAAACCCGCAATGCCCGGCAGCGTCAGCGTCGCGTTGAAGATGGCCATGATGCCGAGAATCATCAACGCATTGACCAGCAGCGCGGCGGACGCATAGACGCCGAAGCGGCCGTAGGTGACGATCATCAGGCCGATCACCGCTAGCGTCGCGAAGATCGAGCCGATCGTCCCGGCTCGAATCGAATCGCGGCCGAGCTCGGCGCTGACCGTACGCTCCTCGATCACGTTCAATTTTACCGGCAGCTTGCCCGACGCCAGACTGACCGCCAGCGCATTGGCGGTTTCGACGGTGAAATTGCCGCTGATCTGCGCTTGCCCGCCTAAGATGGGCTCGTTGATGTTCGGCGCCGACAGCACCTTGTCGTCGAGAATGATCGCGAACGGCTTGCCGACATTTTCCTGGGTCACCCGGCCAAAGCGGCGAGCGCCGGCGGCGTTGAAGGTGATCGACACGACCGCCCGCCCATCCTGGTCAAACGCCTGCTTGGCGCCGACCAGCTGGTCGCCCGAGACCATGACGCGGCGCTGGACCGCGATCGCGCCGGTGCCGTCGGCCATCGGCAGCACCTGGCTGCCGGCGGGCGCGATGCCCTGCGCCACCTGGTTGGGATCGGCCGCCAGATCGACCAGCTTGAATTCGAGCCGCGCGGTCTGGCCGATGAGCAGCTTCAGCGCTTCGGGATCCTCGACCCCCGGCACCTGGACGAAGATGCGGTTGGCGCCTTGGTTGATGACCGTGATTTCCTTGGTGCCGCCGGGATCGATCCGGCGCCTCACCACGTCGCGCGCGACGGTCAGCGAATCCTTCAGGGCCTTGGCGTTGCCGTCCGCGGTCGGGGTCATGACCACTCGCGTCGAATCCGCGACATTGACGTCCCAGTCGCGCGAACCGGTCAGGCCAACGCCCTGGGTCAGCGGACGCAGCCGCTCGACCGCGGAGTCGACCTGAGCCGGGTTGCGGACCAGGAACGCCAGCCGCCCGCCCGAGGTCGACACGTCACCGATCTCGATCTTGGGATCGCCGCGGCGAAGCTCGGTCGTGACCTGGTCTTCCATCGCCTGTAGCCGCTGCTTGGCGGCGTCTACGGTGTCGGCTTCGAGAAGCAGCTGGCTGCCCCCGGCGATGTCGAGGCCCAGGCTGATCCGTGCCTTGGGCGCCCAGCTCGGCCAGGTGGCGACCTGGTCCTTTGGAAACAAGCTGGGGATCGCCAGCAAGATGCCGATCAGGATGATGAGGCTGATGCCCCAAATCTTCAGCTTTGAGAACTCGAGCATCAGTCGTTGGCCGGCTTCGCAGTCGTATTGTCGCCGACCTGCGTCAGCGTCGATTTCACCGCGCGGACCTTGATGCCCTGGGCCAATTCGACCTCGACCTCGGTATCGCTGACCTTGGTCACCTTGCCGATCAGCCCGCCGCCGGTGACCACCCGGTCGCCCTTCTTGACGGCCGCGATCGCCGCCTGATGCTCCTTCGCCCGCTTCTGCTGCGGCCGGATCATCAGGAACCAGAAGATGACGAAAATCAGGACCAGCGGGATCGTCTGGACGAAGAAGCTGGTGCCGGCCGAGGGAGCGGCGGCGGCGGCGAGGAGGGGAGTGATGGTCATGAGGCTTGGAAATCTCTTCTTCGATCGCGGCGCGGGGAGGAGCGCGCGGGCAAGTCGCGCCGCGCCTATCACGGCCCGGCCTCCCTTGCCAAGCGTGCCCGCCTTGCCAAGCGATGCGCTGAGCCGTAGAGGGCCCGCTCTCGCGCCGCCGCCCTCGAAGTCGGCAGTGCGACCGGTCGGGGCGTAGCGCAGCCTGGTAGCGCATCACACTGGGGGTGTGGGGGTCGCAGGTTCGAATCCTGTCGCCCCGACCACTTTTGCTGGCAGTCCGGGTTTTGCTGGCAGTCCGGGGGACTGCCTGCGAAAGAAGACCCATGGCACGACGCAGACGCAAAACTCGCTGGCCCCGGCGCCTGGCCCTCGCCCTGATCGCGATCCCCGCCCTCTATCTGCTCGCCGCGCTGATCGGCGCCCTGATCCCGGTCAACGCCGGGTGGCGCGAGCCCGACCAGGGCGTTACCGTCTATCTCGCCTCAAACGGCATCCACGTCGACCTGATCCTTCCCGCCAAGGCAGATGGCCTCGACTGGCGGTCGATCCTGCCGACGAGCGACGCCACCGACGTCCCCGCCGACGCCAACTGGATCGCGTTCGGGGCGGGCGAGCGGCGGGTCTATCTCGAAACCCCAACCTGGGGCGACATTACGCCAAGGACGATTTGGGCGGCGACCAGCGGCGGCGATCGGGTGATGCATGTCGAATGGACGAATGACCCAACCTATGCCGCCCGCGTCATTCGCCTGACCCCCTCGCAATACCGCCGCCTGTGGGCCGCGATCCGCGCCGGCTTCGCGCTCGATGCGAACGGCCGCTCGATTCGCGTCGACCACCCCGGCTACGGCCCGCGCGACGCTTTCTATGACGGAGTCGGCAAGGCCAGCGCGATCGACACCTGCAACCAGTGGGTCGCCAGCCGGCTACGCCTCGCCGGGGTCAAGGCGCCGCTATGGAGCCCGTTCGTGCAAGGGTTGGTGTGGCGGTACCGGGAGGCTGATCAAAGCACGTAACGACTCAAATCCGTATCCTTGGCGATCCCGCTGAGCTGCCCCTCGACGAACGCACGGTCGATCAGCAGCGTCTCGCCGCCGCGGTCCTCGGCGGTGAAGCTGATTTCCTCGAGCAATTTCTCCATCACCGTCGACAAGCGCCGCGCGCCGATATTCTCGAGCGCGTCGTTGACCTCGGCGGCGATCCGGGCGAGCGCGGCGATGCCGTCGTCGGCGAAGTCGATGGTCACGTCCTCGGTCTTGAGCAACGCGCGATATTGCTCGGTCAGACTGGCCCGCGTCGCCGACAGGATACGGACGAAATCTTCTTCGGTCAGCGCCGCCAGCTCGACCCGGATCGGCAGCCGCCCCTGCAACTCGGGCAGCAGGTCGGCCGGCTTAGCGACATGGAACGCGCCCGACGCGATGAACAAGATATGGTCGGTCTTGATCGGCCCATATTTGGTCGCGACCGTGGTGCCTTCGATCAACGGCAGCAGGTCGCGCTGGACGCCTTCGCGGCTGACCGATCCGCCGCGCACGTCGCTGACCGCGATCTTGTCGATCTCGTCGAGGAAGACGATGCCGTTGGCTTCGGCATCGGCCAGCGCGACGCGGGTGACGTCGTCTTGGTCGACGCGCTTGTCGGCCTCTTCCTCGACCAGCTTGGCGAAAGCGTCGCCGACTTTCAATTTGCGGCGCTTCTTCGGCGCCCCACCCATCGCCTTCGACATCATTTCACTAAGGTTGATCATCCCGACCCCGCCCTGTCCGGGGAGATCGAACGGCATCGCCGGCGCCTCAGTCACCTCAATCTCGACCTCGGCATCGTCGAGGCTGTGCTCGGCGAAGCGCTGGCGGAAGCTGGCGCGGGTCGCTTCGGACGAGCCCTTGCCGGTCAGCGCGTCGAGCAATCGCTCCATCGCCGCGGCTTCGGACGCCTCGCGCACCCGCTCGCGGCGCCGCTCGCGCTCCAGGCGCACCGCCTCCTCGACCAAATCTCGAGCAATCTGCTCGACGTCGCGGCCGACATAACCGACTTCGGTGAACTTGGTCGCTTCGACCTTGACGAACGGCGCATCGGCCAGTTTCGCCAACCGCCGGCTGATCTCGGTCTTGCCGCACCCGGTTGGCCCGATCATCAGGATGTTCTTGGGCGTCACTTCCTCGCGCAGCTCGGGCGACAAGCGCTGCCGCCGCCAGCGGTTGCGCAGCGCCACCGCGACCGCTTTCTTGGCGTCGACCTGCCCGACGATATGTTCGTCCAGCGCGGCAACGATCGCCTTGGGGGTAAGCGCGTCGTTCATCCGCCAACTTCCTCGATCGTCAGCCGGTCGTTGGTGAACACGCACACCTCGGCGGCAATGGCCATGGCCTTGCGCGCTAGCACTTCGGGGTCGGGTTCATACTCATCGAGCGCCTTGGCCGCCGCCAACGCATAGTTCCCGCCCGACCCGATCGCCGCGATCCCGCCCTCAGGCTCCAGCACGTCGCCGTTCCCTGTCAGGATCAGCATCGTGTCGGCGTCGGCGACGATCATCATCGCTTCCAGATTGCGCAAATATTTGTCGGTCCGCCAATCCTTGGCCAGCTCGACCGCGGCGCGAAGCAACTGGCCGCGGCTGGCCTCGAGCTTCTTCTCCAGCCGCTCGAACAAGGTAAAGGCATCCGCGGTCGCGCCGGCGAAGCCGCCGATGACCGACTTGATTCCATTTTGGCCTTCCGCGCCCAGCCGCCGCACCTTCTTGGCGTTGGGCTTCATTACCGTATTGCCCATCGATACCTGGCCGTCGCCGGCGATGACCGTGCGCCCGCCCTTCTTCACGCCGAGGATGGTCGTCCCGTGCCAGCTCTCCAAAATGGTCGCTCCCTTCGCTCGACCGCTGAGGTGGGGAGCGCTGGCGGCGGGCGCAAGCGTCAGCGGCTATTGGCCTTGAGGAAGGCGACGCTGTCGGCCAGCGCCGAGGTCGATCCACGGAACAGCGGCGACAGCGACTTGACCGTGTCGATGTGGCTCTTGCCCGGATAGAGGCGAAGCTCGACCGGCGCGCCGAGCTGGCGCAGCCGGGCCGCCAGCGCCTTGGCGTTGCGCGGCCGGACGACGGTATCGGCGGTGCCGTGGATTAGCAGCAGCGGCGGCGCGTCTCGTCTTGCATAAGTGATCGGCTGGGTCTCGGCCGGCCGCGGCCAGCCGCCGAGCGCGTCCCGGCCGCGCTGTTCGGTGAACGGGTAAAAGTCGTAAGGGCCCGACAGCAGCGCGCCCGCGCGAACGATCTTCGGATCGACCCCGACATCGGTCAGATAATGGCGATCGAGCGCGAGCATTGCCGCGATGTACGACCCCGCCGAATGGCCCGCGAGACTGATCCGCCTGGAATCGCCGCCGAACTCCGCCGCATGATCGCGCGCCCATTTGATCGCCAGCGCCCCGTCCTGGGCGAAGGTTGGAAAGTGCGCGCCGGGAACCAGCCGATAGTCGGGGACGATGGCGATGAAACCTTGCGCGGCGAAGGCGCGGCCGGCGAAACCATAGTCGCCCCGCTCCCCTGCCACCCAACCGCCGCCGTAGAAGAAAACGACGACCGGCAGCGGCGTGGTCGAGCGTTGGCGCGGCGCCCATACATCGAGCTTCAAGCGCGGGTCGGGGCCGAACGACACGCCGGACGCGGCCAGACTCGCCCTGTCGCCGCTTACCCGACTGACGCCGTTGAGCAGGCCTGCGGGGCTACACGCGAACAGCGCCAACACCGCGACCACGGCCAGCGAGGCGCCAATTGCTGCGCGGCGTGAAAAGCGCTTATCCAGAATGATCATGTCTAGCCATCCGATCAGTAATCTACTTCCGCTGTCCTGCGGGCCCAGGAGTTTTGGCCAGGGCAAACGCAATCTCGGTCGAATTAGAAGGCTTTGGGCAAACCGGCATCCTCTAGCGTTCCGTTCGCCGTGTGCCGCGACTTGATGTTTCCATCGATGATAAAGTAGCGCTTGGAAATGGGGCTGTACCACTTCTCGTGGTCGCCTTTGCTCTGCTTATGAAGATAGCAGCCAGCGTCTTTGAGGAGACGTTTAACGTCCTTCGTGAAGCCCGCCATTTTTAGGCGTAAGCGGCCGCAGGCATTGAATCCTCAAAGATGGGCGTGAACCGCACGGTCGGCCTCGCGGCCCGATTGGATTTGCGCGCCAGTACTTCATCCTCGTTCAGCGCGATCAACTCTGCCACATTTTCCGCGATCCGCCGAACGAGATCCATTGGATCGCCAGCTTCGAGGCGAAGCCCGGGCACATCCGATTCACGGACGTACCACACCGACGCCTCCTCATCGAAGGCCAGATGAACTTTGAGCTCAATGTCTTCGGGCACGATTGTTTCCTTCCGGCGGAGCCCCTGCCGCACGGTATTGAAAATCGGTTGAGGAATGGTTTTCGAGCGCGACGAACGTTTAGTCATATGGTCTCGGTCGAAGCGCGTTCAACGTCGGGTTCATGCGCTATCCCCTTTTTCGACCCTCAACTGAATATCCTACTTTCGATCAAACGCAAACGCTCGCCATCCAGGCCACACTCCACATCGGCCGCGAACCATGGCCGGCATCTCATAGCAGTCACTTCTCCACGCCTTTCACTTTGCCCCACGTCCGCGCTGCGGTGTAGCCAAGGTAGCCGGTGCCGAACAACGCATAGAGTTCCTCGGGGATACCGCGAAGATACGCCGTCATCCCGCCAGAGATGCCGAGCGCCATCTTCGGATCGACCGCGGCGATCAAGCCCATCGGGATCGACCACAGAATCAGCGTGTACATCATGTAGAGGAAGCTCGGCCGCGCCCGGCTGGTCCATGGGTCGGCCGATCGCGCCTCGGCGACGATCGCCTGCATCTGGATCGCGATGGTCGTCATTTCCTGATCGCCCTGAAGATTCAATAATTCGAGTTTGGCACGGTCTCGCGCCTCCGGCTCGGGAATGATCTTGTCGAGCAGTTTCGAGACGGGCGCAACGATCGTGTCGAGGATGGCCATGTCGCATCTCCTGAGGGAAAGTTGATGAAGTTGATGGTGCAAACTTTATCCGCGCGTGCCGATCCGGTTCGCCAGCCATCCGTATAGGAACGCCTCGTTGGCGGGTCGCTTCTCGGCCAGTCGGAGGTAGCGTTCGCCCTGCAGCGCTTCCAATGCGCGCATCAGCACGGTCTCACCGCCTCGCCGGCTGCGCGCCTCGAGGAAGGCGTCGAGCGCTGCCAGCGTGGCCGGGCCGACGCGTCCGTCGGGAACCAGGTCGGGATAGTCCTTGCCGTTGCGATTGAGCGCGGTCAGCGCCCGCTGCAGGAAGGTCGCGGCGACCGCCGGGCCCATGTTGGCGCCGGTGTCGAACAGTTCGGCGGCAACGCGCGGCGCGCGCGCGGCGACCTGATCGAAGCGCGGTCGCATCCAGTAAAGCCGGCGGTAGATCGCCGCCGCCTCGTCGCGCGGCAAGTAGGACATCGCGCCGCGATAGCCATGCGCCCGGGCCACCGCCTCGGTGATGCCATAACAGGTCGGCCCGCCGCGATCAGCGGCATGGCTGACATAGCCGCCCTCCCGATCGATCAATCCTTCAAGCAATCCTTCAATGTCCCAATCGTCGTTCATGCTTATCCTCCCGTCGAGTCGCGGGATACATAACCTATCAGGTTATAGATAGGACAGTCATTCCAACCAGGGCTGTCAACTGCCCCTGCGTGCCGGGGCCGAGAAATTGGATTAGATCATCCACAATTCATTCCTAGCGAATAGCATTTTCCTGCATTCCGTAACGTAAGCTGTTGCATTGGCGGCACTTGTCTTGAAACCGCCGGGACGGCATGTTGACGCTGTTACGCGCCGCGCGTTCCGACGCGGCCGGGGGGAATTTCTCATGACCAAGAGCCTGTTCGCCGCGTCGCTGCTTGCCACCAGCGCCTTGACCTTGGCCGCGCCAGCCCACGCCCAGCGTATCGACCGCATCGTCGCATTCGGCGATAGCTATGCCGACGACGGCAATCTATTCCAGCTGCTGGGTATCGCGCCGCCCTCCGCCTACGGCACGGGTCGCTTCTCGGGCGGGTCGAACTACATCGACACCCTCGGTCAGATCCTTGGCGTTCCGATCGACAATTTCGCCATCGGCGGAGCCTTCACCGGCCCCGGCAACACCGGCTTCTTCAACATCAACGGCCCGGGTATCCCCGGCTTCCCGACCGAATATCAAAGCTTCCTCGCCGGCGGCGGCCCGGCAGCGTTCCCGCGCGTCAGCGGCCGCTTCGGCCCCAACGACCTGCTCGCCATCTCGATCGGAGGCAACGACGCGCGCTATTATGAAAAGCTTGCCGGTGCGACGGTCGCCGGGGCTGGGCCGCGCGCTACGATCAGCGTCGCCGAAGCCAAGGTCGGGCTCGATGCGCTGGTCGGAGCGGGCGCTCGCAACATCAGCTTCCTCGCCGGCGATGTCGGCCGCCTGCCCGAAGTGACCGGCGACCCGCGGGCACCGATCGGATCGGCCTATGCGACCGCCTTCAACAGCGGGATTCAGCCGGTGCTGGCCGGCTATGCCAGCAACGGCGTGATCGTCCACTATCTCGACCTCAATCGCGTGGGCGACAATATCATCGCCAACCCCACCGCCTATGGCCTGACCAGCGGCGGGGCGTGCCCGGCGGCGCAAGCGACTCAGTGCGTAACGGACGCCGCGTTCAACGGCCAATATCTCTTCTATGTCGACGGCGTTCACCTGTCCTCGGCGGGATTCGCGATCGTCGCGCGCTACATCGACGCGCAACTGACCGCGCCGCTGACCCTTCAGGCTTCGTCCGACCTCGGCCTGGACGTCGCGCGCCAGTTTGGCCGAACCCTGACGACGCGGATGGACCTCGGCAGCCCGCGCGACGGCGACATGCCCGAGGGGCTGCACGCGTTCGTCGTCGGCGACACGGTCACCCGCCGTCAGGGCGCCGGCGATCGCAATGTCTCCTACCGCGCGACGAGCGTCGGCGGCACGGCGGGCCTCGAATATGGCTTCGGGTCGGGCGTGATCGGGCTCGCCGCAAACTATTCGAAACCAAGGGCGAGTTTCAGTAGCGACGCGGCCGACATCGACGGACGCTCGGTCCAGATCGGCGGTTACGCCGGCTTCGGCTTGGCCGGAATTTTCGCCCAGGCTTATGCGGGCTATGGCAAGGACAAGCACGAGATCGAGCGCACCGGAGTGGTTCAGGACATGGAGGCCAATCCCAAGGGCCGCCACACGCTGGCCGGCGCCAAGGCGGGCTACCTCATCCCCCTCGGAACACTCCGGGTCGGGCCAGTGGTCGGGCTCGACTATGCCAAGGCCAAGGTCAATGGATATACCGAAAGCGGCGACGCGGCGCTGACCCTCAACGTCTCCTCGCTGTCCTATTCCTCTTTGCGCGGGAGCGCGGGCGTCGAACTGCGCGGTGACTTCGGCGGCGGCGGGGTGCAGTTGCGGCCCTATGCCGCGGCGGTGATTGAAAAGGACTTCACCGGCGCCGGGCGCACCGTTCGCTTCGCCCAGACCTCGGCGCCGACGATCGTCAACCACTTCGCCTTCGATGATGCGTCGAAGAAGGCCTATGGGCGCTTCTCGGCCGGCTTTAGCGCGGCGATCCTGACAGGCGTAAGCCTCGACGTCGCCGGGTCGGCCACCGTCGGCAAGGACCAGGGCGAGGAAACCTCGGCCCACGTCGGACTACGCATGGGGTTTTAGATCGGTTAAACCGCGCTATCGCGCAGCGACGGGACCCCCCAAACACTCCGCGAAGACCATCTTCGCTTCGGGCGAGGCGTGGACCGACAGCGAGTCGCCGCCGGTAACACCGACCTGCACCACTCCTTGGCCGGCAAAGGTCCGCGCCACCGCCCGGGCCGTGTCGCCCGGCGCGATCGCGGCCTGCCAACGCCCCTTGCCCGCGGTCAGAGCCACGCCGCGAACCGGCAGCGATGCGGCGATGCCGTTGCCGGTAAAGCTTAGCGTACCGCTCGCCCCGTCGGGTGCTGCCGTGCCGCGAACAATCAGCAATTCCTTGCCGTCGTCGGCCACCTTGCGGCACTGCACCGACAAAGCCGGCTCGGCCCCGGCGGCCCCGTAAAGCGCGGTGCGGTCGGTCCCGCGGAAGCTCCACATCATGCCGTCAGTAGACGGCGGCGTCACCGCCTGGGTGGCGCGCTCCGCTGCAGCGGCGTTGGCCGGCGCGGCGAGGCCCGAGGCGGCGGCATCGCCCAACAACTCGTCGTTCGGCGCGGCGGCATTGTCGGCCACCGGATCGGCCGTGCCGCACGCTAGCAGCAGCATGGCCAACGCGAATGGCGCGATCGGGAGCAACTTCGTCATGCCCGCCCAACGCGCGCGCGCCGTTTCGGGTCCGATTTCCTTAGGGTCGAGCGATCCTAGCCGTTTCGCCCGCCGGCCTGCCCGACCGCCACCTGAGACGTGGGATTGAACATTTGCGGCATCGCCAAAGCGTCGAACCCGTACGGATCGGGGCGGAACTGGACGCCATTCGCTCCGGCCGCGACCGTCAGGTAGGTCATGTAGACCGGAACCGGCCGGGGCAGCTCGAACCGTTGCTCCAACGCCGAAGCCGGCTGCGGCGCCTGTCCGAAGACCCAGGACGCGAACCGACGGTAATCCTGCAGGCGCACGCAGCCGTTGCTGAGCCAGCGATCGTCCTGAGCGAACAACTCCTTGTGGGGGGTATCGTGCAGGTAGATGCCGTAGTCGTTCGGCATCTCGAACTTCATATTGCCCATCGAATTCCACGGTCCGGGAAGTTGACGAACCAGAACCGCCGGCTCTTTCTTACCGGACGCGATCGCCTTCCAATCGACTGTTCCGGGGTCGATCGTTTGGGCGTTCGCCGTCCAGTCGGACAGGACCTCGTAATGGAAGTCCTTGAAGTAGGAGAGACCCTGCTCGCGCACGCGTTTGGCGGTCAGGCTGCGGATCAACTCGGGCGGCACATTCCAATAGGGATTGGCCTTCGCGCTGCGCATGATGACGGCCATCATCGGCGTTTTGGTTTTGGTTGACCCGACCACGACGCGCATGCTGTCCACTGGGCGGTCGCGATCGAACAGAAAGGCTTCGGCGGCGCCGGAATCGACCACCACATAATGATCGAACGTGCGGGTCGTCGGCAGGCGATAGGCACGCTCCATGTTGATGGCGATCCGCCGCGCGTAATAGCTCGCGCCATTGTTGAGGGAAGCGATCGTCGCCTTGCCCGCGATTCCGTCGCCGGAACCCAGGCCGTGGACGCGTTGATACGACGCCACATTCTGCAAAAGCCCCTCGTCGTAGCCGCCGTCGGGCGACAGACCGAAACGGTTCCGCAGCATAGTTACGCGCTTACCAGTCGAACCGCGCTTGAGCGCCGGCCCGACCGGAATCCTGTCCTGCGGCAGGCGCCCCCACGTCGCCTGATATTGCTGCAGCCCGCGCGCCAGATCGACGAACATCGGGTTGGGAGCGCCCTTTTGACCGGCGGATCCCCGGTCGAAACCGAGGGCGCGCTGTAGCCAATTTCGCGGCCGCTGATGCCGTCGCGCCACGCTGTTCATCTGCGGATCGACATAGACGAAGTCGATCCCTTGCCTGATCGAGCCCGGAACCGCGATCGGCTCATCGCCGCGCGGCACGGCGGCCAGCGGCACCGTGGACAAAAGCGCCGCGGCGCCCAAGGCTAGATGAAAAATTCTTTTCATAGACTTTGCCCCGCCTACGCGACGCACTCCTGCTGAGACTCTTATGACCTAACTCCCTGAGGTTGCTAGGGTTGCGCGGGGCTGAACGCCGCGACCAAAAGGAGACAAGCCTTGCTTCCTGCCTAAACCTCACGCCCGCCGAGAAACCCGTCCGGCTCGTCTTGCCTCACTGGGCTTGTTCGCGCTCCCGCGCCCACTGACGAACAAGGCAACCCGTCCAGCCGCCCGGCCCGACCGGACCGCAAGACTGAGTCCCGGCCTCACCGCCTTCGGCCCAGCGCGCACGTTCGCGCATCACGCTTTCGGCATTGCCGGCTGGGTCGAACGGGCCATCGCGACCTGGCAGACGATAGCGTTCGACCGGGTTGCGCCGTCCGCACACGACGACCTCATCGGTCTTCGCCCGGAGGCCGCAGCCTTCCTGCTGACGCACCGCCCGCGAAACTTCATCGCTCAGCGCTTGGGCAGCGACAAGCAGGGCCAGCGTCAGCACTTCGCAGCGCGCCGAAGCTCAAGCCGCCGCGCGGGAATCATTGACGCGCACCACCCCACTTCGTCCGGCTTTGCTTCCCGAACCGCCCCTTCCGCGTCCCCGGCTTGCCTTCGGTCGAGTTGCCCGTACGCGGGGCGCGGCGTTCCTGGACTGGAAGCCCCAGCTCATCCTCCTCCAACCGCCGGATTTCGTCGCGCAGCCGGCCGGCTTCCTCGAATTCCAGGTCCGCAGCGGCGTTGCGCATGCGCTGCTCGAGGTCGCCGATATAGGCGCGCAGATTATGCCCGACCAAATGCGGACGCTCGTCGTCGCCGGTCTCAACCAGCACGCCATCGCGCAACGACACGTCGCTCATGATGTCGTTGATACGGCTTTTGATCGACTCCGGGGTGATTCCGTGTGTGGCATTATATTCGACCTGCTTTTCGCGGCGTCGATCGGTCTCGTTCAAGGCGCGCTCCATGCTGCCGGTCACCCGGTCGGCGTAGAGGATGACTCGACCGTCGATGTTGCGCGCAGCGCGGCCGATAGTCTGGATCAGCGAGGTTTCGGAGCGCAAAAAACCTTCCTTATCGGCATCGAGGATCGCGACCAGCCCGCATTCGGGAATATCGAGCCCCTCGCGCAACAGGTTGATCCCGACCAGCACGTCATAAACCCCAAGCCGCAAGTCACGGATCAGCTCGATCCGCTCGAGCGTCTCGACATCGCTGTGCATGTAGCGGACCTTGAGGCCGGCCTCGTGCAGATATTCGGTCAGATCCTCGGCCATTCGCTTGGTCAGCGTGGTGACCAAAGTGCGGTAGCCCTGGGCCGCGACCTTCTTGGCCTCATGAACAAGGTCGTCGACCTGATCCTCGACCGGCTTGATCTCGACCGGCGGATCGATCAGCCCGGTGGGCCGAATGACCTGTTCGGAAAAGACGCCGCCTGTCGCCTCCATTTCCCACGGCCCCGGTGTCGCCGAGACGAACGTCGTCTGCGGTCGCATTGCGTCCCATTCGTTGAAGCGCAGCGGCCGGTTGTCGATGCAGCTCGGCAGGCGAAAGCCATATTCGGCGAGCGTGATCTTGCGGCGATGGTCGCCGCGCGCCATCGCCCCAATCTGCGGCACCGTCTGATGGCTTTCGTCGACGAACAGCAATGCATTGTCCGGCAGATATTCGAACAAGGTCGGCGGCGGCTCGCCCGGCAGGCGACCGGTGAGGAAGCGCGAATAATTCTCGATCCCCGCGCAGCTGCCGGTCGCGGCGATCATCTCGAGATCGAAATTGGTGCGCTGCTCGATCCGCTGCGCTTCGAGCAATTTCCCTTCGGCGACCAGCTCCTTGAGCCGTTCGGCGAGCTCATGGCGGATCGCCTCCATCGCCTGCTTGAGCGTCGGCCCGGGCGTCACATAATGCGAATTGGCATAGACCTTTACATAATCGAGGCTGGCGACCTTCTTGCCCGTCAGCGGGTCGAACTCGACGATCTCTTCAATCTCGTCGCCGAAGAAGGACACGCGCCATGCGGTGTCCTCATAGTGCGACGGAAAAATCTCGAGATTGTCGCCCTTGACCCGGAAATTACCGCGCGCAAAGGCGGCGTCGTTGCGCTTATACTGCAGCGCGACCAGTTTGCGGATGATCTCGCGCTGGTCGGCATGCTCGCCCTTTTTCATGGTGAAAATCATCGCCGAATAAGTCTCGACCGAGCCGATGCCGTAGAGACACGACACCGACGCGACGATGATCACGTCGTCACGCTCGAGCAGCGACCGGGTGGCGCTATGCCGCATCCGGTCGATCGCCTCATTCACCGAGCTTTCCTTCTCGATGTAGGTGTCGGACCGCGGCACATAGGCCTCGGGCTGGTAGTAATCGTAGTAGCTGACGAAATATTCGACCGCATTGTCGGGGAAATAATTCTTGAACTCGCCGTAAAGCTGCGCCGCCAATATCTTGTTCGGCGCCAACACCAACGCGGGCCGTTGCAGCGTGTCGATCACCTTGGCCATGGTGAAGGTCTTGCCCGAGCCGGTGACGCCGAGCAGCACCTGGTCCTTCTCGCCCGCCAGCGCCGCCTCGGTCAGCTCCAGAATCGCCGTCGGCTGGTCGCCAGCCGGCTCATAGTCAGATTTGAGCACGAACGGCCGGCCGCCCTCGGCCTTGTCGGGGCGCGCCGGGCGGTGGGGAACGAAAGTCTCGCCGTTGTCGGGTTCGGCCAGGCTGGTGCGGATTTGTATTGCCATGGCGGCGATATGGTCGTCCGCGTTCTCGCTAGCAATGCTCGTGCGGATAGAAGCTGTCGCCAATCTTTGCCGTTCGTTGAACCCGACTCATAACTCTGACGTCAGGGCCAGCCTGAACTGACGTCCCGGGATATAGGCGATGGTTTCGGAGCTATCGACGTCCCATGCGAAACGGCCCGTGACGTTGAGCAACTGGGCACGCAGCGTCAAAGGCATCCCCGCCGTGCTGAAACGATAGCGCAGACCGGCATCCAGGGTGATGATCGCCGGAACGGACAGCTGCGCGCCCGTTGCATCGAGGATTGAACGGGCCGGTCGCGAGCTCACGTGCGTTACCCCTGCATCGACACTAAGACCGGGGATGCCCGGCAGCGCATAGTCGACATTGGCGACGGCGCGCAGGCGTGGAACGCCGACCGGGC
Source organism: Sphingomonas sp. (assembly GCF_013816785.1). Lineage (GTDB taxonomy): Bacteria > Pseudomonadota > Alphaproteobacteria > Sphingomonadales > Sphingomonadaceae > Sphingomicrobium. The sequence continues at coordinate 34,763 of NZ_JACDDV010000008.1, read as the reverse complement.
GATCACCGATCTGTCCGGTCCTGACTAGTGGCCCGTCGATCTTGGGATCAAGGTAGACACCCCCGACAACGATCGAGAACCCTCGCGCAATCTTGCCCGATAGCGACAGTTCGATCCCGCGATGCCGGACTCCGCCAAGAGAGCCGTAGATCCCGGAACGAGCGTCGAGGCCGATATAGGGTTTGCGCGTGTCGAACCCGCCCAGCGAAACCATCAACCCGTCCCGGATACGGTACCGCAGGCCGATCTCGCGCTGCGTCGCGGTGATGGCGTCGAGCACGGCGTTGCGGTTGATCGCGTTGATGGGCGCTACGCCCGCCTCCTCCAGCCCGCGGCTATAGGCGGCATAGAGATCGAGTCCCGGCACCGCTCGCCATGAAACAGCGACATTGTAGAGCAGCGGCCGCGCCGATGTGCGACCCCGTGCGCCCCGCGCGGTCGCGAAGCTCTTGCGGTAATCGGTCAGCAGCAGGCCGCCGTTGACCGTCACCCGGTCGAGGATGACAGCGCGATAACTGACGCCCGCCCCCCATTGATCGACCCCATCGTGCACCTGGGCTTGGCTAGCGGTAAGGTCTGGCGCGGGCACCGCCGAAGGCTGCTCGCCAAACGGCATGCGGCCGAGGTCGACCGAGACGGCGCCGCCGAGCCGTGCCCTCGAGCGACGACCGCGAAGCATCAGGTCGATGCGCTGCGTGATCGCGCGGCCGGTCCATTGGCGATGCCCGCGCGCCTCGCCGGACCAGCTGGTCGAACGCTGCTGGGGCAGGCCGACGATCGTCGCGTGGGCGGTACCGTCGCTGCGCACATCATCGAAAAATTGACGGAACGTACGGGTCGGGTCCTCTTGCGAAAACACCAGCGTCAAGCCTCCGCCGAGCGCCGCTTCCTCTCCGACATCCATCAGCACTCCGGCAATGCGCCGCTGCCCTTTCTCGACCGACCAGCGTTGCCCGAGGTCGCGCCCTCGCTCGATCGCCGGCGGCAATGCACCCGGCCCGGGAACGACACGAAAGCGTCCCGGACGGCGATACTGATATTCACCGCCAAACAGGCGGACAGTCGCCGCGCCCAGCGTCTGACGTGTCGCACCGGCAATCAGAAGGGACCGGCCACCGTCGCCTCCCTGTTCGTTACTAAGGTTCGCAACAAGGCCGACGCCTAGCGAGTAGCTCGCCCGTTCATCGGCTCGACGATGTTTGAAATGCAGGTCGGCGTGAAATGCACCATCGGCATCGCGCTCGATCGTCAGCAGCGAAGGCTCACCATGAGCTGGATCGCGCAGCCGATAATCGACGACTCCCAATGGACCAGGCAAAACGCTTCGAAGCGTGTTGAAACCGATCCTGATCGTGGTCGAATCGATGAAAAAATTGCTGACCCCGGAATTCTTGACGAAATAGGTCCCGTTGAATCGGTAGTTCCCGGCCGCTTCCAGGTCGAAACCCCGGACCGAGGCCGCACCATAAATGCCGACGCTCTCGTCGCCGACGCTGAAACCGAAGGCGTCCTCGGCCCCTGTCGTCGCGTTGGCGGTCGCCTGGGCATTGGCTTGCACCGACCATCCGAACGCGAGGACGCCGATCGGGCCCGACAACCAACTGCACCGCATCAAATTCCCCCTATTGCCCGGAAAGAAGGCCATTGCCTTGACGGTCGCGGGCTAGCTTCCCGTAAGTTGCGCCCAAACGGAGACTACCGATCCCCCGCAGCGCGCGGCTTGCTTCGGCGCCGCTTGAGCATAAGGTGGTCCAGAACCAACGGGGCGACGCCATGAAAATGCAGACCATGACCTGCCCAGGCGAGGACCGCCGCCAACGCTGACGGTCATGGCAAAAGGAGGGATGCGATGCGGACTTTGGTGATGGCGGCGGGGGCAATGCTGCTCGCCGGATGCGATGCGACCGAGACGCACAAGGCCGCGGATGAGATGGCCGTCAAGCTCAAGGGCGGGCTGTACGAAGTGAGCAGCGATGTCACCAAACTCGCCTCGGCCGACAACGCGGCCCCCGCGACCAAGCTCAAGCAGGGCGAGAAGCTGGTCACCCGAGGCTGCGTTACCGACGACGGCAAGGCCGATGTCGCGCTGTTCGCCGAAGCGGGCGACCAGTGCACGCCGCAGACCAGCTACATCCGCAACGGCCGGATGAGCGTCCAGGTCGCCTGCGCCCGCGCCGGCCATAGCGGCAACATTTTGATCACCGTCGACGGCAAGTTCGCTGCCGAGACCTTCGACGGGGTCGCCCAGACATCGACCCAATTTGCCGGCGCCGGAGACTATAAGCTGTCGCGCAAGCTCACCGCCAAGCGGATCGGTGCCTGCCCCAAGGCGGCCTGATACCTGGCGGAGCGAGCGGGCCCGCCGTTCGTTCGGCGGGTGAGATGGACGCGGTCATCCTTATCAACCAAGGCGGCGGAAGCGCAGGCGGCGATGCGCGCGAGCGGGTCGAGGCGGCGCTGGCGGAGGCCGGGATCGGCGGCGAGATCGAGCTGATCGACGACCAGATCGAAAAGCGGGCCAAGGCGGCTGCCGACTCCGGCGCGCCGCTGCTGATCGCCGGGGGCGGCGACGGCACGATCAGCGCGGTCGCCGGCGCCATCGCTGGTAGCCGCACCGCGCTCGGCATTCTGCCGATGGGCACGCTCAATCATCTCGCGCGCGATCTCGCCATCCCGTTCGATCTGGCCGAAGCTGCGGCCGTCATCGCGGCGGGCCATCGGCGCAAGATCGACGTCGCCGAATTGAATGGCCGCATCTTCGTCAACAATAGCGCGATAGGTCTCTATCCGCTGATGCTGGTCGATCGCGACAGCCAGCAGAAACGCCTCGGCCGGTCGAAGCGGCTAGCGATGCTGGTCGCCTCGTTGCGCACGCTGGCCCGCTTCCATGACCACCGGCTGACCCTGCGCGCCGACGGCGGTAGCGAGGGCGTCGACACGCCGCTGCTGTTCGTCGGCAACAATGATTATCGGCTCGCCTTCCCGGCGGCAGGCCGGCGCGAGGCCCTTGACGATGGCCATTTGTGCGTGCTGGTGATGCGCAAGAAGGGGGTCGCCGGAATGATCGCGGCCACCCTCCGCGCGCTGGTCGGGCTTGCCCGCGAAGACGACATGGTGCGGCTCGACTCGGTCCGCCATTTGCGGGTCGAAAGCCGCCGCACCCACCTCACCGTCTCGGTCGACGGCGAAACTTGCAGCATGACCCCGCCGCTCGACTATCGCATCCGCCCCGGCGCACTGACGGTCATTGCGTCTGCCGCTTGATCGGCACGCATCTAGCGGGCAGCGTGCCATTATGCGGTCTCTCGCCCTCCTCACTCTGCTTCTCACCGCCTGCGCCACGGTAACGGCGCCAAAGCGGGACGGGGTGCGAGTGGCGGTGTCGTTCGACGTGGCGGGAGAACGCGGCGCTTCGGCGGAGGGCATTGCCGACCCCGCCAGCGGCCGCCGCGTGACCCCCGACGATCCGGTCCGAATCGCCTCGATCAGCAAGCTGGTGGTGGCGATCGGCGTGATGCGGCTGGTCGAGCAGGGCCGCCTCGATCTCGACCGGCCGGTCGGCGACTGGCTCGGCTACCAGGTCGAAAACCCGGCGTTTCGTGGGCAGAAAGTTACGCTTCGGCAGCTGCTCGGCCATACTTCGTCGCTGCGCGACCATGACGATCAATATGCGATCCCGCTCGGCGGGTCGCTTCGTGCCGTGCTCGCCGACTCGGCCAGCTGGGACCCGGCGCATGGTCCCCATGCCGCTTATTTCGCCTATGCCAACATGAATTTCCCGGTCGTTGCCTCGGTCATGGAGCGCGCCACCGGCGAGCGGTTCGATAGGCTGATGCAGCGCCTCGTCATCTTGCCGATGAGGCTCGATGCCTGCTTCAACTGGCCGACCTGCACCGATGCGCGCGTGGCCCGGGCGATCGAACTCGACCAGGACGGTAAACCGGTCAAGGACGACCTCCATGGCCGCCGTCCGGCCTGCCCGGTGCAACCCGCGGCCGACGGTAGCTGCGAGCTCGACCGCTGGCACGCCGGCGACAATGGTTCGTTGTTTGCTCCCCAGGGCGGCTTGCGTATTTCGGCGCGCGACCTGGCGCGAGTTGGGCGAATGCTGCTTGGCCAGGGCACGATCGACGGAGCGCGGATTCTCACGCCAGCCTCGGTCGCGGCGATGATCGGTCCGGCATGGCGCTACGATGGCCGCAACGGATCGAACGACGGCGAGAGCGAGGGTGTGTGCGCCTACGGTCTGGCGATTCACCACTTGGCTTCGGGCGCGCCCGGCTGCGCCGACGATCCCGAAGGAAAGAACCGCCGATGGATCGGCCATTCAGGCGATGCCTATGGCCTGCGCTCCGGACTGTGGATCGACCGGGACAGGGGCGTCGGCGTCGCCTATTTCACCACCGGCCTTCCCGCCGATCCGCGGCGCGGCCGAAGCGCTTTTACGGCCGCCGAGGAAGAAGCCTTCCATCGTGCCGTGAACCTGATCGGCCGCTGACTATTTTCTGGCGATCATGACATGTAGCGCGGCTTCCCCAAGCTGCTTCTCGATGATCTGATAGCCGACCTCGGAAAGGTCGAGCCCTTCGAACAGGCTTTCGCCCGCCCCCAGCAGGATAGGCGAGATGGCGAGATGCATCTCGTCGATCAGTCGGGCCTGCATAAATTCGCGGACCGTCGAAACTCCTCCGGCGATCAGCACGTCCTTGCCGCCGGCCGCTTCGCGCGCTTGGCTGAGCGCGGCCTCGATGCCGTCGGTGACAAAATGGAAGGTCGTGCCGCCCTCCATTTCAAGCGGGTCGCGGGCATGATGCGTCAGCACGAACACTGGCCCATGATAGGGCGGATTGTCGCCCCACCACCCCTTCCATTGGTCGTCCGGCCATTCTCCGCGAACCGGGCCGAACATGTTGCGGCCCATGATCCAGGCGCCGATGTTGTCGACTCCGCGCGCCGCGACATCATTGTCGATGCCCGTCGTCCCCTCGCCTTCGCCCTCGCCCTCGCCCTCGACGTGCTGCTGCTGAAACGTACGGGTGGCGACGAACCAACCGTGCAGTTCCTTGCCGCCGCGGCCGAGCGGATTCTCCTGGCTCTGCTCGGGCCCCGCGCCATAGCCATCGATCGACACGGTGAAATTTGCGACTCGAACCTTGGTCATTTCATTTTTCCTGGAGCTTGCGGTTGCAATCGGTTCGCCGCCGCTAAGTAAACCGATTTCACATTGCAAGCGGTTATTTGGGCGCCTAACTCGATCTCATGACCGGCCGGCGTTCTGGATGCCCGATCAACCTGACGCTCGAAACGCTCGGCGATCGGTGGAGCCTGATCGTCATTCGCGACATGATGTTTGGAAATCGCCGTTACTTCCGCGTGCTGCTCAACCAGTCGGACGAAGGCATCGCCTCCAACATCCTCGCCGACCGGCTGAAACGGCTGGTCGCGGCCGGGCTTTTGTCCAGGGCGCCAGATCCGACCCATAAGCAGAAATGGATTTACAGTCTGACCGAAATGGCGATCCAGCTGGTTCCGCTGTTCGTTCAAATGGGCGCGTGGGGCCGCCGGCACCTGCCCGTGACCCACCAACTGTCGGTCCGCGCTCAGTTGTTGGAGGAAGGCGGGCCGATATTGTGGGATGAATTTATGAGCGAGCTCCGCCATCTCCATCTCGGCGCGGCAGCCAAGCCTGGCAGGGGCGTGATGGAGCGGCTCCGGAAGGCCTTCCGCGACGCGGTCTAGGCTGTCCGAGAGAAAGCCGTGGCGCACGGGCAACATTGGCTATCCCATCCCCAATTTTTTCGTGCCTCGTCAATTTAATCTCTTGCGTCTGACGCAGGTTTAGCCACTATATGTCGTGTTCTGAGGGGGAGCTTGTTCAATCTATTGTGGTTGGAGCGGAAGATGCTTATCTTTCGTGTAGGCCCGCTTATGCCCTGTGGATATCGGGGACGGGCCGGAGAAAAGCCCCCGCTCGAGACGAAAATGCGCTAGTCTCGGGGCCATGGCGCCGAGTCGAACAGAAACAGAACAAGCCGTCGCAGAACGGCCAGTGAGACGGGAACAGACGATGGATTTTGCAAGCTCGAGCGACGTGACCGCGGACGATGTTATGGTCCCCACGGCCAAGCGGACCAGCAAGACGATCGATGCCCGTGCCTTTGCGGTCGTGACCGACCAGTCGCGCGATGCTTTGCTGACCGATTTCGGCAGGGAAACGCTCAAGGACCGCTATCTGCTGCCCGACGAAGGCTATCAGGATTTGTTCGCGCGCGTCGCCTCGGCCTATGCCGACGATCAGGACCATGCCCAGCGGGTCTACGATTATATCTCGAAACTGTGGTTCATGCCGGCGACGCCCGTGCTGTCGAACGGCGGCACCGGCCGCGGGCTGCCGATCAGCTGCTATTTGAACAGCGTCAGCGACAGCCTCGACGGCATCGTCAACACCTGGAACGAGAATGTCTGGCTGGCGTCGAAGGGCGGCGGCATCGGCACTTACTGGGGCGCGGTGCGCGGCATCGGCGAGCCGGTCGGCCTCAATGGCAAGACCAGCGGGATCATCCCGTTCGTCCGCGTCATGGACAGCCTGACGCTGGCGATTTCGCAAGGCTCGCTGCGCCGCGGGTCGGCGGCAGTCTACCTCGACATTTCGCACCCGGAGATCGAGGAATTCCTCGAAATCCGCAAACCCTCGGGCGATTTCAACCGCAAGGCGCTAAACCTTCATCACGGCGTGCTGATCACCGACGAATTCATGGAGGCGGTGCGGAGCGGCGACGACTTCATCCTCCGCTCACCCCGCGACGGCACCGAGCGCGGCAAGGTCCATGCGCGCAGCCTGTTCCAGAAGCTGGTCGAAACCCGCCTCGCCACCGGTGAGCCCTACATCGTGTTCAACGACACGGTGAACCGCACCATGCCCAAGCATCACCGCGACCTCGGCCTCAAGGTTTCGACCTCCAACCTGTGCAGCGAAATCACGCTGCCGACCGGCCGCGATCATCTCGGTGCCGATCGCACCGCGGTCTGCTGCCTGTCCTCGCTCAGCCTTGAGACCTGGGACCAATGGAACGGCGACAAGCGCTTCATCGAGGATGTCATGCGCTTCCTCGACAATGTCCTTAGCGACTACATCGCCCGCGCCCCCGACGAGATGGCGCGCGCCAAGTATAGCGCCGAGCGCGAGCGGTCGGTCGGGCTCGGCGTGATGGGCTTCCACAGCTTCCTCCAGGCGCGCGGCCTGCCGTTCGAGGGCGCCATGGCCAAGTCGTGGAACCTCAAAATCTTCAAGCATATCCGCAGCCAGGTCGACCAGGCGTCGATGATGCTGGCGCAGGAGCGCGGCCCGTGCCCCGACGCCGCCGACATGGGCGTGATGGAGCGTTTTTCGTGCAAGATGGCGATCGCGCCGACCGCGTCGATCTCGATCATCGCCGGCGGCACCTCGGCCTGCATCGAGCCGATTCCCGGCAACGTCTACACCCACAAGACGCTGTCGGGCAGCTTCTCGATCCGCAACCCGCACCTTGAAGCGCTGCTGACCGAGAAGCACAAGAATAGCGACGCGGTGTGGAATTCGATCCTCGAACAAGCCGGCAGCGTCCAGCACCTCGACTTCCTCACGCCCGAAGAAAAGGACACGTTCAAGACCAGCTTCGAGATTGACCAGCGCTGGCTGATTGAGCTCGCCGCCGACCGCACGCCCTACATCGACCAGGCGCAGTCGCTCAACCTGTTCATCCCCGCCGACGTCGACAAATGGGACCTCGCGATGCTCCACTTCCGCGCCTGGGAGCTCGGCATCAAGTCGCTCTATTACCTCCGTTCGAAGAGCGTCCAGCGCGCCGGTTTCGCCGGCGGCGTCGAAGCCGACAACACCGCGGAGCCAGCCAAGTACGAGCTGCCAACGACCGACTATGACGAGTGTTTGGCGTGTCAGTGAGCAATGTCACCCTCACCCCTTCGGCGCTGCGCATCTCTTTCCCTCTCCCTGAGGGAGAGGGAGGGCCCCGCGAAGCGGGAGGGTGAGGGTGCGAACCTACGACCATCAGCCGTCGGGAACGATCGATCGCGCGCGAACGCTACGGCGCGATTCAACCGATGCTGAAAAGAAAATATGGAGTGCCCTCCGCGAGGCGAGACTTGCTAAGTTTCGCCGCCAGATGCCGGTCGGTCCCTATTTTGCCGACTTCGCCTGCTTTGCTGAACGACTAATCGTCGAGATCGACGGCGGCCAGCATTCCCCCGAAGGGGACGCCGCGCGTACCCGCTTTCTGGAAGCCCAAGGCTATCGCGTCCTTCGCTTCTGGAATCACGAGGTTATGGAGAATGTCGGCGGGGTGATTGAGACGATTGCTCAGCAACTGTCGCCCTCACCCTCTCGCGGCATTGCCGCTCATCCCTCTCCCGACGGGAGAGGGACGCCATGACCACCGCCAACCTCATCATGCTGGCGCTCGGCGTCACTTCCTTCCTCCTCGGCGTCGCGATCCTGCTCAGGCGCGGCGGCAGCGAGGGCGCGCGCGTTGCCCGCCGCATGGTCGGCACGATGTTCGCCGCATTGGGCCTTATCCTGACCATTTTCGCGCTAGGCCTGTCCGGCGGCGCCAGGGGTTTCGCCAATGCCTAACCGTCGCCTCATCGCCATCGCCGCCGCCGCCCTGGCGCTCACCGCCTGCGTCGCGGTGCAGCAATCGGGCTCGATCGCGCCCGCCGCCCCCGGTTTCTGGCTCGGCGTATGGCACGGCTTCATCTTCCCGGTCGCGTTCGTCGTCTCACTCTTCAGGCACGACATCGCGGTCTACGCCGTCCCCAACAGCGGCACCTGGTATAATTTCGGCTATTTCGTCGGCATCGTCTTCCTCGGTATCGGCGCGCGGAGTTCGAAGCGATGAGCCCGATTGCCACCATCCTGCTCGTCGCCGGCACCACCGGCCTGGTCGTCTATCTGGTCACCCGCCGCCGCGGCCCGCGCGTTACCGTCATCGAAACCCGCCCCACAGATCACAGCGATCCGGAGTAAGCCATGCCCCTTCTCGAAGCCCGCAAGCAGTATAAGCCGTTCGAATACCCGTGGGCGTTCGACTTCTGGAAACGGCAGCAGCAGATCCACTGGATGCCCGAGGAAGTGCCGCTCGGCGAGGATTGCCGCGACTGGGCGCAGAAGCTGTCGGACCACGAACGCAACCTGCTGACGCAGATCTTCCGCTTCTTCACCCAGGCCGATGTCGAGGTGCAGGACTGCTACCACGAGAAATACAGCAGCGTGTTCAAACCGACCGAGATCAAGATGATGCTCGCCGCCTTCTCCAACATGGAGACGGTGCACATCGCCGCTTACTCGCACCTGCTCGACACCATCGGCATGCCCGAAAGCGAATATGGCATGTTCCTCCAGTATAAGGAGATGAAGGACAAGCACGACTATATGGCGACCTTCAGCGTCGACACCGACGAGGATATCGCCCGCACGCTCGCCATGTTCGGCGGCTTCACCGAGGGGCTGCAGCTGTTCGCCAGCTTCGCCATGCTGATGAACTTCCCGCGCTTCAACAAGATGAAGGGCATGGGGCAGATCGTCAGCTGGTCGGTCCGCGACGAGAGCCTCCATTGCGAGGGCATCACCCGCCTGTTCCACGCCTTCGTCAAGGAACGCGATTGCCTGACCAAGGCGGTCCGCGACGACATCATGGACGTCTGTCAGAAGACCGTGCGACTGGAGGATGCGTTCATCGACCTCGCCTTCGAACAGGGCCCGGTCGAGGGCATGACCCCCAAGGCGATCAAGAAATACATCCGCTACATCGCCGACTGGCGGCTGGGGCAGCTGGGGTTCAAGCCGATCTACATGATCGACGAACACCCGCTGCCGTGGCTCGCGCCGCTCTTGAACGGCGTCGAACACGCCAACTTCTTCGAGCAGCGCTCCACCGAATATTCCAAGGCCGCGACGCGCGGGAATTGGAACGAAGTGTGGGACAATTTCGACCGGCGCCAGAAGGCCAAGGCGAGCAATGATGTCGTCGCGGAAGAAGAGGGCGGCGAGGATATGTTTTCGCGGGCTGGGGTTGCGGCGGAGTGACCACTCGGCGTCACTTCGCGAGCCAATTCGGGACTGCCATCACGTAGTATGGACGCGCGGGTCGAAAGTGTTCGCCTAGAAAATTTTCGCGGCTTTCGCGATCACACGGTATCGCTTCTTCCTACTACCGTGCTGGTTGGCCAGAACAATGCAGGCAAGAGCACCCTGATTGACGCTCTGCGAATCCTGGCGATTGCCGTACGACGTGCCGGAATGGCCCGCTACGATGCAACGCCTGACTGGCTCGATGCACAAGTAATCGGGGTCGGCTACCGCTTACTATTTGACACCATCGACTTTGACTTTACTAATCTGCAATACAACCACGATCGTGCAGATCCCGCACGGCTCACCCTTACGTATGATAACGGTGTCCAGGCACGTGTTTGGCTTCGAGAGTCTCGATCCGAGAGTTTTGCTCAAATGTATCATTCGGATGGCGGGCTGGTGACGAACCACGCCGCTGTAAGTCATCTCCAAGTCCCGTCAATTTACGTGATGCCGCCAATTGAAACGTTCCATGGACATGAAAAGAAGATTTCAAAGGCCAGGGTTCACGAATTTATGTTCGGTCGGCTCTCCGCTCGGCATTTTCGTAATCAACTTGGCGAACGCGTCCCGGAATATGTGCAGTGGAAAAAATTATTAGACGAAACGTGGCCCGGCGTATCGATTGTTGCATTCGATGGGGTCAGTGGAAGCGTGGGTGAGGAGTTGTCTTTAATCGTTAGAGACGGTCCGAACTCCAACGAAATAGCCTTTGTTGGCGGCGGATTGCAGGCGTGGATGCAGATACTCTGGTTCCTCTGCCGCGCTCCAAGCAATGGCGTCATCGTGCTTGATGAACCCGACATTTTTCTCCATGCTGACATGCAAAGGAAACTCATAAAGGTTCTCGGCCTAAGGAAGTACCGGCAGACGATTGTTGCCACGCATTCGTCGGAAATCATTTCGGATACGCCTGCTGAAACAATATGTGTGGTGAGAAAAAGGGAGAAGCGTTCTTGGCGCCCTCTTACCCATTCAAAATTGCAGAGCGTAATCGACAGCCTCGGTAGTCGCCATAATATTCAGCTCAGTAAATTGGCATCTGCCCGCAAGGCTGCCGTTTTTGAAGGTGATGACCAGAAATTTCTCTCTGAAGTGGCGATCAAGATTAGCGTTAGTTGTTATGATCGCTTTATAGCTGTTCCGTCTTTTCAGCTAAATGGAGTCAATAATTGGCACCAGGCTATAGGCGCAGCGAAGGTAATCTCTGTGGCCAGCGAGAGCACGATGCCCGTGCACCTTGTGGTCGACAGGGATTTTCGATCCGACACTGAGATGAAGAAACTCCATGACGATGCTGTAAAATTTGGACTCACTCTTTCGATCTGGGACAGGAAAGAGGTAGAAAACTACTTCGTTCATTCTGACGCGGTGGCTCGGCTCATTTCTCGTCGCGGCAAAATCGAGGTCACGGCAGACGAAGTGGAGCAACTCATTACCGAAGCCTGTGAGAGACTTACGGAAGAGAGTGTTGGTACGATAGCTGATCGCCTACATCAGATCTGCAAGAGTGATGCTCATTCAACTGTTCATAAAAAGGCGGGAAAAATATTCCGGGGAATGGTAAATGCTCGTGGAGCTCGTAACGTCGTTTCAGGAAAGCGTCTTCTGGCGAAACTCTCCGAACAATCGAAGAACGATTATGGTGTTTCGTTTGGCGCTATGGCTGTTTGTAAAGAGATGCGCGCCGATGAGTTTGACCCTTATCTCATAGCAGTTGTTAAAAGCTTGTCTCAATCTGCATCCCCCGTCGCCTGACCCGTTTGCAGATCCCCATGGAATTTCGAGCAAGTATCACCAATCAGCACCACCCCACCTTGAACCCGCCCAGATACCGCCGCGCCAGCCCGCTCGCGCGCATGTCGTCGGCGATTGACTGAATGCTGCCGTCCGCCCGTCTCCTTGTGATCGCGCGCAAGTCGCGGCCGTAGCGGTCGTGGTCGTTAAAGACGCGGCCAGTCATGTCGAACGCCCCCTGGTTGAGCAGCCGCTGCAGCTCGGCGGTCGCCGCCTCGCCCAGCCGGGCTTCCTCGGCGCAGCGCGCCGGGTGCGTCTCGGGCGTGTCGATGCCGATGATCCTCACTTTGCGCTGGCCGATCTTGATCGTGTCGCCGTCAATCACGCAGGCATGGCCGCGCCCCGGGCCGCAGCGCGTGAAATGGTCGTTGACCCGCTCCGGGTCCGCCGACAGGAAGCCCGGCGGCTCGACCAATGCCGGGTCCAGTGTCGGCCAGGCGCTGAGCAGGATCGCGCCAAGGATGAACGGACGCAGCTTGCCAAGCCATTCGACCGTCTCCCGCGCCACCCCGCGCAGCGTGACCCGATCATCCTCCGGCCAGAAACGCAGTTTCGGACCGGGCGCGCCAAAATCCTTCGGCCGCGTCCAGCGTCTCCGGCGGCGAAATGGCAAGAGCTTGCCCATTGGGTCAGACTGTCATTGCGAGCCGCCCGAAGCAACCGAGGCCAAAGAAGGTGCCGTCACGGAGTAATCCGTGACGTCGATCCGGTCGCTGCGCGCCGGTCGGCCGTGCCTGCGCCGTCTCTTTGCCCAGGCTCCCGATTGCTTCGCAATCGCTCCCTTAGGCTCGGCGGCTTGGCTCAGCTGCTCCGTCGAATTTCGATCGTATATTGGCTGGGCGACCAGCCGGCGGCCTGGCCGAAACCGAACAGGATGATGACGAAGGCAAGCGCGAAGGTGACGATGCCGATGACAATGGTCTGCGCGTCGCGTTCCTCGATCTCACCGGGGGCGATCTCTTTCACGGGAGGCGGCGGATCGCGGCGAATCCGCGACCCGCGTGACACGGGCGCGGCCAGGTCGACGGCTTTTTTTCTGGTCTGGAACGGACTGGCCATGGCGACCATACCTAAGGCAAAGCGGTTATCATCGGGTTAGCGACTGAGTTGCTGAGCGTAGCTCCGCCGACCCGAAGCGTCGCCGAAGCAGCGCGAAAAGACAACGAAGTCGGCCGACGACCCGCAAAGCGGTGTCGATCGACGTCACGGAGGGAGCGTCAGCAATGCGCAGCATTGCGAGAGCGAACCGGCCGTGACGGCCACTCCCGGCCGCGCGTGGCCGCCGGCGCTGACCCAACTAAAGGCAAAGGCGGGTGAGGGTCAGTCGTCGGGCTGATCGGATTTCAGCGTCCGCTTATGCTTTTTAACCAGCTTCTCGGCCTTCTCGGCCAGGTCCTTGGTAGCATCGATGCATTGCCGAAGCGCCTTCTGCGCCGCTTCAATCTCTTCAACTTGCTTATCGTGCTTATCCACGGCCCGCCCCTATGTCGGGCACCCAACATATGCAAGCGGATGAAGGTTCCCCAAACTTGACTACGATCGCTAATTCATTGCCCGCTTGCTGATATGGCCGTCCGCAGGACCTTCCCCAGCCCCCTCCGCGCCTCCGCGCGAACCGAATTTCCTCCGAGCCGCCGCACGACCTTCCTCGCGCATTTTGACTGTAACCGGCGCTTTTTAATCTTTACTACACAACCTATATGGTTCATAGACCTGTTGCAAAGCAAAATGGAGACGGATCATGGCGCGGGCGGGGCGGGAATGGACGATGGAGGAGTATGAAGCTTGGGTCGCGGCTCAACGGAAGGTCGACAAGGTCCACGCCGCCGCCGACGAGCGCGGCGGGCCTGGCCTGTCGCTGGTGCCCGTGATCGAGCAGGAGATCGCCTGGCCGACCGACCTGCTCGCCCCCGACGCCTCGCCCGAGGACGGCACCCAACCGATGGCCGCCATGCCCATCGACGGGGTCGAGCTCCCCGAAAGCCGAAACCGCCTCGCCGGGTGGAGCGCCTATCGCCAGCGTCTATTTCTCTCCACCCTGGCCGAAACCGGATCGGTCCACCTTGCCAGCGACGCCGCGCGGCTGTCGGCGCGCTCGGCCTATCGGTTGCGCACGCGCTCGCCGGCGTTCGCCCGGGCATGGGACACGGCGCTCCAGCTGTCGGTCGGCCGGCTGTCGGCGATCGTGTTCGACCGCGCCATCAATGGCCGGGTCGAGCAGGTCTTTAACGAAGGCGTGCTGGTCGCGGAGAAGCGCGTGCCGAGCGACAAGCTGTTGACCTGGCTGCTCGCCCGGCTCGATCCGAAGCGCTTCGCGTTGCCATGGGAGCAGCGGGGCAACGCCGATCCGCAGGCGGAAGCCGTCACCGCCTTCCCCGCCCAGCTCGACGACCTCGCCGACGTGGCTAGCGACTAGCCGCCGAAGCACGTCGTTACCGCGAACATTGGGACCATTCGCGCCCAAGCGCCCCAGCGCAGGTGAGCGATTGCAAGGCAATCGGGAACCAGCGCAGAGAGCGCGCGGGCCGGCCGACGGGTCGGGCGAAGCGCGCAGTCATGCCGGGGGCATGGCGAGCATTGGAGGCCGAACCCGATCGACGTCACGGGATTCACTCCCGTGACGGTAGCGACCCAACCCACAGCCGAAGTTCCAAGAATCCAATCCCGCCCTCGCGCGTTTCCACCTCATGCCGTCGACCGTCATCCGCTGGTTCGCCTATCACCCCGACCGCGCCGAACTCGAAATCCTGTTCGTGACCGGAAGGCGGTACATCTACTCGAACGTCCCCGAGCAGGCCGCGGCCGAATTCGGCGCGGCCTCTTCCAAGGGCCGTCATTTTAACGCCCACATCCGCGACCATTACCCCTGCCGCGAGCTGGTGTAGACCGCGTCTACCGCGCCAGCTTCGCCGCCCGCGCTCGCCATCCCTCGGCCAATTGCTCGACCCGCGCCAAATCGCGCAGCGCCGCCGCTTGCCCCTTGTGTTTGCCGCCGATGATCAGCCCGAACACCCGCGCTACCGGCCACTCCGAATGCACCCGCTCGACCAGTGCGATGTTATCGCCCGCAGCGACCGCACCCTCTTCGATCACGCGATAATACCAGCCGCTGCGCCCGCTCTTGACCATCGCCGCGACGATACCCGGCCGGCCTAGATGATGCGCCTGTTTCCAGCACGGCTGACGACCCTCCGACACTTCGACCAATGCGCTCCCCAACCGCAGCCGGTCGCCGATGCAGACCTCGGTCTCGGTCCAGCCGGTGGTCGAGATATTCTCGCCGAACGCGCCCGGCGCGTCGAATTTGGGATGCGGGCCGATGCTCGCTTGCCAGCCGGGATAATGGTCGCGCGGATAATGATGGATCGCCTTGTCGCGCCCGCCGTGGACCGTGAGGTCGGCCTGCTCGTCGCCCTCGACGCCGAGCCAGCCGACGCGGCGCGGCCCCTCGACCGGCGCCTTGGCGATCGCGCTCCTCTCGCCCCGCTCCGTAAACCGCACGGCGCGCCCAGTCAGCAACGCCTCAACCGTCGCTTCCATGTGGCTAGTCGCCTTTGCGGATCGGGAAGTCGGCGATCGGTTTGACCACGCCGAACTCCTCGGCGACCGGCTCATGGCCCAGCGGCGGCCAGTCGATCGGCTTGTCTTCGCACGCGGTCTCCGGCAGCCGGTCGAGCAGGTCGCGGACCAGCGTCAGGCGGCCGTGCTTCTGGTCGTTGAAATCGACCAGCGTCCACGGCGCATGTTTCTTGTGCGTCGCCTTCAGCATCGCCTCTCGCGACGCGGTGTAGTCAACATATCTGTCGCGCGCCGCCTGGTCGATCGGCGACAGTTTCCAGCGCTTAAGCGGATCTTCGACCCGCTCGGCGAAGCGCTCCTCCTGCTTCTCCTGGTCGCAGGATAGCCAATATTTGAACAGCAAAATGCCGTCGTCGACCAGCTGCTGCTCGAACAACGGTGCCGCCTTCAGGAACGCGGCAACTTCGTCCGGGGTGGCGAAGCCCATCACCTGCTCGACCCCGGCGCGGTTGTACCAGCTGCGGTCGAACAGCACGATCTCGCCCTTGCCGGGCAGGTGCGGGACGTAGCGCTGAAAATACCATTGCCCCTTCTCCGCCTCGCTCGGTTTCGACAGCGCGACGGTGCGGCATTGGCGCGGGTTGAGCTTCTCGGCGACGGCGCGGATCGCCCCGCCCTTGCCGGCGGTATCGCGTCCCTCGAACAGCACGCACAGCCGCTGCCCGGTCGCCGCGACCCAACGGGCCATGCTCACCAGCTCTTCCTGAATCGGAGCGATCAGCTTCTCATAGCGTTTGCGCTTCAGGGCCTTCATCCGCACCATCTCCGTTTCGATCAAAAGGTAGCGATGAGCCAGCCCGTCATCGATCAACCGGTCGCCGATCGACGTTCCGCTTTGGCGGACGACCACCGGCGCCGAATGCGCCAGTCCACCTCGTACTGCCGGCAGGAGGCCTAGCGGTCGCTCTCTTCTTCCTCCAACGTCACGGCAACGTCGGCGTTGGCCGAGAGCCGTACCTGGTCGCCCTCGACATCGGCAACAAGGCCGCGCGCAATGAAATGATGATGGCCTTCATGGCTGCCCTCGCCGCTGTCGGCCTTGGTCAGTTTGATGCGGTCGCCCACCACCCGGTCGACGGTGCCGAGATGCACGCCATCGGCGCCGATCACTTTCATATGTTCTTTTATATCTTCAAAACCGCTCATGTTTTCCTCCTTGGAATATGAGGGCGCAACGAACGAGCCGGGCGTAGGATGCGTCACGGCCGCGGCTTCAGCCCGCTGCGGTAAATGTGCCAGCGGCGCTGCTCCGCGGTCGACCCGGGAACGTCGTTGACCCGCCGCAGCGTCACCGGTCCGACGAGGTTGAACGGCTTGCCGGTCCTGAGCGTGCCATAGAGGCGGAAGGGAATATCGACATAGATCGATCCCGCCGCGCCCTCGGTGGCGCCGGGCCGGCCTACTTCGGAGTGAATCTGGGCATATTTGTCATAAGCGGCGACGAACTCGGCTTCGGTCAGCCCGCTGGCCTTGCCGCCGTCGGACCACAGGCGCCGCGCGTCGGCGAGGCGGCGTTGCTCAAGCAGGCCGCCGAAGCGCTGCAGAACCTGCCCCGCGCCCTGCCCGCTTTTCGGACCGATATTGCCCTCGTCGATCGGGGTGCGGTCGTCGGGCAGTCCGCCCGGCTCACCCGGCTTTATCGTATCCGGGGAGGGAGCAGTATTGGCTGGCGGAATGGGGGCAGCCGGTGGAGCTTGCTGCGCTTCGTTGATCGCCGGAACAACCGCGACATTCTCGTTGGCGGGCGCATTTTTCTGAACCTCGCAACCCGAAAACGCGATTACCAGCGTCAGCGAAATCCAAGCCCGTGCCATCCCCATGCTCCCTGGCGTCAATTTCCCCTCAACCACGACGCGCCCGCCTTCGTTCCATTCGCGACCCTAACGGGAACCGACTCGCACAGCGCTCGTTTGTTACGCCAACGAAAGTAGACCATCAGGGAGAGTGACATGGACGATGACAATCAGCCGGTCGATCGCACCACGATCATCGAAACGGGCAATGGCGGCGGCGGCGGCGGCGGGGTGCTGGCGGTGGTTCTGCTGATCATCGTCGTACTGGTGCTGCTGTTCCTGTTCCGCGACCAACTCGGGTTCGGATCGAAGAAGACCGAGATCAGCATTCCCGACAAAATCGAGGTCAACGTCAACTAACCTGACAAGCCGGGCGGCATTTGATTGTCACCGCGGACGCGCGTAACCACCCCTCGCTTCCTATGCGGAAACGAGGGGTTTTGCGCCTGTGACGACGACGCCTGATTATCTGACTGGCTTCGGCAGCCATTTTGAGACCGAAGCGGTCGCCGGCGCGCTGCCGAAGGGACGCAATAGCCCGCAACGGCCTGCCTTCGGCCTTTATGCCGAGCAGCTGTCCGGAAGCGCCTTCACCGCGCCGCGCCACGAAAATCGCCGAAGCTGGCTCTACCGGATGCGGCCGACTGCCGATCATCCGCCTTTCGTCCGCTATAAGGGCGCATCATTGCTGGCTCCCGGTACGGTCGAGGAACCTGTGGCGCCCAATCGGCTGCGCTGGGATCCGCCCATGGATTTGCCTGGCAATTGCGATTTCATCGACGGACTGGTGACGATGATGGCCAATCGCGGCCCGGCCAGCCTGGAAGGTGTCGCGATCCACCTTTACCGCGCCGCGAAGTCGATGGAGCGACGGATATTCGCCAACGCGGACGGCGAAATGCTGATCATTCCGCAGTCCGGCGCGCTACGCCTTTTCACAGAAATGGGCGGCCTCGACCTTGCCCCTGGCTGGATCGGCCTGATCCCGCGCGGCGTTCGGTTCTGCGTCGAAGTCGATGATGAAGCGCGCGGCTATGTCGCCGAAAATCACGGGCCATCATTCCGCTTGCCCGAGCTTGGCCCGATCGGGTCGAACGGTCTCGCCAATCCGCGAGATTTCGAGGTTCCGACCGCGGCGTTTGAGGACGTTGATGGCGAGCATCAACTGGTCCAGAAATATCTTGGCTCGCTATGGATGACGACCCTCGACCATAGCCCGCTCGACGTCGTCGCCTGGCACGGTAATTTGGCGCCATGCCGGTATGAGCTGGCTCGGTTCAACACCATCGGCTCGATCAGCTTCGACCATCCGGACCCCTCGATCTTCACCGTGCTGACTTCGCCCAGCGACACGCCAGGGCGCGCTAACGCCGACTTCGTTATTTTCCCGCCGCGTTGGATCGTCGGCGAAGACACGTTCCGTCCGCCGTGGTTCCACCGCAACGTGATGAGCGAGGCGATGGGGCTGATCCATGGCGCCTATGACGCCAAGGCCGAAGGCTTCGCGCCGGGCGGGCTGTCGCTCCACAACATGTTGAGCGGCCATGGTCCCGACGTCGCCAGCTGGAACGCGGCGAGCACGGCCGAATTGAAGCCGGTCAAAATCGACGGGACAATGGCATTCATGGTCGAATCCTGTTGGCCATACGTCCCGACCCGCTTCGCACTCGATCGGGCGCAGCCCGACTATGACGCCGCCTGGGCCGATTTTCCCAAGGCGCAGCTGCCCCAATGATCCTGATCGACGAGACTCATGATGCAGCGCGTCGGAGCTGGGTCGACAGCGCCAACGGGCATCCGGACTTTCCGGTTCAAAACCTGCCGCTCGGCGTCTTTGCCGGCGCCAACGGCCCCCGCATCGGCGTCGCCATCGGTGACCTCATCGCCGACGTGCGCGGGCTGGCCGAGTCCGGGCTGCTCGACGACCGCTGGCTGCCGGCGCTGACGCAATCGACACTCAACGCCTGGTTCGCGGGCGGCCCCGAGGATTGCCGCGCGCTTCGCCGCCTGCTGTCGGACCTGCTGTCGGGCGAGGCCCAACGCGCGGCGGTCGAGCCGCACCTAGTGCGCATGCCCGACGCGACGATGCACTTACCCTGTGCGATCGGCGACTACACCGACTTCTATGTCGGCATCCATCACGCGAACAATGTCGGCAAGCAGTTCCGACCCGACCAGCCGCTGCTGCCCAACTATAAATATGTGCCAATCGGCTATCATGGGCGGGCGTCGAGCGTGCGCGTGTCGGGCGAGCCCGTCGTCCGGCCGAAAGGCCAGCGCAAACCGCCCGACGCTGACGTGCCGGACTATGGCCCGTGCCGGCGGCTCGATTACGAGCTTGAGCTGGGCATGTTTGTCGGCCGCGGCAATGCGTTGGGCGACGCTATCCCGATCGGTCAGGCGGCAGAACATATCGCCGGCTATTGCCTGCTCAACGACTGGTCGGCGCGCGACCTTCAAGCGTGGGAATATCAGCCGCTCGGGCCGTTCCTCGCCAAGAATTTCCTGACCAGCATTTCGCCTTGGGTGGTTACGCCCGACGCGCTCGCCCCATTCCGGCGTCCGATGTCGCCGCGACCTAAGGGCGATCCGGCGCCGCTGCCCTATTTGTCCGACGCGACGGACAGCAGCAACGGCGGGCTCGGCATCCAGCTTGAGGCGACCCTTCTGACGCGGAAAATGCGGGCGGCCGGGCTTCCCCCGCACGTCCTGAGCCGGGGCGAGGCGGCCGCAGCGATGTATTGGTCGGCGGCGCAGATTGTCGCCCACCATGCCTCCAACGGCTGCAATCTGCAGCCCGGCGATCTGATCGGCACCGGCACGCTGTCGACCGCCGATGCCGACGGCCTCGGCTCGCTGCTTGAGATCAGCCAGGGCGGCAAGACGCCGATGCTCCTCCCCAGCGGCGAAACCCGTAGCTTCCTAGACGATGGCGACGAGATGCTGATGAGCGCGCGCTGCGCTGCGAATGGCGCGGTGCCAATCGGCTTCGGAAGCGTTAGCGGAATCGTCACCGCGGCGCGCTAGACCATTGATGAGGGCCTGATTCACGGCATCGGCGGAAGCGCGAAGCGCTTTCACCTCGACGATCAGGCTCTAGGCGGCGCGGGCCAGCTTGCGTTCGAGGTCGAGTGTGTCGATCGGCTTGCGCAGCGTCAGGATCGAACCGCGCTCGGCTACGAAATCACGGTCGTCAGCATATCCGGTCATCAGCACCGCTCGGATGTTGGGCCTGAGCTTACGGACCTGGCTGATCGTCTCGACCCCGTTCATTCCCGGCATCGCGAAGTCAGACAAGATAAGGTCAAATTCGCCCCCTTCCCGTTTGAGCAACTCGAGCGCCTGTTGCCCGCTTTCGACCGAACGAACGGTCAGGCCCAATTCGCGCAATTGCTCGCCGACCACGGTACGCACCGCGTCATCGTCATCGACCAGCAGCACCGTGTTGAGCGACAGCGTTTCGCGTTCCTGATCCGCGTCGTCCGGCGCTACGCGCTCCGCGCTCTGCGCGGTGGACGGGAGCAATATCTGGACGCTCGATCCCTCGCCGGGGACGCTGCTGACTTCGAGCATTCCGCCGGATTGCTGGACGAAGCCGAGCACCATGGAGAGACCCAGCCCGGTACCCTTGCCGGCTTCCTTGGTCGTAAAAAACGGCTCCATGATTTTACCGAGCATTTCGGGCGCGATGCCGTGGCCCTGGTCGGCGACGCAGATCCGCACGAACGGATCGGCGCCTGCGTCGAAAGCCGGCGCCTCGTCGATCGTCACGCCGACTTTGCCACCATCTGGCATGGCGTCGCGTGCATTGAGGATCAGATTGACCAGCGCGAGCTCAAGTTGGGATCGGTCGACAAACAGGTTGCGCGAGGTTTCGACGCAGTTCCAGTGGATGGTCACCGTCCCGCCCAGCGTATGCTCGACCAGGCCCGCGACCGACTGACACAGGCTGTTGGGATCGACGCTGGACGGGCGCAAATCCTGCTTGCGCGCGAAGGCCATCATCCGCCTCACCAGCTCCGCCCCCTGCTCGGCGGCATGGCGCATCTGTTGCATGATCTGCCGCTCGCGATCGCCGAGCTCGAGACGTCTGTCGAGCAGGAGGATTCCGCCAAGTACCGCCGACAATAAATTGTTGAAGTCGTGCGCGATGCCGCCAGTCAGCTGACCGATCGCGTCCATCTTGCCGGCTTGCACCAGCTGTGATTCGAGCTCCCGTTGGGTCGTGACGTCAAGCAATGTGCCAGCAAATTCGATAGGTTCGCCCGCCGGTCCGCGGAGCAGAACCGCCTGGTCGTGGAAATGCCTGTAGGTGCCGTCGGCGCATTGCCAGCGATACTCGATCGACAGCTGCCCGGTCGAATTGCGGTCGGCAATCGAGGTCAGCACCCGCTCGCGATCTTCTGGGTGGATGCGCTGTTGCCACAGCTCGGGGTCGGCCCGCACGGCGTCGAAGCTGAAGCCTGTCATCGCCTCCAGGTCGCCGCTGACGAAGGCCGGACAGCGCGGCTCCGTCTGATGCGGCTCGAGGTAGAGGATGATCGGCAGCGACTGGATGATCGCCGCCTGGCGCATGCGGCTCGCCTGAAGCTCACGCTCGATTTGCAGCTTTTCCAGCTCAGCCTTGAAATTGGCGTCGCGCAGCGCTTGTTCGGCCCGGCTCTTGGCCTCGAACTGCGCGCGCATCTTGTAGAGGTCGACGAACACGCTGACCTTCGATGTCAGGATCAGCGGGTCGACCGGCTTGAACACATAATCGACCGCGCCCATCGCATAGCCGCGCATCAGATGTTCGGTTTCCTTGTTGACCGCAGACAGGAAGATGATTGGAATGTGGCTGTTGCTCTTACGCTCGCGGATCAGCTGAGCGGTCTCGTAGCCGTCGATGCCCGGCATGAATACGTCGAGCAGGATGACCGCGAAATCGCCGTTCAACAAATGGCGCAGCGCCGCGCGGCCCGAGGCGGCGGTGACGATGTCGGCGATGCCGTGGAGCACTTCGGACAAGGCGAGCAAATTGCGCTCGTCATCGTCGACCAGCAATATGCGGGCACGCGGGACGCGCGGCTTGGACGGCTTGGTGGCGCGCATCGCCGACGGGGCGTCATTCATCGGCTCAGGCCGCCTTTCCTGATTTGCACCGTGGGCGGGCCGCCGGCGCGACACCGCGCGCGCGGCCGATCCACACGCGCATCAGCGCCAGCAGCAAATCGACGTCGACCGGCTTCGAAATATAGTCGGAGGCGCCGGCGTCGAGGCATTTCTGCCGGTCGCCCTTCATGGCCTTCGCGGTGACCGCTACCAGCGGAATCGCGCCGATACTCCGTTTGCTTCGTATCTGCCGCATCGTCTCATAGCCGTCCATGTCGGGCATCATGATGTCGACCAGCGCTAGGTCGATGCCCGGCGTCGTCTCGAGCAGTCGGATGCCCTCCGCCCCGCTTTCGGCGTGAAGTACGCGGACATCGTGCGCCTCGAGCACGCTGGTCAGTGAGTAGATGTTGCGGATATCATCGTCGATGATCAGCACGCGGCTGCCGGCGAGTCCCGCCAGCCGGTCGGGATCGCCAACCGCGTGCGGCACGGCCCCGGCCGGCCGGCGATCACCCGACTTGGCCTTCTTGCGGCGAGTGCGCGCATCCTCCGCAAGGCCTGTAAACAGCTGGGCCAGCACGTCGCGGTCAGCGGGCTTTTCGATGATCCCCGAGGCACCGATGGTGAGCGCGTGGCTGGCCTGCTCGGCGCCCGAAATGACGTGGACCGGAATGCCGGCGGTATCGGGGTCGTGGCGGAGCAGGTCGAGCAGCACGAAGCCGTCGATGTCGCTGAGCCCGAGGTCGAGCGTCACCGCGTCGGGTTTCAGCTTGCGCACCAGCGCGACCGTCGCCGACCCGGCCGAGGAGATCACGCCCTTGAGGCCCGCGTCGTGCGCCAGTTCGAGCAGGATGGAGGCAAAGGTGGGGTCGTCCTCGACGATCAGCACGAACGGCTGCCCCTTCAAGTCATCGCGGTCGTCGGGCAGCGGATAGCTGGCCGTGACGAGCTCGCTCGCGCTGTCCACCACCAGCGCGGCCGCCGGCGAGGCAAGGCTCAGCTGACCGGCCGGCGGCTGCACCGGTACGTAGAGAGTGAAGGTCGAACCCTCGCCGGGGACCGAGCGGACCTGAAGCTCGCCGCCTAGCAGGCGCGAGATTTCGCGGCTGATCGACAGGCCAAGCCCGGTGCCGCCATATTTGCGGCTGGTCGTGCCGTCGGCCTGCTGGAACGCCTCGAAGATCAGCTTCTGCTTGTCGCCGGGAATGCCGATGCCGGTGTCGCTGACCGCGATCTCGATGGCATCCTGACCTTCCTTGAGGAAGGAGTGATTGGCGCTCCACCCGCTTCTCGCCGGCCCCACCCGCAACGTAACGCCTCCGTCCGAGGTGAATTTGAAGGCGTTGGATAGCAGGTTGAGGACGACCTGCTGGAGCCGCTTTTCGTCGGTGCGGATGGCGACCGGCAGTTCCTCGGCGAAATCGACCTCGAACGCCAGATCCTTCTCCGACGCGAGCTGGCGGAAGGTCCGCTCCATATGCTGCTTCAATCCCGCCATCGGCATTTCGCTGACCTCGATCGACACGGTCCCGGATTCGACCTTGGACAGATCCAGGATGTCGTTGATGAGATTGAGCAGGTCGGTCCCGGCGCCGTGGATGGTGCGCGCGAACTAGGTTTGCTTCCCGTTCAAATTGCCCTGCTGATTGTCAGCCAAAAGCTTCGACAGGATCAGCAGCGAATTCAGCGGTGTGCGCAATTCGTGGCTCATGTTGGCCAGGAATTCGCTCTTGTACTTCGATGTCAGGGCGAGCTGCTCGGCCTTTTCCTCGATCGCCCGGCGGGTCATGTCGATCTCGAAATTCTTGGCTTCGACCTGGCGCTTCTCATTCTCGAGCAGCTGCGCTTTTTCCTGCAGTTCCTCATTGGTGTTGTGCAGCTCCTCCTGCTTCGTGGTGAGTTCGGTCTGCCGTGCCTGCAGCTCCTGCGTCAGTAGCTGAGACTGTTTCAATAGCCCCTCGGTCCGCATCGTCGCGGCGATGGTGTTCAGGACGATGCCGACGGTTTCCATCAGCTGGTTGAGGAAGCTGTGGTGAGTCTCGTTGAACTCCTCGAACGACGCCAGCTCGATCACCGCCTTGACCTCATCCTCGAACAAAGCGGGCAGGATGTTGATGTTGGCCGGCGCGGCCTGGCCGAGGCCCGATCCGATCTTGATGAAGTCGCCCGGCACATTGGTCAGGCGCATGGCGCGCTTGTCGGCCGCTGCCTGGCCGATGAGGCCCTCGCGCAGGCCGAATTGCTTCTTCAGATCCTCGCGGCTGTCGGCACCGTAACTGGCGACCAACTCCAGCTTGGTTTCTTCCTCTTCGCGGTTGGTGACGTAGAACACGCCGTACTGCGCGTTCACCAACGGCGCGAGTTCCGACATGATGAGGTTGGAGATGGTAGCAAGATCGCGCTCGCCCTGGAGCATGCGGCTGAACCGGGCGAGATTGGTCTTGAGCCAGTCCTGCTCGGCGTTCTTGAGCGTCTGATCCTTCAGGTTGAGGATCATCTCATTGATATTGTCCTTGAGCGCCGCCATTTCGCCGGAGGCCTCGACCGAGATCGAGCGGGTCAGATCGCCCTTGGTCACCGCGGTTGCGACATCGGCGATCGAACGCACCTGATTGGTTAGATTTGTAGCCATCGCGTTAACGTTATCGGTAAGGTCTCGCCACAGGCCAGCGGCGCCCGGGACGCGTGCCTGGCCGCCGAGGCGCCCTTCGACGCCCACCTCGCGGGCCATGTTGGTGACCTGGTCACCGAAGGTAGACAGCGTCTCGATCATGCCGTTGATCGTCTCGGCCAGCGCGGCGATTTCGCCCTTGGCGTCGAACGTCAGCTTGCGCTTCAGATTGCCTTGCGCAACCGCGGTGACAACGTCGGCGATACCGCGCACCTGGTTGGTCAGGTTGGTCGCCATCAGATTGACGTTGTCGGTCAGATCTTTCCACGTCCCGCCGACGCCCGGCACCTTTGCCTGCCCGCCCAACTTGCCTTCGGTGCCAACTTCGCGCGCCACGCGGGTCACTTCCGACGCGAAGCCGTTCAACTGATCGACCATCACGTTAATGGTGTTCTTCAGTTCGAGAATTTCGCCCTTCACGTCGACCGTGATTTTCTTCGACAGATCGCCCGAGGCGACGGCGGTGGTAACCTCGGCGATGTTGCGGACCTGGCCGGTCAGGTTCGCCGCCATCGAGTTGACGTTCTCGGTCAGATCGGCCCAGGTGCCTGCGACGCCCGGCACCTGGGCCTGGCCGCCCAATTTGCCCTCGGTGCCGACTTCGCGGGCGACGCGGGTGACTTCCGACGCGAACCCGTTCAATTGATCGACCATCGTATTGATGGTGTTCTTCAGTTCCAGAATTTCTCCCTTCACGTCGACCGTGATCTTCTTCGACAAATCGCCGAGCGCCACCGCGGTCGTCACGTCGGCGATGTTGCGTACCTGGCCGGTGAGGTTGGCGGCCATCAGGTTAACGTTGTCGGTCAAATCCTTCCAAGTGCCGGCGACCCCCTTCACATTGGCCTGTCCGCCAAGCTTCCCTTCTGTGCCGACTTCTCGCGCCACGCGGGTGACTTCCGACGTGAACGACGCGAGCTGCTCGACCATCGTGTTGACGACCTTGCCGATGCGCAGGAATTCGCCCTTCAGCGCGCGGCCCTCGATTTCGACTGCCATTGACTGCGACAAGTCGCCCTTGGCGACCGATCCGATCACGCGCGCGACTTCGGTGGTCGGCTGGACCATGTCGTCGATGAGTTCATTGACCGCGCGCAGCTTGGTATCCCAACCGCCTGTCGCGCCGCGCACCTTGGCGCGATGGGTGATCTTGCCTTCCTTGCCGACCACTTTCGAAAGCCGCTGGAATTCGTCGGTGATCTGCTGGTTGAGGCTGACAACCTCGTTGAACAGCACGGCGATTTCATTGTCCTCGTCGGACGATTCTTCGTCCAGCCGGACGGTGAAGTCGCCGCGACGCAGGCGTCGAAGGGCAGCGACTAGTTGCCGGCGTGTCGTCCCAAACTCGGACCGCGGAACTTGACGATTCATGTGCGCACGCCTCCACCACCCACAGGTAATAGGGAGTACGATACGCAGCTCCCCCCGTCGGTTTAATCACCAAATGTCAGGAAGGTTCCAGAGGGCTGGCGCGAATATCCTGTGGATTGTTGAACCCGGCCGATCAGCGGAAGGCCACTCCAATCCAAAGGGTCCGGGGATTGGCCCGTTCGGTCTCGCCGCGCTCGCTTAACGCCGCTTCCACCCGGGTGCCGAACAGGTTTTCGCCTCTAAACGTCAGGGCCAGATGCCGGTCGATTCGGCGCATGGCGAAGGCGTCAATCGTCAGCGCCCCCGACAGGTGGCGGCGATTGGCGTCGTCTTCAAACTGTCCCGAAACAAAACGCGCGGTGACCCCCGCGCCGATCGCGTCGGCGCGCGTCCAATCAACCGACGCGGCGAGCTGGTGGCGCGGCACCTGCGCGGGGCGGAGGCCATCGACGTCGGCGAACGTCCGATCGCGAACGCGCGCGTCAGCTAACGCGTAGGACAGCCGCGCCGAGAGCGCGCCGAACGTCGCGGAGAGAGCTGCCTCGACGCCCCGGCTGCGGATCGCATCGAGATTCTCGCGCCGTCGGTAACTGCCCGCCGCCGACACGAATCCGACCCCGGAAAAGACGCCTGGCCCATGGGCAATGGTGACATTGGCGATGGCGTCTTCAAGCCGCACACTGAAGGCGGTCAGGTCGAGCCGGATCGCCGGCGTGAGGCGCGCCGCCAGGCCGACCTCCGCGCCGGCCGCAGTTTCGGGATCAAGCGCGGCGTTGGCGGCGGTCGCGTCGGCGCCGATCCGAAACGGGCGGTAAAGCTCATTGAGAGTCGGCAGCCGCCAGCCGCGGTAGGCCGAAGCTCGAAAGGTTAGTCCATCGCCTGCCCGCCAAGCAGCAGCGACCCGCCCGGTCGGCTGCCAGCCCGAACGATCGGCGAACCATGTTTCGGTCAGCCCAGTGCCGCTGAGCAGCGCCTCCTCAACCCGTCCGTCACGGATCGCCCATCGATCGAGCCGGGCCGATGCATTGAAGGTCCACGCGGGCCGAGAGACCGTCGCGTCGGCAAAGGCGCCGACCGTCATGCTTCGGCCGCCAGCGATCCTGTTTCGCGTCGGCGATCCGGCGACGAACTGATAATGCTCATCGGTCTCGCCTTCGGTTCCGCGCAGATCGAGGCCGGCGCGGAGTTCGACCGGGCCCGCCCGCGATACTTCGCCCCGCGCGCCCCATCCCGTCGCCGGCACGCGATATTGGTCGAGCGTCAGCGTGCTGGTGGTTCGCGCCGCGTCGATAGCAGCGAACTGGCTGGCGAAGCGCCGCTGTTGGACATAGCCGAGCAACGACCAGCCGGCGCGCCCGCGCCCGACCAGCCGAACCGAAGCATCCGCCCCGCGCGAACGGTTGTCGGTCTTCGCCACGCCCCGATCGCGCCGATCGTCGAAGCCCGACAGGTTTAATTGCAGTTCGGTCCGGGACGCGACCTCAACTACGCCGCGCAGCACGGCCGAAGCCTGGCGATAGGAGGCCCGCCGGTCGATTGGGCCGCGATCCTCGCGCACGATCGGGACGAAGCCGTCGCCGCGACTGAACGAGGCTGAACCGGTTACGAAGCCCCTGCTAATCGAACCCAGCATGCTCGCATTCGCCTCGACCGATCGCCGCGAGCCGGCCATCAACGACCCCTCGACCGGAGCTAATTGGTCCGGCGTCGCGCTCTCCAACTCGACCGTCCCCGCGAGCGCGCCCGCGCCCCAAATTGCGCTGCCCCCGCCACGCGCCACCCTGATCGATCCGATCCGGTAGAGTGAATAGGCCGGAAAGCTGACCCAGCCGCCGAACGGGTCGGCCTGCGGCACGCCATCGAGGATCAGCAACGCGCGGCTGCTGGCGTTGCCGCCCAGCCCGCGCATGGTGATCGACTGGCTGGTCGGGTGCGACGAGCGCGAGTCCGAGCGGCGAAACCCCTGCACCCCAGGAACGGCTTTAAGCAGGTTCTCGAGCCGCCCGCTGGCCTCCCGCCGCGCATCGTCGCGGGTCAGCGTCACAAGGTCGAAGGTCTCATCGCTCGCCGACCGGTCGAGGCCGCGGCCGGTGACGATGATCTCGGCCGGGTCGGTCGTCGCGCTAACTTCAGCAGCGATCAAAAGCATCGCGAGGCCGATCATGATAGGCTAGCGCGGCATGGCATCGGACGCTTCTAGGCGGAATGTGGTCGAAGAGGAACGAAGATGACGGACGCTTATATTGTCGAAGCCCTGCGCACGGCCGGCGGCCGGCGTGGCGGGGCGCTGCGCGACTGGCACCCGGCCGATTTGGGCGCGGCGGTACTCGATGCGCTGGTCGGGCGCAGCGGGATCGACCCGGGGGCAATCGACGACGTCATCGCCGGTTGCGTCGGCCAGGTCGGCGAGCAGAGTTTCCATATCGGCCGCAACATGGTGCTCGCCTCGTCGCTGCCCGACAGCGTTCCCGCGGTGTCTATCGACCGACAGTGCGGCAGCTCGCAACAGGCGCTGCACTTCGCCGCCCAGGCGGTGATGTCGGGCACGCAGGACGTGGTCATCGCCGCCGGGGTCGAAAGCATGACCCGCGTGCCGATGGGCAGCCCGGTCATCCTTGCCGCTCAGGCTGGGGTCGGTACCGGCCCGTGGCCGCCATCGATCAAGCAGCGCTACGGCGTCGAGCAATTCAGCCAGTTCACCGGCGCCGAAATGATGGCCGGCAAATATGGATTTTCGCGCGAGGAGCTCGACGCGTTCGCGCTCGACAGCCATCGCAAAGCCGCCGCGGCCAGCGATACCGGAGCATTCGACCGCGAAATTCTGTTGCTCGACGCGACCGACAAGGAGGGCAATCCGATCGTTCACGCCCGCGACGAGGGCATTCGCCGCGACGCCAGCCGCGACGGCCTCGCTGAGCTGAAAACGCTGGTCCCGAACGGGGTGATCACTGCCGGCAATGCCAGCCAGGTGTGCGACGGTGCGTCAGGCGTGCTGGTGGTCTCGGAACGAGCGCTCCAGGAACATGGCCTGACCCCGATCGCGCGGATCGACCATCTGACGGTCACCGCCGGCGATCCCGTCATCATGCTGGAGGAGCCGATCCGGGCAACCCGGCGCGCGCTCGAGCGATCGGGCCGCGCCCTAGCCGACATCGACTTGTACGAAGTCAATGAGGCGTTCGCGCTGGTCCCGCTCGCCTGGCTCAAGGAAATCGGCGGCGACCCGGCCCTTCTCAACGTCAACGGCGGCGCGATCGCGCTTGGCCATCCGCTAGGCGCAAGCGGGACCAAGCTGATGGCAACCCTGGTCCACGCCTTGCGCGCTCGCGGTTTGCGCTTTGGATTGCAGACCATGTGCGAGGGCGGCGGCATCGCCAACGTCACGATTGTCGAGGCGCTAGGCTAGACATCGTGCTGTAGCCCCAGGCCCGAATGCAGATAAATGTTGTGAAAATATGGTGGCGCCCACAGGCGTCGAACCTGTTTTTGCACAAAGCGCGGCGCCGCACGCTCCAAGGACGTAATGTTATAATTCGGGTTTGGCCCTTCAACCCGGGATACGAACCGCCAGATTTCCGCCGCTTGATCAGCTGGCGTAATTTTTTGCTGTCATTGCTGGTCTTACGGCTTAAGTCTCTCAAATCGGGAGGATAGTTGTAATGCGTGCGACTCGGTTTACGACCCTGACAAGTATTGTCGCCTTACTCGCAGCCTGTGGCGGAGGAGGGAGCGACAGCGGTGGCAGTGCACCTCCGGTGGCCGTCGCTCCGACCCCGACCCAGACGACTGCCGGTTGCTCTCTTCGCGAGCGCCAGGACTGGGCTGCGGGTCAGTTGCGCGAATGGTATCTGTTTCCCGAGCTCTTGCCCGCAGCGCTCGATCCGGGGGCCTATACAACGGTAGGAGCTTATATCGACGCCCTCACCGCCACCGCTCGCGCCCAATCGAAGGATCGCTTTTTCACCTATCTCACGTCCATCGCGGCCGAGAACGCTTTTTATGAATCGGGCTCCACCGCAGGATTTGGAATCAGGCTGTCCTATGATGCCGGCGCTGGCCGATTGTTCGTCACCGAAGCGTTTGAAGGCGCGCCTGCGCTGGCCGCCGGCATCGATCGCGGCACCGAAATTATAGCGATTGGCACGAGCGTGGCTTCACTTCGCACCGTCGCGTCGATCTTCGCCTCAGAAGGTGCGGCCGGCGTCAATGCGGCGCTTGGTTCGTCGGAGGCAGGCGTCACTCGCGTTTTGCGGGTCAGCAGCGGTGGGGTCGAGCGTGACGTTACCGTGACCAAAGCGACTTACGAAATCTCGCCAGTGTCGGCGCGTTATGGCGCAAAGGTGATTGACGATAATGGTCGCAAGGTCGGTTATCTCAATCTGCGCACCTTCATTTCCACTGCGGATCCGCAACTGCGCATGGCGTTCGACACGTTCCGGCTGCAGGGGATCAATCAGGTCATCGTCGATTTTCGCTATAACGGAGGCGGGTTGGTCGCGATCGCCGATCTGATGGGCAATCTTATGGGCGCCGGGCGTATCAACAATGTCTTCAGTTACACCAGCTTCCGGCCGGAAAAGGCCAGCAACAATTCAACCACCTTGTTTACGCCGCTGTCGCAGTCGATCGCGCCGGTGAAGATTGCGTTTATCGGCACTGGCGGCACCGCTTCGGCGAGCGAACTCGTCATTAACAGCTTCACTCCCTACCTTCATGCCAATTCGGCCCTGATCGGCTCCAACACATATGGCAAGCCCGTCGGCCAGATCGCGCTCGATCGGAGCCAGTGCGATGACCGTTTGCGGGTGGTGGCCTTCAAAACTGAAAACGCCAATCGCCAGGGCGACTATTACAACGGCCTCGCGACCAAAGTAGAAGCCAGCTGCCAGGCGGCCGACGACATTATGCGGCCGCTTGGCGATCCCTCCGAAGGCTCGGTCAAGGGGGCGCTGGATTTCTTGGCCGGGCGCACCTGCACGCCCATTTCGGTCGGCGGAACGCAGACGAGCCAGTCACTGCGCGGTCGTGAGATCCTTCAAAGCAGTCAGCCCGACACTGCCGAACGCGAAGTTCCGGGGCTCCATTGATCGGCACTCGGGAATTGACGCTGGCGGCGATCACCATGCTGACACCCGCGCAGGGCAGCAATCCCCCACCGTCGCCAGCGCCGGTCGTAGCGAAGCCCGCAACGCCGCCGCCAGCGCCCAGGCTAGAAATACTCCGACCGCAACGTCCGACGCCGGCACAGCAAGTCGTGCCAGGGCTTTTCTAGGTCCGGCGGAGATAAGCACCAGCAGTCGTAAGTAGGACTTACAGCGAGCGCATCAGTCTCACTGAATCGCTCTAAGAAGGTGATGCCGATACTAGTTCCGAGCCCCAAACCTTACCCAAGCGGCGCACCAAGGTTTCCATTCCCAGCGCAGGAAAGCCAGCGATTGCCCACTGAAGGCATGGTGCGGGACGCAGACTTCGGCGAACCCCTCTCATGCCCTCAATTCCCTAATCGGCCTGTTTTTAGGGAATCAGCTAGCCCTTCCGGGTCACCGTGACAGAATTAAGGTCCGGAATTCGGGACCTTAGGCGCCTCGCTTCCCTGTCGTGAGGCTTAGGGAATTTGCGTGCCCCTTATAGGGATTCGAGCGTCAGTCGTACCGAATAGCTCACAGACGCGTAGACAACCGCGGCAGGGGGGGCTTGCGGGGTTAACAGCTCGTCGCGCGCGCTGGAAAAGTTACGGCATGCCGGCTCGCGATGCGCTATTCGGCCTTCATGACTGGCCTCGACACCACGAGCGGCGGCCTCGCTGCCGAGCCGCTGATCCGGCTTGGTGTCTTCGCCGCCGCGCTGGCGTTCCTCATGGCGTGGGAGCTGCTCGCGCCGCGCCGCCAGCTAACGGTCGGCCGGTGGCGGCGCTGGCCGGGCAATGCCGGGGTGGTGGCAATCGACACCTTGCTGGTGCGAATTCTGTTCCCGACCGCGGCAGTCGGGCTCGCGCTGATTGCTGACGCCAAAGGATGGGGTCTGCTCAATCTTGTGAAAGTGCCGGATTGGCTCGCGATTCTCACAACCATCATCCTGCTCGACCTGATCATCTACGCCCAGCATTTGCTGTTCCACGCCGCTCCGTTGCTGTGGCGGCTGCATCGCATGCACCATGCCGACCTCGACATCGACGTGACGACGGGGGTCCGCTTCCATCCGGTCGAGATCCTGTTGTCGATGGGCATCAAGCTCGGTACGGTAGTGGTGCTCGGCGCGCCGGCGTTGGGAGTGATCATCTTTGAAGTCCTCCTCAACGCCACTTCGATGTTCAACCACAGCAATGTCCGGCTGCCCGCAGGTGTTGACCGCTGGTTGCGCCGGATCCTGGTCACGCCCGACATGCACCGCGTCCACCATTCGATCGTGGCGCGCGAGACCAATTCGAACTTTGGCTTCAACCTGCCGTGGTGGGACCGGCTGTTCGGCACCTATCGCGCCCAGCCGGCGGCGGGGCATGAGGCGATGACGATCGGGCTTCCCCAGTTCCGAAGCCCTGGCGAACTTCGCCTCGACCGGATGCTGCTGCAGCCGCTAAGGCGCGGGCGCACCGAAGGCAGAGCATGATGATCGACACGACAGGGAATGGTGATTGGGGGCGGCGACTGTCGTGGGTGGCGCTTGCGCTTAGCCTCGGCGGACTGGCGGCGGCGCTCATCGCTGCGGCCGGGAGCGGCGCCGGGGCCTGGTCATTTGGAATCGGCTTCACCATCCTGCGTTACGCTTTTTACGCCGCCATCGCCGGCGGGCTATTGGCGATCGTCGCTTTCGTTGTTTCGCGGCGTGGCGGAGTCCGCACCGGCCGGCTCAACCTGGTCGCGTTCGTCATCGCGGGCGCGTTTGGCGCTTATTTGATGAGCCATATCGCGACCGCGCGCCGCGTTCCCGCGATCCACGACGCGACCACCGACCTCGCCGATGTGCCGCATTTCAAAACCCTGACGGTCCGCACGGACAATCTTGAGGATATTCCCGACGATGGCCGTCCCGACCTTGCCGCGCTCGATCCCGAGAGTCGGTGGAAGACGATCCACCGGGAGGCCTATGGCGACGTTCGTAGCTTGAGCTTGGCGCTGAGCCCAGCCGATGCCATTCAGCGCGCCGAAGCGCTTGTTCGGGACCGCGGCTGGCAGGTTGCACGCGTAGATCGGCAAGCCGGGATCATCGAGGCGACCGCCACGACGTTGTTCTTCCGATTCAAGGACGATGTGGTGGTGCGCGTGCGGCCCGATCCCAAACGGCCGGACGGGTCGATCGTCGACATGCGCTCGATCAGCCGAGTCGGGGGCAGCGATATCGGCGTCAACGCCGCGCGCATCCGGGCATTTCTCGCCGACCTGCAAGCGGACTGAGGTTGCATCGCATGCCTGGCTGGAGGATCGGCGTCATCGGCGGCTCGGGGTTGTACGAGATCGATGCGCTCGAGAATCCGCGCTGGATCATGATCGACACGCCGTGGGGGGCACCATCGGACCAATTGCTGACCGGCCGGATCGGCGCCTTCGAATTCGTATTCCTGCCCCGCCACGGGCGCGGGCATCAGCTACCGCCTTCCGACGTCAATGCGCGCGCCAACATCGATGCGCTCAAGCGCGCCGGCTGCACCGACGTCGTCGCCATTTCGGCGGTCGGGTCGCTCCGCGAGGAGCTGGCGCCGGGCCAGTTCGTGGTTGTCGACCAGTTCGTCGACCGGACATTCGCACGCGACAAGAGCTTCTTCGGCCCCGGGATGGTCGCGCATGTGTCGATGGCCGATCCGACGTGCCCGCGCTTGTCGGGGCTATGCGCCGACGCCGCCAGCGCGGCCGGGGCGACGGTGGTGCGGGGCGGCACCTATCTGGCGATGGAAGGCCCGCAATTTTCGTCGCGCGCCGAGAGCCTGCTCTATCGCGAGTGGGGCTGCGACGTGATCGGAATGACCGCGATGCCCGAGGCCAAACTCGCGCGCGAGGCCGAGCTGCCCTACGCGCTCGTCGGGATGGTGACCGACTATGACTGCTGGCGCGGCGGCGAGGACGCGGTCGAGGTCGCCGCGGTGATCGCCCAGCTGATGGCCAATGCCGAGGTAGGGCGCCAATTGGTGGTTCGCCTGGCCGGGTTGCTGCCCGCCGAGCGGGGGGCGTCGCCAATCGACACTGCGCTCGACAGGGCGATCATCACCGCGCCCGACGCGCGCGATCCGGCCATGCTCGCCAAGCTCGACGCGGTGTGCGCGCGAGTGACCGCGGCTCAGCGGTAAAAGCGAGCGAGCCGGGTCGGCGCCATTCCCAAGGCATAGAGCGCGAGACAG